>JAIQGH010000107.1 GCA_020072655.1 Terriglobia bacterium | reverse complement strand
CAGGTCAAGGGCTTTCTCGCGAGCCAGCTATGCCGGACGCTGCGGATGATCCCTTACGAGCCCACGAAGGAAGGGATTGTCGCCGGGCTGAAGGCCGCCCGGGAGCGGCTTGAGCAGGGAGAAGCAGTGGCCATCCTCACAAGCGAGTCGGCACGCAAATCGGGCGAACCCCCGACCGCGGCGCAGATGGCTGCGACGCTTGGGTTGAGCACCATGCAACGCTTCGCCGGCAGAGTTCGGGTCTCCTTTCTGCCCGTCCACATTCTGCTCCCCATCGAGGGTTCGAGAAGACGCGAGACGCTCCTCTACTTCGGAGCACCTCGCCTCCTGGACGCCGCTTCCCTGCCGGCGGAGCGCGGCCCCGCCACGCGCGAGATTACCGTCGAACTGGAACGCGCTCTGCGGGAAAACCCCTTTTGCCTGCCGCCGAAGGATGTCGAGGTTTTCCTGAAAGACCTTGAGCAACTCTTCCGTTCCGCGCTCGAAGAGGATTGGAGCGGCCGCACCAACTGGAAGCAGACGCTCGACGGCTTCGCGCTGAGCCGTTTCGTCGCCGACTGGATAGAGCAGCTCGACGCAGCGGATCCCGGCCGGCTGATTGCTTGGCGGCACGCGCTTGAAATGTATCGCGAAGGTCACCGGCAGTGGTCGCTCCGGCAGGCGGAGGTCGGAGCCGCGGGCGAGTGGTTCCTGCCGCTCTGCTCTTCACAATCCCCTGTGCGCGCTCGATGAATGAGGCTAGGGGCACGGGCCCCAGATTCTGCTCTGTGCGCACTGGCTGGGCCGCGCCGCAGCCGGATACTATGTGCTCACGCTTCCCACCAGCGGCGCATTCGCCTGGCACTATCGGTGGCTGCTCCGAGCCCGGACAAGATTGCTCCTTCTCTCACTGCGCCTGCCCGCCCGCGCCGCAGCCATCAGGGAGCGGCGAAGGAAGCTGATCGATGATTTGAATGCCGCGCGCGATCGCTACGCGGCGACCCTCGGCGTGGCGCAGTGAGATTCGAAACTGGAAATTGGAAACTCGAAAGTCGTCGTACGGGCCGGGTGTGCCGCGCTTCCGCGTGTCCGCAATGCCCCTGACCGTTACAGCGACGACAGAAGAAAGTAGTTTGCGGCTCCAGCAAGCAAGGCGACGATGAGGATGGCCCACCAGCGCGGAGTAATCAGTCTCCAGCCTTGCAGTCGAGATATATCCTCACCACGCGCGATCCTTTCTTCCTTGTAGCCGGGGAAAGCGATGATTCCCAGGCCGAGAACGAAAACGGCGGGGAAGAGCATGCTGGCTTTGGGATAGAAGTATCCACGATAGAGCGCCGTGTACCAAGTCCATCCGGTGAACCCCGCTCCCAGCAGGGCCATCAACAGCCCGCCAAGCTGTTGTTTCCAGCGCGGCACCATTCACCCATCTCCCCGTGTGTTCCAGCAAGCTTCTAATAATCGGCAGCCACGGCACAATGGTTGTGCCGTGGGTTTTGGTGTGCTCCAATCAACGACCCACGACATCGGGGCACGCCGTGGCTGCCTCTTGGGCGACCGGCAGGACATTACTTCGGAAGTTCGTATTCGCCTTCAACTTCGACGGTCATGGTGCCGTCAGCTTGGCCTTTTTCCTTGTAAGTCCCCTTGCCCTTCAAACCTTTCAGCTTGCCAGTACCGCCGACGAAGGTCCATTGGCCTTCTCCGCTCTCGAGCACCCCGCCTTTCATGACGGCTGACCCCTGAGGACGGACGTAAAACTTGTCTCCGTCGGCCATGGTGCCCACACCGTAGGATTGGGCGCGCGAGCGAGTGCCGCTGACCTCGCTGAAGTTGGTGTAGACATCCTCCTTGCTGTTGACTCCAGCGATTTCGAGGGGTTTGGCCCAAGTACACTTAATCTGGCCGATCACGAAGGAGTGGTTTGGTCGGTCTCCCACCTGGATGGCGTAAACGGGGTCCGCCTTGCCGCACTGCAAGGTTCCTGAGATTTTGGTCTGCGCGCTGGCGACTGCGGCCAGCGCGAAAACGATAAGAAACGTAACCATGATTTTGAGTCTCATTGATCCTCCTTGAACACACCGGCACCCCCGGCGCTGCCGTGGGCGCAGGTTGAGTCATTTGCTGTGGTTTCGTGCTACTTCTTTGTGATCTTCGAACCGGCCGTGGCCACGCACTGCCAGCGACCATCTTTCTTCACCCAGGTATCGGTGAACCGGGACTGGCCACTGATGTCCTTGCCTTTGTACTGTTCCTTCACCGTATTGCGCCCGAGTACCACCGCGGCATCTCCATAGACACGGACCTTCATTTCGTCCGCCACTGCGGACGTAGTCACGTCCTCGCCAGACTTGGTTTCCGCGAGAACTTGGGCCTTGTTCACGACGGTCCCTTCGCGGTCTATGAGGGTCCAGTCATCCGCCAAGATCCGGCCGAGTGCCGCCACATCGCGCTTGACCGAAGCGGTGTTCCAATCGTTCTCCAGCTTGATTAACTCCTGCTCCACACTCGCACTCTTTGCGGGTGCCGCTGCCTGCGGCTTGGCCTGGCCAAAGAGCGGCCACGCCACCGCGAACAGGAGTACAACGGTTGCTAGAAAGCTCCTCATCAGTCGCCTCCTTAGATTTGATCTCTGAAAATCGCGTCGAGCCGTGCGACACGCGTGTCGCACGGGCATCTCGCCCGCGACACGGCCGAGACGGCCGTACCACACCGTCCGGGGCCTTGCGCTTGCGCACCTCGTCCGCGCCGACGCCAGCCAGCTTGTCCGGAAGGCGGTGGTAAGGAAACCTCTTGCCCGCCACATAGCTACATCCTGCGGCGGCAATCTTATAGTGTCAGTGAGAGGAGAGGATTCTACGCGTCGTCCAGTGCCAAATCAAGTGGCCGTATTGTGAGGTAATCTCCCAATCTGCAATGTAGCGCCAGGCTTCGCCCCGGCATGTGCCGCCCTAAAGGGCGGCGCTACTTTTGGATGTCGGCAAATGTCGGTTGGCTACCGCTTCTCGCCCGCTGAGTCCGGCTGGATGCTGATTTTCTGGGCGATGATTTCGCCCGATTCTTGCAGGTCGCCGTCGACGTGAATGCGGGCGCCGACCTGGAGATCCTTGGGACTGCCCGGACCGCCGTCCTTATTCTTGATCTCGGTTTTATCGTTATAAATAACGTGGAAGATGATGTTTCCTTCCGTGTTCAAGGTCAGCTTGTTCCCGGCGTGCTGGGTGATCTTGCCTTCGACGGTGAAGTTCATTTCCTCGGCAATAGCAAGGCCGGGCGGGGGCGAGCCCCGGTCGGGCACTGCCGACGGCTGGAACAGCCCGATCGCGAGCACGGCGACGGTCAATACGATTCCTCGTGCCATCATCGCATCCTCCCCGGCAAGTCTCACTGGTTTTCTGGCGCGGGAGGAACCCCCGGTTCCTCCAGCCTGAGGGCGACGGCGTGGCCGTAACTATCCTTGGCCTCATCCTGGCGGACGACGCGCGCGGGCACAGGAATGGTGACGTCACCCTCCTGGTAGGGGACGACCACCATCACGGGTTCCCCGACCTCGTAGTGGCGCGTGCTCAGGAAGTAGACGCCGTTCCGGGAAACGTTGATGGTCTCGCAGACGTCTTCCAGGACAATCCCGTATTTTTCGCGCATCACCTTGATCTGCATGTTGAGGGGCGCGCGGCCTTTGCGACGTTGGTGGGGTGGCCTCGCCGCTGGCCGGTTCTTCCTCCGCCGGAGTGAACCCCCAGACGGTCGTGGCCCGGCAATTCTCGCAGGGGCGCGCGATCAAAAAACCGTCGCGGATGAACTCGTCTTCCGTTTCGGGGACGGAGGTCAGCCGGCCCTCGTGGCAGCGCTGGCACTGGAGCCAAGCCTGCGCGGGAGCCCAATCCACCTCGTCTTCAGCCGCGGGGAATTCGATGCCCCACACGTCTCCCTCCGCCTGGATGAGCTCCAGGCCGACCTCGGGCACCCCGTCCGCGCCCCCGGTGTTAATCCACGCCACGCGGAACGTTCCGCCGACCTTGTTGGTGAGATTGGTGACATGCACTTCCGCTTCGAGGTCCACACGGTTCTGGATCGGGGCAACCAAACGGTGTTCGCCGATCACGAGGGTGCGCGTGGCCTCGTCGAAGAACTTGTTCTCGGCGGACAGGCCGCGAATGCGAATGGAAATGGCAAGGCGAAGTCGTTGCGTGCGGTGTTGGTCTTCGTTCATCGAGCGGAGGCGCGCGTTCTAATCTGGAAATGCGATGCCGAGAAGGTTCGAGACGTTGACATAGGCGATGCCGATCTCGCCCTCCCGAGGAGATCCGGGGCGGCCCGTCCAAACAACCTGAAAAAGGCCGGCTTGGCGACGGCCTCGCGGCTGGACTTTCACCTGCATTCCCACCTTGAGAGGTTGCTGGGTCAGAAGCCTTGCGCCGTACTTGCTGACCGTAATGACGTAGGTGTCCTCGGCGAAGGTCTTGTTGTCGGCGAGTATCCCGGAGAGTTTCACGGGAATGCGGACGTTCACTCGCGCGCTGCGACGCAGCGGCGCTTCACTCTCTTGTTCAGGCATGTGGACCTCACTCCCACGGCATCGGCGATGGATTTCATCGGGGCACGCGCCCCGATGGACATTATCGGGGCGGCAGCCGGGCAGTCGCTCGACCCCGCCTCCACGGCCCTCCCCGGCCCGCCATCTCATCGGGCCATCCGCGCGCTAGGATAGCACATCTCGGGGAAAGTGCCGAAGCGGGGCCCGCCTGCGCCTCTGGGCGTTCGGGCAGCCTGGGAGTAAGCCACCCGACGAGCGTTAGAACCAGTGTTTTCGCCGAAAGTAATAGAAGATGGCGACTGCCGAAGCCCCCATCGCCGCGATAATTATTCCCAAAACGTCGGGGTGCTCCTGCCAGGGCAGCTTGATGTTCATGCCGTAGAAGCTGGTGAGGATCAGGAGCGGCAAAGCAATGGTGCCCCAGATCGTAAGGATCTTCATCACCTCGTTCGTGCGGTTGGCGACTGCGGAAAGGTAGATATCGAGCGAGCCGGTCAGGAGGTCCCGATAGGTCTCCACGAAGTCGATCACCCGCACGATATGGTCGTAGACGTCGCGGTAATAAATGCGCAGCCCGCCGTCGCCCTGGCGAGCGGTGGAGGGGGACGAGTCGTATCGGCGAATCAAACCGTTGACGGCCTCGCGCATGCCCGCGGCCACTCGGCGAAATTCGAGCAGGCTGCGCTTGAGGCGGAAGATGTCACGCAGTGTCGCGGGCGCCGGATTCCGGATGACGCGATCTTCAAGCTGGTTGGTGAAATTGCCCATGCGATCGAGCGCTGGCAGGTACTGGTCGACGGCAGCGTCGATCAGCGCATACGCGATCGAGTCCGGAGTCTGCAACGGTCGTTCCGCCGCAATGCGGGGCTTGACCGTGGGAACCAGTGAGCACTCGCCTTCGTCCACGGTCAGGATATAGTCAGGTCCAAGGAAGATATCGAAATCTTCGAAGTTCAGGCGCGGCAGTGCGTAGCCCGGCTTGCCCGTGATTGTCGTAGCGTCGTGCCCCTCTCCGGTCTGAGAGTTTGCTTCCGGTGCCGGCCGCTTGTCGCCCCGACTTCCGCCGAGTACTTTGATGACGACGAAGGTGTAGCCCTCGTGCTCCTCCAGGCGAGCAGTTTGCCGGCGATGCCGGCAGTCTTCCACCTGCAGCGGATGAATGCCGAAATGCGCCGCCAGCTCGTCCAGCGCCGGTGAGGACGGATCGGCTAGGTGGTACCACCGCACTTCCGGCACGACGGTCAACGCATTGAGCAGGGATTGGGTTGAGACTTCCAGGTTCTCGGCCACAGACCCACCGCCGGGCCTCACTATAACACAGAGCCCGCTCCCGGCAAGCCCGAGGGCGGGCTCTGATACGCGGGGTTGGAAGAGGGAATCACATGTTGGTGACTCCGGCGGAGAGCGCGTAGGCGCTGGTGCCGTCGAAGATGAAGGTCTGGGCGCTGCACTTGGAGGCGGTTGAGCCGATGGTCATGCCGCCCTTGACGTTCGACGGCCAGACAAAGGTGCGGTTGCCGGTCGCGTCCTGGCAGATAAGGAAGTTGATCTGCTCGCCCGCGGTCGCGTTCGAAAGCGTCGAGCTCGTGACGTTCCCGCCGAGCGTGAGCTTCTGCGTGTTGCCAAGGGCAGCGTCGAATGCAGGCGTCGCCGACCACGCGACCACATTCACGTCCGTCGAGAAGTTGCGAGAATGGGTGATGCCCGTGCCCGCGGTATATAGGAAAATGTTTCTGTTGGTGCCATTCAGAGCCCAAAGGTTGAGGTCGCTAGATGAATCGTTGGCTAGGATGCTTCCGGAGCCAAGGGTGATGTCTCCGAGTTCGTCGAAAAAGATCCCGTTCGAAAACCAGTAGTTGGTGGGCAATACTAGGCCAGTCATGTTGATTCCGCTGGGAGTCTCGACGACCGAGGTCGTAGAGCCTGTAATCGTTGCGCCCGAGCAATACCCTTTGCCGCGTAATGTATTGACGCCACTCGCGCCCGCGGAAATCGAGACTCCACCGTCGCACCCTCCCGAGCGTCCGTCGAAGGTGTTGGCGGAAACGTAATAACTCGCACTGTCCCAGCGGTAGGCCGTGAAGGCCGAACCGCGAACATAAGTGTCGAAGATTTCGAATGTGTTTCCCTCGAAGTTGTAAGGGGTGCCGCCCGTAGTGCCGTCCACGACGATATAAGGATTCGTTCCGGTCGTGCCCGTAGCGCTTGTGAGTTCAATATGACTGTTGGTGAATCCGCCGACGACGTGCGCCGCGTAAGCGCAACCCTCCTGTCTGCCCGCAAGTTTTAGACCCTGTAAGTGCTTAAGCAGCATCGCATATTGCGTTGATGCACCAGCGCCTTGACACCCTAAGTAGAGACTCGGGAAGTCGGAATCATAAACCCCGTTGTCGAGATAAAGCGGCGGCTGCAAACTGCTGGAGGAGACGAACGTGCATCGAGAGCATTGGTTCATGCTCGTGGAGCCTGGATTGCTTACGATATTTTGGTAGGGTGAGCTTACAGGAAACAGACTGATCTGCGTCGTGGCATAGTAGGGCAGGTCGGCAGTCGCCGTAAGGTTGTCCATACTCAGCAGCTCGCAACCGGCATTGTAAAACCCGATGCTCGGATCGCTGGCATTCCCCGTAGAGTTCAGATGGACGCTGATATTCCGCAGGCTGGAAATCTGAGCGTCCGAGCCTGAAACGCTAGAGCGTGCGCAGAGCAGGCCAACTTTGGGGCCTCCGCTCGGCGGAGCCGCCAAGGTGATGTTCTCCATTCGGAACGTACCTGTCCCCGTGACGTCCACGCCCAAAGTAGAGGCCCCGAGAATGATGCGGCTGGTATTGTCGCCGGGCGTTTCTCCTGGCCCGCTGCCGCCCACCAACGCAAAGCCAACTGGCAGCCCGGTCAAGTTCAGGGGACTGGCAAGGTAGCAGCCATGTTGGGTCACGGGCACATAGAGGGAAAAGGCCCGGCCGTGGTATCCATAGGTTCCCGCAGTTGTCGCAGCATTGAAGGCAGCGGTGTCGTCGGTTGTACCGTCGCACTTCGCGCCAAAATCCCGCACATCGAGGAATCCTTTATCGTTCGCGACGAACCAGGTGCGGGCGTCCGTGACGCCCGTGATGTTGCTGCCGCCGGTCGTCACCACAGCGATGGGAATGTCGGAAGAACTCGAAAACCCTCCGGTCTTTACCGCCGGCGCGCAGTTTGCCTGCGCGTTGAGGTACACATAATTGGTGGTGTTGGGACTCATGGTCAGCGTTCCGCCCGGATGCTGGATCAACAGATTCGAGCAAAACGCTGTGCCGGGCGCAATGTTGAGCGTCAACCCGCTTCCTGCCGTCGGCCAGTAGCCAATCCCCACGCCCTGCACGTATTTCGCGTTCACCGCGTAGATAGGCTGACCTTGCTGGGCTTGCGGCTGCTGGGCGAAAGAGGCAGATGCTAGATAGTAGATGGCAGATAGGGCAAGAACAGTAGAGATCACACAGAAGACGGTAGACAAGCGAAAGACGTCTCCCCATCTGCCATCTACTGCATGCCCCCTGCGCTTTTCAGTTTTCTCAGCTTTAGGCATGGTTGCTTTTCCCTCGCATTTCGTATTCCGTCTACCCCCTACCACACCAGCACCTTTGCGGTTACTCCAGCGTCGGAGGCTGCCAGATAGAGATTGGTCGAGTCGTACAGGGTGGGCGACTGAAACCAGATTGCCCCTGCCGAAGTCATCTGGATGACCGCGCCGGCGGGAATCCGCCCCAGCCGATGCGCCAGTGCGAAACTGCCCGCCGCTCCTGGCGCGGCGGCGACCTGGGCGTACAGCTTGGTGGCGTTCGTCACCGCGGTCACGTGGGTCGAATCGCTGACGAGGCTGCCCAGGAAGGCGTCGCCGGTGGCGGCAGCGATTCCGGTGAGGTTGTAGTAGAAGCCGCTGGCGCTGTTATAGAAAAGGTACGAGGTCGAGCTCGCCGGCGCGGGCCCGGGATTGGGCGCCTCGCTCGGTGCGTAGCGCTTGCCCTGCGCGTAGAGGACTCCCGTTACGAGACCCGGCGTGAGCGTGGCGGATGTCGTCAGGGTGAATCCGGAAACGACCCCGCACACCCCCCGGTCGTTGAGCCAGGTTTCGACCATCCCCGCCGCATCGATGGCCGACTGCACGTCCGCACTGTCCTGGAGTAAGGAATCAATCAACATCCAGTTGGTGTCCAGGTCGGTCTCGTAGTTGTCGCCGTGTTTCGGCTGGATGATGCCCTTGCGGGGCAGAACTGTTCTAACGATGGCCATGATTTCATCCTTTGTCCCTTGTCCTTTGTCCTTAGTCCTTGGCTTCCCGCCAATGACGAGGGACCAAGGACGAAGGACGCTTCTTAGCTGGAGAGCCGCGTGGCGATCGTGCGCACCTTGACGAACCCGCCATTCGTCGACGTCTCCGTCTCGCCATTCCAGTAATGGACCTCGCAATGGACCAGGCCCGGGTACGCGTCCGACTTCTCCTCCACCCAGAAATCCATGAGGAAAAGCGTGCCGGGGCCATCGTTGAGATTGGCGCGCGGCGGCTTGAGCGCGGCGCCGTTCGTGGCCGAGCCCGCGGCGGGGGAACGCGAGCACCATGCGGCGACGTCGTACTCCAGCTCGGCGCGAGTGTAGTGGTATCCGTCCACCGGGCTCGTCGGCAGGGCCACCGTCTCGCCATTCTTGTAGTAGCCATAGAAGGTCTCGGGGCGCACCGCCGCGAACTTGGCGTTGTTCGAAATCTTCGTGAGCGAATAGTCCGTCACTGGCTGATCGGCAGCCAGATTTGCGTCCGGAAGATCAACCGCGCCGGGAACCGTTGCCCAAGTCAGTTGAGCCATTGAGCCATTTCTCCATTTCTCCATCGCCCCATTGAATCAAGGATTCAATGAATCAATGAACCAATCAGAAGATCGTCTTTCCCGGGCCGCCGTCGCTATACTCGCCTGTCGCATCGTTGCACGCGAACATATAGCGATCACGTTGGGCTTGCGTTGCAGCGGGCCAAGTCGGGGTCCCCTGCGGCGCGACGCGTGAGAGTTTCTTTGCCGCCAGCCAGCCCATGTCGAGCAGCCGATAGGTCATCGTGCCTTCGCCGAAATTCGGCTGCTTCTCGATGACCTCATAGATGCGGTTCGAGACCCCGCGCCGGCCGCTCTGGAAATTCGGCAGCAGCGGATGGGTGAGATAGACAAGGTCTCCCACCTCGACCGTCAGGGTCAGGAAGTGGCTCTCGACCGTGAGCACGACCGCGCCGCCGTTCGGCGCGCCGCTCACCGGGTCCATGCCGCTGTAACGCCGAAAGGCGCGCGAGGCGGTGAGCCCGGCCAGCGAGGCACCGCCGCGCGCGAGCCGCAGGCCTTTGGACTCGATGGTGTGTTCCCCTGCCAACCCGTATTGCTGGAGCGAAGGCGCGTCAACGAACAGCAATTCCGTCAGGAAGCTGTCCCCGTCGTAATCCATCCGGAAGGTGACCTGGTTGATGACGGGCTGGCGCTCGACGCTGGGAAGGATCGTGATATTGCGCTCGTTGAACGCAAAGAGGTTTCCAAGCGAATAGGGAGGAACAAAAAACCGCGGCGAAAGCCGACCGTCCGCGAGGACGAGCATGTACCCGCCCAAGGTCCGAAAGACCTCGTATTCAAGAAACTGCTTGGCCTCCACAGCCTGCTGGAAAGTGAACTCGAGCAGGTAGCCTGCAAAGATCCCGTTGCGATAGGAGAGGAGCTGATCCACATCGACGTACGGGTTGGGATAAATCAGCGTCGGGTTGCCCCGCAGGCTCCAATGGTGGGGGTCGAAGGGATCGAGGTCGCGGCCCCATTGCGTCGGGTCGTACAATTTCCAGGCCGATTCCGGTTGGGTTGGCGACTGGCCAAGTCCCAGTTCGTTCTGTAGAACAATGAGGAGGACATCCATGGGGTTCGCGAGCAACCTGCGGGGGTGGTCGCTGGAGATGGGGGCGCCGTCATCGCCGCGAGTGAAGACTTTGGTTTTCGCGCTGCGCTTGAGATCGCGGCACTCGAGGACGTATCCCGTGAGGTCGGGCAGCGGGTTCACGGACTCGATTTCCTGCGTGGCGACAGTGGCAAATTCCGAGGAGGTCATCCCCGGATAGCCCACCTTGAGCGTGACCCGGCGCCCTTCGAGCTTTCCCCCGCTGGCGAGCGCGGTCAGGTAGCCGGCTCCGTCGATCGCTTCGAGCTCCAGCGCGCCGATCGAACCTTGCCCTTCGAGCTGGCGGACCGACTGTTCCACTCCGCGCGGGACCTTCAGAAGAGCCCGGCCGGCGGAGGGTTGCAGCGCGGTGGTAAAAAGGATGTCGTTGCGCGCCGCGGTCAGCCAGAACCACGCTGTCGAGCCGAGTGTTTTGCGGACCGAGAATTCCCAGGGCAGCCCACGCGCCGCAAGCGAGAAGTTGAGCAAGCCGCCGTCCGCGGTGGTCGCGCCCACGATCTTCATGCTCTGGACGAGGCGTGCCACGAAACCCTCGAACCCGCCAGAGTATAGGGTCGCGAAATAGGCTTGCAGGCTGGCGTCGTCGCTCAGCCGCAGGTAGGCCGCGAGCGCGCCCCAAGTGCCTTCCATCCAGATCGAAGCGGGCGAGCCCGAATAGCCGCCCGCGGAATCGGCGTAGGGCTTGAAGCCGTCGAAGGCCGTCAACTGCTCGTAGGCCTGGTTGTAGGAATTCGCGTCAGAGCTTTTCAGGATTTGCTGATTGGCAAGGAAGAACGTTTCGTAGATGAATTTCAGGCACTCAACCGCCTTGGCGTCGTCGCCGATCTCGTGACAGAACAACGCCGCCCAGGAGCCCGCGGCGTCCAGCGCCAGCGCGGTGTCGAGCCCCGAACTCGTCGCCCCCTCCGCGAAGTGGCCCTTCACGCCGCCCGCGGCCGGAATCCAGAGTTGCGTGGGGATCGCCGCCCGGATTTGCGCCGCCTTGGCGGCCGCGATTCCTGCCGTCGTCTGGAGAGAGTCGAACTGGCTGTGTGTAATCAGGCCGCGATCCAGCAAGTTCTGCGCGGCGGTGGGAAAGACGCGCGCCGCCTTGTCGAAGGCAAAGTAAGCGTCGATATTGTGCTCGGTGGACACGCTGGTGATCTGGCCGGGGACGTACTGATAGCCGGGCTGCTGATATCTCCCGTAGCCCAGCATGATGAGGTTGTGGCGCGCGTCTGCGGCGGTGGACTGCTGCGTGAAGAGATAACCGACCATGCTCTCGAGGCCGAGCGCGGCAGTGGCGAAGTCCGCGGTGCGCTCCATATAGATCGCGTAGGCGTACGCCACCCAGGCCATCGCGCCGTTACGGATGTAAGTTTGGTCCACCTGGCCGTTGTAAACGTCGTAGGAAAAGCCGAGCGCGCCCTCCGGCAGCGGCGCGCCCACGGAGAGATTGTCGAGCCGCAGCTCGCCCGCCGCGTCCAGCTCCACTTGGAAGGAGGTGATTGAGGCGAAGCTCTCGTTGGGCAGATATTTGTGGATCAGATCGTCGAGCTTCTCGTTCAACGCTCGCCACTGGCCTGCTACCCAAGTCAGCGGCGCTGTGATCTTCTTGCTGGCCCCGTTGTACCCTGCCGTGCCGCTGGAAACGAGCTCGATGCTCGTCACCTGACCCGTGGAGGTCGTGACGCCGAGGATGAATTTGAAGCTCGCGCCAGCACCTGAAGCCTTGAATCTGAAATCCGCGATGGTATCAACGGCGTGCGGAAGGCCCGAGCCAACGTAATTCCAAACCGCCGGCGTCGCCGTCGCGTTGAAGACCATGACCCGCGAACCGCTCGGCGGCTCGGTCGAATCGAACTGATTGTTTTGCGTCCCCGCGCCCGAGACGAGCGACCAGCGCGCAATCGAGCCGTCTTCGGCGTTCTCCAAATTGAGCGAGGGCAGATAGCCGGGACTCCCGCGCAGCGCGTTCAACCGCGTCACGATGCGCTTCGCGGCATCCCAGAGCCCGACCACCGTGAAGACAATGATGGCCAGCGCCGCATCGTAGATCCAGCAGCGATTCTGGATGAAGGGGAGGTTCGAGCTCGTCATCAGGCTGGGGGTGGCGTAATCGGGATCGCCGGGCGGGACTTCGATCGAGCGCGGGAGGTCGGAATAAACAGCCAGATTTTGCAGCGTTGAGTAGAGATCGACTTCGCCGAGCTGCGGGTGGTTGTAAATGACGTGCGCGGTGGGCGTCCCGGCAGCCGTCACGCAGCAGGTGCCAAACCGCGCATGCGTCGAATCCTGGACGATGATGGGGATCGAGTCTTCCTGGAGATATTCGCTATCCGTCCTGGAAAAGACGCGCACAAAGTAATCGTGCAGTTTGTTGCCGACGCCGAGGTTTGAGTGCGCAACCCAGCCGGTCAGCTGCGCCGTCCACGAGCCGGGGGCCGGCTGGGGCGCCGTCGCGGGCATCAACAGGGCGATCGCGGTCCCGGCCGCAACGCCTGCCACGCTCCAGGCGCCGTCGGCGCCGATGGCGGACGAGCCCTGATAGTAGAAGACGTCCGTGCGCGAGTAGACATCCACCCGATACTGGCTCGCCGGCTGAAGCAGATTGAAGGCGCGCCCGCTCACGTTGGTCGTCGCCGCGAGCGGCAGTAGGTTGATAAGGAGATTGCCCGAGAGGAGAGGTGTCGGAGAATAGTTGATGAGAAACCCGTCCGGGCCGGTTTGCTCGTCCAGCGTTAAGTCCGCGATGGGATCGAAAACGATGTTGGGCCAGGGATCCTGGGCGAATGTCGAGAAACTAGCGAGGGTCGTGTCGACGGCGCCCTCCACCAGCGCCGGAGTCGTGGGCGTTTCTACCGCGTTCCCCGTGAAGGGCGACACGTCCACGTTCTGCCGGGACAGCATCCAGGTCATGGCGCGGCCGAGCGCGCTGGCCAGATCTGCGGGATAGAAATCCTTTACCGATTTCGTCATTTTGTGATTTTGCCATTTGGTGATTTTTCAAATCGCTCAATCGCTAAATCACCAAATCCCTCAATTCCCATACCCCGCCGTTCCATAGCCTGCCACGCCGTATCCGCCCCAGACGACCTGCGCATCCTCCGCGCGGAATGTGGTCAGTGGATCGAGCACGCCGTCAATGAGCAGGATGTAGAGGGGCCGCTTCACCAGGTGGAGATTGGCCGCGTCGAAATTGGGGTTCGTTTTCAGCATCGGTTCATCGCCTTCTCGGGACTCGCGACTCGGGACTCAGAATCCTTGCTGCCCGAGCCCCGAGTCCCCAGTCCCGAGTCACGAGACTTGCTTCCTCATCTTCACCTTGAGCGTGTACCGTCCCGGCGACTTGTATTCCAGGTTCGCTCCCGTGTCTTCGAGCAAGTAATTCGTGAAGGCCGGTTGCGCCGCATCGGGATAGTAGGCAAACGCCGCGCCGGTGAGCGCGTGGTCGAGAAAGGCGCGCCAGTTCGCGAGGTCGGTTCCGGTCTGGACCGAGTCCAGGGAAATCTCCAGGAACTCCTCGACGCGCTCGACGACAGACTCGCGGACGCCGGCGGCCGAGACGTTGTCATGCCGGACGGCGGTCTTCTCATATCCCGGCTGCTGCTGCGGCGGAAAGAGGAGGCTCAGCGTCTGTTCCGTTCCGCCTTCCGGCGTGTAGACAATCTTTGGAAATGACACTGTTCACCACCAAGGCACAAAGACACAAAGAGGAGCAAAGGGGTTGTACAGAGCAATCCTTTGTGTCTTCGTGTCTTTGTGGTGAAGTTTTTTCGTCTTCATGCTCTTGTCGCCGGCTGGCGCACAACCGTGTACGCGGTCAGGTTGACATCGCGCTCCGTGACGGCCTGCGAGATATGTCGCACCAGCTCATCCACGCCCGCCTGGCCGCCGTAGACCGGTCCCTGGAAGATGACCTGCACGGTTTTCTGCTCGGTCGTCGTCGCGCCCGCACCGCCTCCGCCGGAGACAATCAATTCAGGAGCGACGGAACCTGGCTGGCGGACGGTCGAGCCCCGCTCCGCTTCGCGCACGTCGGGCCCGGCGAGCGCGCGGCCCGCGATGGCCGCGGCCCCGCCGACCGCGCCATACATCGCTGCCGACTGAAAGGCCAGCGCCGCGCCTCGATAGTCCTGGATCGCCAGCAGATAGAATCCCAGGGCGGTGGAATAGATGGCGCGCACCACGGCTTCCTGCGCGATGGCGCTGACGGCCCCGACCGCCGCTTTGCGAAACGCCTCGCCAATCGAGCGCTGCCAGATGACGGCGTTGGCAATATTCACGCCCAGCGCGGTGTCGAAGAGCAGAAAGCTGCGCCCCAGGCTGTTCTCCAGCGCCTGGGAAGAATTCAGCACGTCGGCAAAGGTAGCGACGAGGTCGGCCTTCCACAGTTCCGCCACCTGGCGATTGCGGTTGAGGAGGTTCGACACCGCGCCGACGTTGACGTTGAAATGGCTGGCGAGCGTCTGCACGGTGCGATCCACGGTGCTCACCTGGCCGGAGCCTTGCGTCGCCCAGCGAGCGAGGTCCGCGCTGAGTGTCGCGAACTCGCGCGAGAAATTTGCGCGAAACCGCCCGATGCTCTCCTCGGCGTTGGAAGGATCGGCGCCGATACGAATCAGGAGTTCAGCCGCGTTACTTGTCGCCATAGTCCACCGATCTGTTGGGCCGACTGTAGCGCCGCTCTATGAGCGGCGGCTCATGTCTGATCGCCAACCCCGCCGGTCATAGACCGGCGCTGGAGCAGGTA
>JAIQGH010000106.1:6081-22679 GCA_020072655.1 Terriglobia bacterium | reverse complement strand
TCCAACTGCCGCAACCGCCGCGCCTCGCTCACCTCCAGGCCGCCGTACTTCGCCTTCCAGCGGTAGTAGGTCTGGTCGCAGATCCCGTACTTCCGGCTCAACTCCTTGACCGCGATCCCTGCCTCGCCCTCCTTCAAAACGGCCATGATCTGCTCCTCCGTGAATCGGCTCTTCTTCATCGTGAGTTCTCCTCTCGGCTTTTTATACCCGAGAACTCACATTCCCACTGGACCAGTTTTCGGGGGGCAGGTCATCGCCGGTACCGATTCTTGGCATGTGGACACTGGCACCGACTGACTTTGCGTGATCAGCCAACTGTTCCAGGCAACGCGCCAAAGCGCCATAACGAATTCGAGGAGTTCGTGAGGGTCCGACTCCGTGCTGTGCGACCATATGCGCTATCGCAAGCGAATCGTCGACCGTTGAAAAATGTATGTTTCCCAACTGAAACTGCGCTCTGTTGCTAACAGCCCATTGGGCAAATGTCTTTTGCACAGCGGGCCACTTCTTTCTCACGGCGCGTCCGAACCCGGCGCCCCAAACGATTGCCCGATCATTCACGAGCTGGGCTAGGATGCGAAGACCAGAGCCACGCGGTGCTGTGGCATCTCCCCGGAGATACGTAATCCCTTTTGCCGTGGTTTCCGCTTCGTCGATCGGCCTCACTATTCCTATGACGCGAGGGTATAAGTGGCCAGGATACGGCGGGATGCCAAGCGCCTCGACCTTCCATTCGCTCTGTTCTGGTGGCCATTTCTCAGCTGACTTCGCCGTGTATCCAATCGCCGTGCACTCGGCAACGATGCTGTTCTGTGGAAGGACAAATCCGCTTCCTACTGCTGCAATCCAGTTTCGGGAGCCAACAGCATAGTCAACTTTGTAGTTACCAGTTACCGAGTCGGGCTCTTTGCGCGCGACAAATCCGAAGACGCGCTTAGTAGTAAGGCGAACGATTCGCAGGAGCACCGCCTCGCTCGAAACCGCGTATTTTCTTCCCACCTCGATGAGTCGATCGATGCTGGGCTCAAGATCGTCTCGGCGTAAACTACCTATCGGCATCAAAATTTCTGCAGCTGCGATGTTGCACAACATCTCCAGCTGCCACTCGTCGCGCTTAGCGCCTCTGTGTTTAGATCGATTTCGAATAAGCGCAGCACAGTCCGGAAACAGTGTGTGGCCTAGCTCGTGCGCCACGGAGAAATTAATTCGTGCCGTCGAGCGATCAGGATTGAACTCAATTCGCAGCTTCCCGCCAACGTCAGCGATGGTTTGTGCATCGACTACATCCCTGCTGGGGGAAATCTTGATTCCCTGCAATTCCGCCAAAGCGAAGGGATCATACGGGGGGCCCGACCAACCCAACTCAAACGCCCGGAAGACTAGATCTCTGACTGTCATAATCAATGTCTGAATCGGGTCAGAGCTTTGTGAAAGGGCTAAGACTGACCGATTTGTCCACCGTTGATTCTGTCGGCCACGTTCGTTCGGATTTTCTGAACTTAGCGTCACGGTCTTATAAGCCTCGTAACCAGACTTTTCAATTGATTCTTTATAATGTAGCACCGTATCAGAGCAGTAATATAGCCCCGGTCATTTCGGATTGCAAGACTGGAGTTAAGTGAATTCAAAGGCAACACCGTCTTGGCGCATGCGCGACAGCGCCCACGAACATATCAAGGTTTTTGAGATCCACTCAGGCTACCGCCAGTGTTCGAGATGGCGACTACCCACCCCATTCTATTTTCTTTTGGTTTGAAGGGTGGTTTGACGTTTTGTGGTGATAGGTCACTTTGTCGAGGTATCGTACAAGTCGCTCTATTGAGACGTGGAGGGTGTCACAGATCCAAAGCAAGGTCGTAACCGTGATGGGCCGCCCCGCCTCGACCCGCTGCCAATGCCGCGCCGAGAACCCGAACGAGATCATGTCCTCCTGGCTGTAGCGCTGTTTCTTGCGGAGGTCACGGACTCTCTTTCCCAGCGCGCGGAAGAATCGCTCTTGATTTACCACGCCTAAAGACCTCTGTACAGATAGCTTGATATTTCGCTCCTTCTGTGCGACCTTAGGGCATGGTCACGCAGAGGAATCTCCCACGTGATTTTGCCGCGCTGGAAGCTCGTCGTCGCCAAGCCATCGCCTGGATTCGTGAAGGGCAGCCCAAAGCCGAGGTGGCACGCCGATTGGGAGCGACCTGGCAGGCGGTTTGGACTTGGTGGCGCGCTTACCGACGCTTCGGACCGCGGGGTCTGGCCCGGCGCAAGCATCCCGGCCCCCGACCGAAACTCGCGCGCCCGAAGCTGGCTCAGTTGCCCCGCCTGCTGGCTCAAGGGGCCTCGGCCCACGGTTTCCCCACCAACGTCTGGACTACGCAGCGAGTCGCCGATTTGATCTGGCAACGCTTCCATGTCCGCTATGACCGCGATCATGTGTGTCGCTTGCTCCATGGCTTCGGCTGGAGTTGGCAGAAACCGACCGGTCGCGCCCGCGAGCGAGATGAGAAAGCCATCCGGCACTGGGTCGAGCACACCTGGCCGCGTATAAAAAAAACGCCCGGCGGCTGAGGGCTACGCTGGTTTTTGTGGACGAGAGCGGCTTCTCGCTGTTGCCCACGGCCTGCCGCACCTGGTCGCCGCGCGGACAAACGCCGATCCTGCGCCACTGCTTCAATTGGCCCAAGCTCTCGGCGATCTCCGCCGTCACGCCCAACCCGCATGCCTATCTCCACCTGGTTCCCGGCAGCATCACCAGCCCCCAAGTGATTCGTTTTGTCCATCACCGGCTGCGCTGGATTCCCACGCCCCTGTTTCTGCTCTGGGACGGCGGCAACCCGCACCGCTCCCGTCTGACCCGTGCGGCCCTGGCCGTCCACCGCCACCGTCTGCGCGTGTATCGCCTCCCCGCCTACGCTCCCGAGCTCAACCCCGACGAATGGCTCTGGGCCTGGCTGAAGCAGCATGCCCTCCGCGGCCTGCGCCCGTCCGACCTGCGGGTCCTTTGCCAAAGCATCCGAGCGGCGGTGCGCCGCCTCCGTCGCCGCCCCGACATCATCCGGTCCTTCTTCCAAGCCTGCCCTCTCTCTTTTTGAGTCCAATATCAGTCTATCCATGCAGAGGTCTTTAGTTTTGTAGGGTTTCACGAGCAGAAAGACCACGAGCAGATTAGCTGGGACGTGATATTGATGCGGACTGTTCGGGACTCGCAAGTAGTCGAGCTTCTCGGTCGGAATCGGCTCGTCAGCGAGCTTCTCAGCGCGGGACTTGAGGTTGCCCTTCCGATGCGTGACCGGGGGATAGACCTGATCGCCTTCGCCGACCTTAGGACGAAGATCAAGAGCTTCATCGCCTGTCCCATCCAGATGAAGGCCGCGTGGGAAAGCTCGTTCTCCGTTCAGCGAAAGTACTCACGGATTCGGAACCTGCTTCTCGCCTACGTCTGGTACGTTGGAGATCCCAGCGGGACCACGACTTATGCGCTCACATATCGCGAGGAAGCTGTGAAATAATTGTGCTGACGAGCGCTGAGAGTCCTGGAATGGCTTGCTGTTTGAGGCGGTGACCGCTCAGGCGTCGTAGCGCAACAACCTGCGGTCACCTTCTGGTTCTGACCTGGCCCCTGGCACCTGGAGGGATCTCGACCTCAGGCGGGGGCCGCCGCCGGGTGCACCCTCCAGCGCAGACGCACCCACTGCGCCAGGTTGTAGGCCAGGCAAGCCCACAGCGCCTCGCACCTCGCTTTCTTCAAACCCCGCACGCGAAACTGCCGCAACCCGATCTTGGCTTTGAGCCAGGCGTGGGGGAACTCGGCCACCGCGGCGCGCAGTCGATAAATCGCTTGGGCGGCCGCGGTCCGCATCTTCTCGACAAAGGCCGCCACCACCGGCACGTTTTCCGAGCGAAGAATATGACGCGTTCCCGCTCCGCGACAGCACTGAGGGCGATAAGCACAACCCCAGCACTCACTCGCCGCTGCTTGGTAGGCGTGGTAGAGCACCCCGGCTTGATGTCGCCGGGTTCCCTGGTGCGTGAGCTCGTGGCCCGCTGGGCAGAGGTAGGTGTCGCGGGTGGCGTCATAGACGAAGGCGGCGTGGGCAAAGGCCGGGTCGATCCCGCGCCGGGGGCGACTCCGCTCGCTCGCCTCCATCCTCGGGCCGATCAACTCGACCTGGCGCTCGGCCATCGCCAGAATCGTTTCCTTCGTGGTGAACCCCGCATCGACCACCACCTGTTGCGGAAGCCGCCCCAGGTTGCGTTTGACTTCCTCCAGAGCCGGGGGCAACTGGCCTTCGTCGTTGGCCGACGGCGTGACGCTCACTCCCACGATGAGCGCGTGGGCGGCGTCGGTCGAGATTTGCAGGTTGTGACAGGGTGCGTAACCGCCTCCAGACTGCTTCATGAAGCGCGCTTCCGGCTCCGTCTCACTCACGCGTGGTTCTTTCCGCCGCTTCCTTCTTGGCTCGGCCACCTGCCCCTTCTGCACCTCGTCCAGCGCCCGCTCCAGCCGTTCCACGCGCTCGCGTGCCGCCCGTTCCTGCGCCTTGGCCTGCCGCGCGCTCACTTCCTCCTGTCGCGGGTCGCCCATCTCGCGCACGCGCTCGCGGGCTTGCTCCAAGTGCTCGCGCAAGGTCGGCTCACGCCGGAACGACTTCCCGCTCGCCAGCGCTTTCACCTTCGTCCCGTCGTGCATCACTCGCTCCAGCGTGATCGGGCCCTCCGCGCTCAACACCCCCAACACCTGCGCGAACAACTCGTCCAGCGCCGCCTGATGCTCGACGCGGAAATCCGACAGGCTGTGATGATTTACTCCCTCACATCCTGTCAGCCACTGATACGCCGGATGGTATTCGCACCGCCGCCCTACTTCCCGCGCCGAACTGACCCCTTCGCTGTAGGCGTAGATCCACAGGCTAATCAACAACCGCGGATCGTAGGCCGGCCGCCCTGCCTCGCCTTCCACCGATTCGATCTCGGCCGTGAACCCGCTCAGGTCCAGCCGCCCCACCAACTCCCAGATCGCCCGCGCGGCATGATCCGCCTCGATCAACTTCTCCACATCCACCGCGCGCAAGATCATCTGCTGCCGGTTGACACACTTCAATCTCAGTCCTTTGTTGATCCCCTCTGGCCCTGGCTGCCTCTTAGTTCCCATCCCCGATGGCCCGCCTCCACATGGCGCTTGCGAGCGGCCCCTCACCCATTCCTGCCGCTTCACCCTCACCATGAGCACCTCGAAATCCACTTCGCTCAGGGAAGCCGGGGTAGATCGTATCCCCCCTGTGGGGTGGAGGGATCGTCTCGACGCACGGCGTCGAGACGATAGTCGAGGAGGGCGGGGGGAAGCAAGCAGAGATCGAGCGGAAGGCGGGGAGCGAGTTGCTGGATGATCTGCCAAGGGGTGAGATCTCCTTTGTGGGAGTTGGGACGAGCCAGGTTGAAATAGAGCTGATAGAGGGAGACCTTGGCCAGGAAGTCGGCGCGGCTGGAGAAGGTTTCCAGGTCGAAAAACTCGTCTTCGATGAGCCGGTGGACGGTTTCGACGTCGCTCTGATAGGTGTGGGCGCCGGGCGGGATGCGCTCGTGCTGTGAGCCGAAGTAGGTGACGGCGGCGGGAAAGTGCGAGCGGGAGCCATCGGACTGCAACTCGCCGATGAACTCGCTGCCATTGTCGGTCTGCCAGGTGACGTCCTTCAGGTTGATGCCGCAGCGTTGGAGGTGGGTTTGGATGCGTTGCGCGAACAGGGTGCTGGCTGGGGCGGAGCGCTGGGAAGCATAGGCGAGGAACTGGAGGCCGCTGCGGACCTCGCGGGCGGTGTACTGGACCACGGGTAAGCCCCGGGCCTTCATCTGCGGCCAATAATGCGGGATATCGTCGAGGTCCTTGGTGTCGGCGGAGATCTGCTGGAACAACGCCCAGGTGGCTTTCCGTTGGGCGAGATCTTGTTTCTTTTGGTACTTGCGGCGGCGGGGACGAAGCAGTTGGGCCTGGCGCAGGATGCGCTCGATGGCCCCGTGGCCCAGGGGCAGTTCCCATTCGCGCTGCAGGCGCCGGGCACCGAAGGTGGGCAGCCGACGACGCAACTCGACCACCCGCTGGGCCAGTTCGCCGACGATCTTGTGCGGGCAGGAGTGCGGGGCGCGCGAGCGTTCCTGGAGGCCTTTCAACCCCTGCTCTTCATACCGCCGCCCCCACTTGCGGACGGTGGGCACGGTGGCGCGGAAGGCCCGGGCTGCCGCCTTGATCCCGTGCTGGCGGGCGTGTGTGACTAGGCGGAGGCGATAATTAAAAGCGTTCTTCATCTGACGAACCACATCGAAGTAGGGGACGGGAGCCGGCATAGGGCGGCGATTTTACCCCGGCGCGGCGACTGCCTTGCTCTCCCCCCAGCAAGGCAGTCATCTCTCTCCTCCTCTTCTCACTCACACCCTTCAGTTCCACAGGGGG
Organism: Terriglobia bacterium; assembly: GCA_020072655.1. Taxonomy (GTDB): domain Bacteria; phylum Acidobacteriota; class Terriglobia; order UBA7540; family UBA7540; genus JAIQGB01. The sequence continues at coordinate 16,243 of JAIQGH010000106.1, read as the reverse complement.
GATACGATGTACCAAGGCTATTCCAAAATCCACTTCGCTCTTGCCCTGCAACAAAATAGCGAGATATTTTCACAGCTTCGAGGCGGTTCATGTCCTCCGGAGAATGGGATTTGCCAAGACGCGCTCATGGAAGAAGGTAGGGTACGGGGTCACGCACCCAGGCCGCAGGCTAGTCTCCCTGCTGGAACCCTATAAGATGACGCCAGACAAATGGTGGCAAAAGGTTGTGACTCACTAAGTGGCCTGATCAGAGAGGGCTGTAATGCAGACCGCGGCCGGAGGGTGGCTGCATCCTATCCTATTGATTTATACGCGTAGGGTCTAGCTACAGTACGGATTCGTTCACAAGCATCCTGAATCTGGGTTGCCGCAATCTTCATCGCGTCTCCTTGTCCGGTGATCGAGAATGCCTTCAGGTTGACCAGCGCAATGTTTATGTTTCCCATTTCAGCCTTTGCGACTGCGGATAGGTCCACCGGTATGTCGTAATCCTGGGCGAAAACTCCAAGTGCCTCATCAATCTTTTTCAGAACCTGCCTTTCCTCATCGGCAACGTCACGAGCTGCTCGAGCTACACCATACTGCGTGTGTATCGCATAGAAGGACCAAGCCGCTTTCTGCGATTTCCTTGTTGCGTCGGTTAACTTTCTAGCGGCAATCGTGGCTGCATCGGATGTGCTCGCGTTCGTCTTAGTGATTGTTTGCTTCTGTTCTTGCGCCCTGATGAAATCGCGGTTCATTTCTTCAACTTGCGCTCTCAAGTCTCGCGGAAACAGCTGGATTTCGACGTTAGCTTTGCTCAGGACCTGGTCACCGCGTCCTCGGATCTCCGGATTCGGATCAAGCATGCCGATCACCACACGAGAAACTTTTCGATCAACGAGCCGCTGTGCACAGGGAATTTTCGGATGCTTTCTTGTGGTACAGGGTTCGAGTGTCGTGTAGACGGTAGCTCCCGCGACCAGATCATCGGGCAGCTTGTTTTCTAAGGCTGTGGGGGCAACCTAATTATGAGCAGTTTTTTCGGGATATCCGCCGACGCGCTGGTGGGCGGCCGGTGAGCGCATTGCCTCCCGATTGCGGCAGCGAAGGTCGAACTCGGCGCGGGACTTGGCAGGTAACGTCTGGTCGCGACCTGACAGGCCTCGAAGGAGTCGAAAAGTCACTCTGAAAGTGGTACAAGAACTCCAGGCCGCGCACTCCGTGCCGCTAAAGACGGGCCACCAGCGACGCCGCGCCGCCGAGACAATTTCCGTCAATCGCGCTCGTGTATTCCGGTGCGGGATGACTTCAACCGCATAAAAACCCGCCGCTTCCAGACGATCCAGGAGCGCCTCGATGTCGCGCTCGCCGGCGAGGACCGGGTTGCCGAGCACCGGATAAGTAGGGATGGCTCCGAAGGCCAGGAAGATCTCCCGCAATCGCTCGGACGATACGAATGCCTCCTCGGATTCGCGGACATAGCAGGGCGAGCCGGTCTTCAGAAGCTTGGCGCGAAGAAAGATCTGCAGCGCCGCGTCGTCTGCGCCCGCTGGCGGGGCGGCCGCGCTGCAGCGCTCGATGACCTCGGTTAAAGGCACGCCCCGCTCGGCAGCAATCTCGCGCAGCCGAGCAAGCGCTGCCCAGGCCACGTGCCGCTCCGTGGCATTGCCCTGCGGCGTCAGAGCGCGCACGTTGTCCCACGTTGGACCTTCGCCGTCCAACCGTTTCCGAAACAGTTGAGCCACCTTCGCGGTCATCTCCTGGTTGCGCCGGTCGAGAGCCGCTCGCATCCGTGCCAGGCTCTGCATGGCCGGGGAGGAGTCGGGCGGGATCCTCGTCACTCCTTTGCCGCAAAGATAAACCCGGCCGGGGTTATCGGGGTCATTCAGCAGGAGACGGCTGGCTTCGGCCGCGCGGTCCATGGCGACGGCCTCGAGGGAAAACGCCGCCGCGATGCCGGCGATCTCGCACGCCCGACGGAACTCCTCGTACCCGGCCACGGTATAGTGGTCGTTGATGCCCAGAACTGCCACGCCTTCTCGCGCCGCCTGCCAGACGGCTTCGCTGGGCGAGCGAAACACGCTGAAGGACTCGTTGGTGTGGATGTGGCAGTTGGTGCCCCGTCGCGGGCGCTGGCCGAGCCGCGCCGAGAGCTCGCGCAAGGCGCTGAGACGATCTTCCAGCGCCCCCCCGCCGAGGGCCGCTTCGAGCTCCAGCCGGCCGCGCTGCTCGAGAACCCTCATCGCACCATAACCTGTCCGCTGTCCACCACGAGCGTCTGTCCCGTGATGCAGCGCGCGGCGTCCGAACAGAGGAAGACAACCGCCGCCGCGACATCCGAACGCTTGATCTCCCGCTTCAAGGCGGTCAGCGAATTATAGTAGGGAATGACCTCTTCCGGCTTGATACCTTTCTTGCGGGCCGCCATCTCGATGTATTCAGGATTCCAAATCTTCGACCCTTCGAAGACGTTGCCGGGGGCCACGGCGTTCACACGGATGCCGTTGGGACCGAGTTCCAGCGCCCAGCCGCGCATGAGGTGAAGCTCGCCGGCCTTGGTGGCGTTGTAAGCGGAATTGGCCTTCGAGGCGTCCAGGCCGGTTTTCGACGAAAGCATCACCATTGCCCCGCCGTCACCTTGGGCACGCATGATTCGCGCGGCTTCCCGTGCCGCCAGGAAGTACCCGGTCAGGTTGATCTCCAGGGCCGAGCGCCACTGATCAACCGGCAGGTCCACGAGGTCATAGGGTGGCGCAATGCCGGCGGCGCAAACGATAATGTCCACGCCGCCCCAACGACCGACCACGCGATCAAAGGCCGCGGCTACCGAGTTCTCATCCGTCACGTCCATATGCAACGGCAACGTTCGGTGCGGGTCAGTAGAAGCGGCCGCGGCGGCTGCGGACCCCGGATCATCAATGTCGCAAAAGGCGACGGCGGCCCCGGCCTCGACCAGTCCCTGAGCGACCCCATACCCCAAGCCCGAGGCCGCGCCCGTCACGACCGCCACCTTGCCGGCCAGCGACGCGGGCGCCCGATCGAGAAGCCGCGCGCGATAGTGCTCGGCCTCCCAGTTGATGATGAAGTCGGCGGACGAAGGAGAGAGATTGTGCGCTCCGCCGCGGCTCGCAGCGAGACGCAGGATCTTCGCGGCGGCCCGTGCCAGCGCCTCAGCCGCGTCAAGCTTCACCGCATCTTCGGCCAGGAGAAATGTCCCCACGTTCCTGATCACGGCTACTCGCGGGGGCGCCTTTTCGGAGAGCGCGGGTCTGAGTTTGGCGGGCAAATCCTCCAGTGACTCGGCCAGGACCGCATGAGCGCCGGTGTAAACGATGTGGTCGGGGGTGAGCGAGCCGGCGGCCAGGGTTTCAGCCGCGTCGCTTGAGGCCACACCAGCAAGCTCCGGGTCATTCGAGACTCGAGCGAAAGGCGCCACTCCACGCGCTTCCCGCCAGGCACCGCGCAGTGCCACCATCACCGCCCGCAGCGTGGAAGAGTCCATCGGCGGCGCCGTGCGAAGGGGAGGCGCGTGGGGAGCGAAATACCGCTCGCAGCTTGCCACCCAATCGTTGTGAAGCGCCAGGCACTGGCGAGCCTCGGGTGCCGAAACCAGCAGCCCGTGGTTCTCCATGAAGATGACGGAAGGCGGGCAACCATGTTTCTGCCGATAGGCTTCTGCGGCAGACCGGACGGCGGTCGCCAGGCACCAGCCGGGGTCGGTGTAGGGAATCCAGAGCGGCGGTAGTTCTCCCGGCGGAGTGATCTCGCCCAATGCCTGAAGCCCAGGCCCGCAATTCAAGGCGTTGGCAGCCACAGGGTGAGTGTGGATGACCACCCTGCCGAGCATGGCGTGCAAAGCACTTTCCACGGACGGCCGCCCCTCCCCGCCCACCACCGCGGAAGTCAAATGCTGGAGGACGCGCGCCTCGCGTTCGTTGGCTGGAAGCCTCGAGAGGTCGGGGCGGTCAAAAATGCTCAAGACCGCGCCAACTTGCAGTTCGACCCAGCCCGCCGACTCGCTGATCGAGGCGAGGGCCGTGCCACTCGCCTTGACGGCCATCGTCCCACCGTCCGGCGATTTCACCGAGGTGTTGCCGCCGCCCGCCTGCACGTAATCCGGATCGGCGCCAACACGGCGAGAGATCTCAATCAGTTGCGCGAGCGATTCCTTGTCAATTGCCATTGCGGATGACGCTACTCGCAGTTGATGACCATCTTGATTCCCTGTCCCGCCTCCATGACCGCGTAGGCCTTGACGATGTCATCGAGCTTGAAGCGATGCGTGAGGAAGCGGTCCCAGGGCAGGTCGTCGCGCGAGACCATTTCCAGGGCCTGGTGGTAGTGCTGCAAGTTGGACGCGAAACAACCGAACACCGAGATTTCATTGTAGTGGATGAAGTTCGTATCGATGCCGAGAATCGGGTCGTCCTTGGGGATGCCGGCGAAGAAGGAAACGCGAGCCTTTTTGCGTACCAGCTTCAGCGCGTCGGCTTGCGTGGCCTTGACGGCGGTGGCGGTGATCGCTACATCAAATTTCTCGCCGCCCGCGGCGTCCAGGACTTTCTGGACGGCGTTCCCTCCGGCTGTATTGACGGGCTGACCCAGGCCGAATTCACGAACATAGCCCAGCCGCTCGTCGGATACGTCGGTGATGATGACGGGCTCGCACCCGCGAGCCTTGAGAATGCTGGCGTGCATCATGCCGATGGGTCCCGCGCCGAATACCAGCGCCCGGTCTCCAGGCTGAACGCCGAGATACTCCTGGCCGTTCAGGCAGCAGGAAAGCGGCTCAATCAAGGCCGCGCGCTCGGCAGACATGGACGCCGGGATCGGGATCACATTCCCCTGGGCTACGGCCGCCGCCGGGACCCGGAGGTACTCCGCGAATCCCCCCGCATAGTCGTACCCGATGGCGGTGAAGGAATCACAAAGATTGTATTGCTTGCGCCGGCGCCGTCCACTCCGCCGCCGATTTCTTCAACGGTTCCGACGATCTCGTGTCCGGTGATTGCCGGCGGAACCACGTTCTTCTGTCCGTGAGTGAAAATACGCTTGTCGGTTCCGCAGACCGCGCAGCGAAGCACACGCAGGATAACCTCGCCTGGTCCGGCCGACGGTCGCGGCACCGTTTCGACGCGAACGTCGCGGGGCCCGTAGAAGACCGCCGCCTTCATCTGTGATCCCACCTTTCTTCATCTTTCTCTGCCCATGCCTTACCGATCTCTATCATATCCTTTTGGTCAGATCACATCTTTGTCCTGGGTCTCTGGTGGATTTGCAGTTTCCTCTTTGCCTGAGTTCCATTCCCTTACCTGTGGAGGTTTGCTTTTGGGAGGAATCGCCCCAGGGGAATTGACCTGCCAGCGTTTTTGTACCGACGGAAGTGAAACAGTTTACATCACAGTGATCGGACCGGCTTTTTTGTACCAAGTCTAGGGCGAGTTTTGGGCTGTTTGTAGCCCAATGGAATCGCGGCTAGCCGCGATTCCATTGGCGAATTCGTTGGGCGTCCTCTCCCCGAGAGCCCTGTGAGGCCGACTCTCGTTTTATTCCCTACGCCAAGTCTCTACGATCTGCCCATAATCCGTCCGTACGTAGATAAATGCGATATGAGGCTAGGGATTGGATGTTGGCGACGCCAAGAAATGAGTGCCCGCCGCCAGAAACCGTCCGGCGGGGGCCCAGTTGACCCTCGATGGTTCGGGCCGAAGGTTGAAGGAACCTAGCGAAGCGCGTGCCAGTGTCAGCGAACCGCCAGGAGGGGAGTTCGATTCGGAAACCGTCCACCGCCGTAGCGACGGCCTCGCCGAGGTGCGTCGACAACTTAGAAGATTGCGAGGCCATACGTCTTAGTAACCTCCCCGGTACGTTGATGATGTTGCTGCACGACAGCAAGATAGGACAAGCACGCTGGCCACGGAGCTAAACAGCCAAGTCCCCTCGGCGCGTTGCCTGTGGTGGCGGCTTGAACGCTGGGTGGCAGCCGCGCGTACCCACAATCCCCCCTCGGAGTATCTGCCCTCTGCGGTCGACGCACCAAGCTACTTAAAGGTGCCCCGAAATTGCCGGCGTTTTATTAGCGCTCTCATGCTTATCCGGTTGTTTCAGCAGACCGCAATATATTGTGGTCAGTCTTGGCTGGGCGGGTTTGAAGGGTCCGCCTGCCGCGCATCTCCTTATAGGTTGAGGCCTTGTGCCCGCTCCCGAGACCAAGCAACGTTTGGAACGCCGCCATAGGTTGCTTGCGCCGATTATGGCGAAAGACGAATTCATCAAGATAAGCCTGGAGCTGATCGCGGCCCACACCGTGATGGGTTCCGAGCAGCCATTGCTTAAGGTTGCCGATGGCGCGGTCTGCCAAAGGCACCGCGGACTTTGCGCCTTTGTGCAGGTCGGCTCGCGAGGGTTGATTGCCGGGCACATGGCGAAACCCCGCCTCTTCCAATCCGGCGAAACTGTTCAGGGCGTCGGTGTAGACGAGAGAGTCCGGTGCGACGTTCTGTCGCAGGAACGCGATGAGGGTTCCGCCTCGGAAATCCGGGATGACTGCCATGCGAGCCCGCCCGGTCGCGCGGCCACGCTTCTCCACCGCTACCACGATGAGGGCGGCCTTCCGGCCCCGCAGTTGTCGGCTTCCCCGCAAACCCGCCTGGGTACCCCCAATCCAGGATTCGTCCACTTCCACTTCCCCGCGCAGCGGCTCTCGGGCCAAGTTGACCATGGCTTGCCGCAACTTGTGCAATATCATCCATGCCGTCTCGTAACGTCGCAGACCTAGCTGGCGCTGCAAGAGAAGCGCCGAGACCCCACGTTTATCCGTGGTCATGAGGTAAGCCGCCCAGAACCAAACCGTCAGCGGCGTTTTCGTGTTATGCAGAATCGTCCCCGCCGTAAGGGAGACCTGATACCGACAACCGGCGCATTGCCAGCGCCGCGCTTTCACGATTTCGTAAGAACTGCGGTTCCCGCACCGCAGGCAGACGAAGCCGTCCGGCCAGCGGCACTCAGCCAGATACTTCTGGCAGGCCGCTTCGGTAGCGAACATCGACTGGAACTCACGTAAGGTCTTCGGAAACGCTGGGCGCGGCACGCCCATACACTACAGCTTGGGGCTTGCTGAAACAACCGGATAAGCACGAGCGCTCTAGCCCCCAAACCGTCAAGAAACTTTATGGCTCTCTGAGGAGTTCTGCAGCGCGGAATGGAGGGCAGGCCGGGGGAGCCCTGGATAACTAGTTTACCTTTAATGGGTTGCGCGGCCCACTAGCGGGAGGCCTTGCGGCGGAGGAGCGAGAAATTGACAGGCGCCGTCCCACTCTGCGAAATATGGGCTACAATGGCGTACGGCCAGTCCATTTTTGCGGAGGTTGACAGTGCAGTCTGAGACGCCTGAGCCGAGCAGCCGATACGTCATCAAGTCCATCCTGCATGCGTCGTCTGTCTTGTCATCATTCCATTCCCCGGGAGAGGTCTTGAGACTCCGAGACATTGTTTCTCGCTCGCGACTTAAGAAGGGAATGTGCTTCCGCGTGCTCTACACGCTGCACGAATGTGGGCTTTTGGACAAAGTGGGGGACAACCAATACCGGCTTTCCTTCCCTCTTGGCGGACATCGCAGGTTCCGCATTGGCTATGCTGACCAGGATCGGTCTTCTTCGTTTTCTCAACAGGTCTTCGATGGACTCGTTCGCGCCTGCCAGAAGGCGCAGATCGAACTTATCATGGTTGACAATCGCCGTGACCCCAAGGTAGCGGTGAGGAATGCCGAGCGGTTAATCCGCGAGCACGTGGACTTAGCGGTCGAGTTCCAAATTGACGGGGCTGCAGCTCCGGTTGTGGCCTCGAAACTTCAGAGTGCCGGGATCCCCCTTATCGCAGTCGATATCCCACACCCCGGTGCCGCCTATTTCGGGGCTGACAATCACCTGGCAGGGTTGTTAGGCGGTCGTTGTCTGGGTCACTTCGCAAGACAGCATTGGCAAGCTTCCGTGGACGAAATACTCCTGCTGGAGATTGCGAGAGCGGGACCGCTGGTGCACACGAGGCTGGATGGAATCCTGGATGGGATCAAGGAGGTTTTTCCCGCAGCGGGGCAATGTCGAGTGCTCCGCCTGGATGCAAGAGGAGAGTTCAGGACGACGCTAGAGCGCGTCAGGAAATACCTTCGTGGCAGCACCGCAGGACATGTACTGGTGGGTGCAGCCAACGACCCGAGTGCCTTGGGAGCCCTCCGCGCGTTCCAGGAATGTGGGCGCAGTGCTAACTGCGCGGTGGTCGGACAGAACGCCGAACCCGAGGCGCGCGCTGAGATGCGAGAAACCGGAACGCGCCTGATTGGCTCGGTGGCCTACTTCCCGGAAAGATATGGAGACGCAATCGTCCGGGTGGCGACCGATGTGCTGTTGGGAAGGAATGTCGCGCCGGCAACGTTTACCACGCACCAACTGATAACTCCTGAGAATGTGAATCGCCTCTACCCCAACGACGCGCTCTTTCTGTGTGTGGCGCGGGAGTACGCCTAGCGATTGTCTTTGGGAGCTGAGGTCCTGTCCCGGTTCTGACCTGCCCGAGTTTTAGTACCGCCCCAAGTGAGTGATTAGATGACGTCGTCGGCTCCCCGCAACCGAGTAGACTTGGCGGCAGTTGATCGACCAAGGGTCGGAGGAAAGGAGCCGAGCGATGTTCATTATCGGATGTGATTTTCACACGCGCTTTCAGCAGACTGCAATGCTGGAATCCGTGAGCGGGGAGATCATCGAGCGACGGTTGGACCACGACTCAGGAGAGGCCAAGAGGTTTTATGCGGCACTTCCGCGCTCCGCGCGAATGGGGAGGGAAGCCAGCGGGCATGCGCACTGGTTCGAGCGGATGCTAGCCGAGCAAGGATCCGAACTGTGGGTTGGCGACGCAGCTCGAATTCAGGCCGGGATAGTCCGGAAGCAGAAGACCGATCCACGCGATGCCTACCATATACTTAAAATGCTCCTGGAGAACCGATTTCCACGGATATGGATCCCATCACCCGCCGAGCGCGATCTGCGGCAGTTATTACAGCACGGGGTGAGGCTGGTTCACTTTCGGACCTCGGTAATGAATCAATGGCAGGCTCTGGCAGTGGGCCAAGGACTCTGCCGAAGAAAGAAGTTGTGGACGACCGTGGGTCGGTCCGAACTGGAAAGTCTCGCCTTGAGTCCTTGGGCGAACCGTCGCAAGCGGGAACTCCTCGAGATGTTAGACCGGCTCAGCGCTTCGATCGAAGAGTTAGCCTGGGCGCGGATCGAACTTATCATGATTGACAATCGCCGCGACCCCAGATTAGCGGTGAGGAATGCCGAGCGGTAGATCCGCGAGCACGTGGACTTGGCGGTCGAGTTCCAAATTGACGGGGCTGCAGCTCCGGATGTGGCCTCGAAGCTTCAGAGTGCCGGGATTCCACTTATCGCCGTCGATATTCCCCACCCCGGCGCGACTCATCTCCGGGCTGATAACCACCTGGCAGGATTGGCGGGCCGTCGCTGCTTAGGCCATTACGCCACACAACGATGGCAGGATTCCGTCGACGAAATACTCCTGCTGGAGATTGCACGGCCCGGTCCGCTGGTCCATACGAGAGTAGACGAAATCCTGGATGGTACGAAGGAAGCGTTTTCGGCCGCGGAGATATGTCGAGTCGTCCGACTGGATGCCAAAGGGGAGTTCAGGGCGTCTTTGGAGTGCGTCAGGAATTACCCTTACATCAGCAGCGCAAGACACATACTGGTTGGGGCAGCCAACGATCCGAGCGCCGTGGGCGGACTTCGAGCCTTTCAAGAGTGTGGACGCAGTGCCAATTGTGCAGTGGTCGCACAGAATGCCGAACCCGAAGCGCGCTCGGAAATGCGGGAAACCGGAACCCGGCTAATCGGCTCAGTGGCCTACTTCCCGGAGAGGTATTGGGACGCAATCGTCCGGATAGCCACGCATGTCCTGGCGGGAAAGAACGTGCCTCCGGCAGCATTCACCACGCACCAATTGGTGACTCCTGAGAATGTGAATCGCCTCTGCTCCGACGACGCGCTCTTTGTTCGTCTAGCGCGGGAGTATGCCTGAAGACCTACCGGTGGGGAGATGACGTCCCGGTGATTTCCTCTGCGATCCTTCACTAGGAACCGCGGGAGGGGGCCGGCAGTCCTAAGCATGG
>JAIQGH010000106.1:0-6060 GCA_020072655.1 Terriglobia bacterium | reverse complement strand
GAGCGCCCCACCCAAAGAGCCCAATGAGGTTGCCCCCCTGTGCAGCGGTTAAAGCGCGCCGGGCCAATCTGAAGATTCACCTTGGTATCCCCCCGCAGGTACTTGGCCGTGTAGCTTGGATTCGCCAGATAAACCTGCCTCATGTCGCCCTTTTCGGAGATGCCGCAAGGAGCGTTGGCGCACGCTCGGTGGGCTTAGCAAAGATATCAGCCGCGCGCGTGGCTCCGTAAGGCTCCGAAGATTTGCTTGCCACCGGGGAGATCCCGGTTTTGCACCGTAACACGGGGGGTCCACGCCGTGCTTCCTGCCGCTCGCGCCGAGTTCCTTCTCTTTGGGTATGTAACGGCCTAAGTTTTCAGGCGATTATCATTGGCTCGTCCGGTTAAGCCCCTGTTCCGCACTGTAGAACAGTAAATACGCTGCACGGGGCTCTTGATCTTTTGGAGGGTCGGCAGTAGTAATCGGCGTCATCAGGACAAGTCGGCGCGCGTTAACCGCAAGTGCGCAGCTGGCAATCTGAAGTACCTCTATGTGCGCTGGGTCGGGTCAATGCAAAGAACCAGAAGGGATGTGTGGTCTGAAGTAAGCGTGTCCCTGAGCATTTCGGAAATTGGATAAGGAGAGACTTATGAAGGCAACGCGACAAATAGCATCAATCGGCGCAGTGCTTGTCTTTGTGCTCCTCATGGCAGGCGCATTAAGGGCACAGACGGCCACCGGCCAAATCACTGGCACCGTGAAGGACACGACCGGAGCTGTGATGCCCGACGTCAAGGTCACCCTCAGCAATCAGCTCACGGGCTTCACTCGCGAGATCACCACAGGCGCTAGCGGCGACTATGCGTTTCCGCTTCTAGCCGTCGGCTTGTACTCAGTAACCGCGGAGAAACAGGGCTTCCGGGTCGCCAAGCGGTCCGACATTCAGCTCAACGTCGCAGACGTCATACGCATCGATCTGGAACTGGCGATAGGGGCGCTGACCCAGACCGTGGAGGTGAAAGCATCCGCGGTTGCGCTGGACACGGAGACATCGGCCGTAACGCAACTCATAGGCCAGCGACAAGTCAATGAACTACCTCTTAACAGCCGAAACTTCGTGCAGTTCTTGTTGCTCGGCGCGGGTGCGGTCACCACTAGCGGGGAGCAGGGCGGTTTTCGCGAGGGCAAGGGAGATGCCATCAGCATCAACGGCGCCCGACCCACATCCCTGAACTACATGTTGGACGGCTTGGTCAATACCGACACCGCTTTGAACACCCCATCCGTCATCTTGTCGCAGGATGCGATCCAGGAGTTCAAAGAGCAGACTGCGACTTACTCGGCAGAATACGGTTTTAGCGCCAATCAGATCAACATCATCAGCAAGAGCGGCACCAATGAGCTGCACGGCTCGGTATTCGAGTTTCTCAGAAACGATGCGGTCGACGCCAGGAACACATTTGCGGCGGATGTTCCTGTGCTGCGGCAAAATCAATTCGGGTTTGTCGCCAGCGGCCCGGTGTATATTCCGAAGGTTTACGATGGGCGTAACAAGACCTTCTGGCTGGCGAACTTCGAAGGCTGGCGGATCCGTCGGGGAAGCATTCAGCAAGGCGTCGTTCCACCTCCGGCGCAACTACACGGAGACTTTTCTGCGTCGGGGCTACCCGCATTTGGCACAGCGGAGTGCGCGGCCCGGCTGGCGGCCAACAGCCCCTGCATGCCAGTTGACCCGGTTACGGGACTGCCTTTCCCGGGTAACAAGATAGACTCCAGCCGCTTTTCGCGTTACGCCACACAGACCCTCGCATTAGAAGGGATGATCCCGGCTCCGAATTGCGATCCCGCTGCGTGCGCCGGAAACAACTATAGAGTGCTCGCCAATCTTCCCACCACCCTGAACCAGCAAACCTACAAGGGCGACCAAGATCTGGGCCGTTTTGGAAAGGTCTTCGGCCGCTTTACCAAGTCGAACTACGTGTCTACCAGACTAGGATATGGAATCTCGCGACCGTGGTATGACGCCAACCTTGTCGAGGACGAGACAAGCTGGATGGTCTCCCATTCGGTCACTCTTGGGCAACGGAATGTGAATAATGTCCGTTTCGGCCGCCTGGAGTCGACCGCAAACACCTGTGTTGCTACTCCGGTGCCTAAGTCCGTCGTTGACGCCCTCGGGTTGACGGGTGTTTTCCAGAATCTGGACGACTGCGCGCGAGGGTACCCAAGCACGAATGCGCTCGGCCAGTTTTCAGGCTTCGGGGGCGCGACCAGGGAGTTGAGCAACATACCCATATGGGAATTCGCCGATTCCTTCACGACGATTCGGGGGAAACACACTCTGGCAATTGGTGCCGACTACCGCCAGTGGGCGCAGAATCGAGATCTTACCAATTCCTACCTTGGCTCATTTAATTACAACAACGATCTCATCATCAATAACGGCGGCAATGGAGCCAAGGGCTGTGACACGCCTTACTGCGGGACCGGCAATGCGGTGGCGGACTTTCTGCTCGGCTACTACTCCACTTCGGAATTGTATCAGCCGGGGCCGTTCAGCAAGCCGGGCGTAGTCGGCAATTTACTCCGGTACCACTTCAAGTATCTTTCCGCATACGTGCAGGACGACTGGAAGGTGTCCCCGCGCCTGACCTTGAACATGGGCCTTCGGTGGGACTTCCGCACTATTCCCTTCGAAGCAGATAACAAAATGGGCTGGCTGGACGTGCAAAACCCTGACGGCGGCATGTGTATTGCGGACCAAGAGTTGGTGACCAAGGGTATTGCCCCGGCTGGCAGCATGTACAGGTATTGCGGCCGGCGAAATCCTGCCGACGCCTCGAGAAAAGTCTTCGCTCCTCGGTTCGGCTTCGCCTTTCGGCCGTTCGGGGAGAAGACAGTGATTCGGGGCGGCTACGGAGTGTTCTTCGACTCCGCCGAAGGCCGCGAGATCGATGACTCTGGGGACATCTATCCTTATGCGGTCCGTACAACCCTGACTCCCGCGACCCAGCCGGTGGAGTCGGCGCCTAAGTTGACGGACCAACTGTATCCTCCTTACACCACGGTCTCTCCGGTGGGCCCCGAAAAGCTCACGTTCATCGCGGTGATCATATCGGAGCGTCCGCGGAACCCCTATGTTCAGCAGTGGTCTTTGTCCGTTCAGCGCGAGCTCTTCAAGGATACGAAGCTCGAGGCGAACTACGTCGGCAATAAGGGGCTCCGTCTGCTGACGCGCACCAACATTGCGCGGGTCTTTGACCCCTCCAATCCTGACTTCTGTGCCGCCACGGATGCTGACGGCAATCCCATTAACCTAGACAATGGGGATTGTCCAATATCTACGCGGAAACCCCTTCCCAACTTTTTGGGAAGTTACATTGACAGCGGATGGGGGGGCTATTCCAACTACCACTCGGCCAATGTGAAGCTCGAGCGCCAGACCTCCACGCTATCGTTACAGGCGGTATACACCTGGGCGAAGAGCCTGGACAATAAATCCGCCGCCGCCGGCCTCGGGGGCACGCTCATTGGGTGGAGTGGATTTATGGACGATCACAGGCCGCAGCTGGATTACGGGCGGTCGGAGTTCGATGTAGACCACCGCTTCATCGCCAACTTTGTCTACCAGCTGCCTTTCGGTCGCGGCAAACAGTATCTCGGCAGCGTGAACAAAGCAGTCGATGCCCTTCTTGGCGGGTGGCAGTTGAGCGGCATCGTGACCCTCCAGAGGGGATTCCCCTTTTCAATCTACGGAGCAGACTCCTACTGCCTCCTTGATTTCCCCTATTGCATGGGAAACCGGGCCAACCAAGTTGGCGATCCCTTCCCAAGCGGATTCAAGAAGACTCCTGAGAAGTGGTTCGACACGAGCGCATTTGTCAGTGCTAGTGCGGTCCACTACGGCACCTCCGGCCGGAACATCCTGCGGGGGCCCGGCCTTAACAACTGGGACCTGGGTTTGGGCAAGAGCTTCTCGTTTGGCGAGAGGGTGCGCCTGCAGTTCCGCGTGGAGACGTTCAATAGCTTCAACCACCCGCAGTACAACTTCATAGCACCCGATATCTTTGTTTCAAACGCAGACGTTACCAGTCCGACTTACGGGAAGGTCCAGCAGGCCCACGATGGTCGCATCGTCCAGTTCGGCTTGAAGGTGCTTTTCTGACAAACCCCATGAAGTTGGTTGTCTAGCGAACCTTCTGAGGAGAACCGCCAGGCCGGCAAAGGCCTGGCGGTTCTTTTTCCTTCGGGGTACACTCTGACCGATGGTCGACCCTGGCAGAAGAATCGCGGGAAGGGTGTCTGTATGCCTTTGTCTCTCTGGCGCGTACATCGTGGCTCAGCAGCCTGACACTAGTTTGTTGCGACGATACTACGAGGAGGGGGAAAAAGCGCTGGTGGAGCATCGCTATGATGAGGCTGAAAGAGCCTACGAGAAGCTGCGGCAGTTGGACCCTGGAACTGCCGAACTGCACGCCAGACTCGGGCTCATTTACTTTCAAGAGGGGAAATTCGAGCAAGCTGTTTCTGCCCTGCGTCAGGCCCTAAAACTCAAGCCCAACTTGCCAAAGGCGGGCACTCTGCTGGCAATGTCATTGTCTGAACTTGGCCGTTACACTGAGGCATTGCCCGGTTTGGAAAAGGGCTTCCGCCGGTCAACCGATCCTCCCGTAAAGCGCATGTGTGGTCTTCAGCTTGCGAGGGCTTACACAGGCTTGCACCGCGACAGCGAGGCAGTCGAAGTCGCCCTGGAAATGACCCGGCTTTATCCGGATGACCCGGAGGTCCTGTACCACACGGGGCGGCTGTTTGGGAACTTCGCCTACCTGACGATCCAGAGGCTTCAGCAGGTGGCGCGAACTTCGGTCTGGATGCGTCTGGCCGTAGGTGATCTCCACGAAAGTCAGGAACACCATGACCTTGCCATCAGCGAGTACCGGCAGGTGCTCGCGCTCGACCCCGGCCGGCCGGGCATCCATTACCGCCTGGGTCGAGCGCTTCTGGCGCGTTCGCAGTTAACCAGTTCAGCGGAGGATGTAGCGCAAGCATTGAAGGAATTCGAACAGGAGCTTGAACTAGATCCCACCAATGCCAATGCGGCTTATGAGGCGGGGGAAATCCATCGCAGGTCTGGACAGCGCGACAAGGCAGAAGAGTTTTTTCAAATTGCTCTGCAATACTATCCTGATTTTGAGGAAGCTCACGTAGGATTGGGCCGGGTGCTGATCGCTCGGGGGAAGCCTGAGTTGGCGCTGCCTCATCTTCAGAAGGCCATCTCCCTGGACCCGGAGGACGACGTCTGCTATTTTCATCTTTCGCAAGTTTACAGGGCGCTGGGCAACGTGGCAGAGCAGCAAAAGGTACTCGCGGAGTTCCAGCGCCTGCGAAGCCAAAAGGAACGCGAGGAGAGATCATTGATCGGACGGGCCCTTTCACCTCGCGAAGTGACGAAACAGGAACTTGATTCAGAGGCCGCGTGGTAGGCCTAGCAGTAGATTTTCTGACGAAAGGTCCCCCTCGGACCGACATCAGCGCGTACATGGGTTGCAGGGGTACCAAATCGTTGTTTCGGGCCGAAACCGGGGTGCTCGGTTGCAGCAGATGCCCAGCCCTGGGGTTCGGCAGGCGCGACGCTTGCTCGTGCTGAATAGCGTCCGAATTGCACAGGAAGGACCCAGGCCACCTTTTCGCCAAACGATTCCACAACGCGCCTAGCTCGGCTATGCGCCCCGGGTTGAACTATGTCCAGCCGCCGCACGTCGAGCTCTACACTGTCCGGTCGCGACGGGGAAGCGATGCGCGCATTGCCGGGCCTCGACAGATAGGGAAGAGCCGGTCCCCCCACGGTCGAGGGACATGCCGCGGGCCGTCCCTGACAACGGAGTGTGGATCCTCCTCGTCGTGCGGGACGCCGTGGTCGTCAAGCTTCAGGATTAGCGGTATCTCGCCCGCATGCCAGGTGGTTGCCGCCCCCAGAAACCCGAACGCCGCCACACTTGGCTAGCCCCCGACTAGGGGCCGATTGGCCGCCGTACGGCGGCCCGCAGCCGCACGGGTCCGAGCAGCCCCGATTCCAGCAGC
>JAIQGH010000206.1 GCA_020072655.1 Terriglobia bacterium | reverse complement strand
GAGCGGGTGGAACGGATGACCGCCTGCAGGCCCTCCCGCTCTCGCGGCTGCAGGCGCAAAGGTTCTGTCGAAGTGAACATGAGCCCTTATACCATACATCGGTCCATGTTACACTTATTTATGTAACAGAACACTAGTTGCTGGCAGCAATCTCGTTGATGAGGGCGCGAAGTCGCGCTAGCGAGACGGCCGCCCTGCCGAACCGGAGCGCATTGTAGAGCCGCGTGAATTCCAGGACGGGCCAGCTCAGGCGCGTGCCCAGGAAGGAGAAAGCGAACTCGCGGGGCGTCTGGGACGAAGGCTTGCGGAATCCTTTCTGGTGGAGAACCTTGAGGAACCGGCCGTAGGTCAGGGTGGCTTCGGCGGGACTGAGGGCGCGGTCGCGGCGCCGGAATCGCCACTCCAGCCGAAAGCGCAGTTCGGCAATCGAGCTGCCTTTTTCGGCGCCAATCAGCGTGGCCAGAATGGCCAACATAAATAGAAAAACCAGCAGCTTGTGAGACATCAGCCAGCCCTCGACGCGGTAGGCGAGCCGGATCGCTTGACGCTGGAAGCGCCTTATCCGCCGTTGGAAATCCTGCTGGAACTGGCGCGAGTTGCGCTCCACTTCGAGGGCCAATCGCGCCTGGTGAGCGAAATCGTAGTTAATGATCCACTCGTTCCAAAACAGGCTTGCCGTATCCAGGTAGTCGTCGAAGGCGCCGGGCAGGACCGGATTGGGGTCGGCGGGGGTGGGATCGAAAGGGATCCAGCCGTATTTCGGGAAGTACACTTCCGCCCAACTGTGCGCGTCGCGGCCGCGCACAATGAAGTCTCTGCCCACGCGGTTGTACGTCCCCGTTTGAAAACCATTCACCAGCCGTGTCGGGATTCCCTGGGTGCGCAGCATCACCGCCATCGCGGCGGCGAAATATTCGCAGTAGCCGGCTTTGGCTTTAAAGAGGAAGCTGGCGATGGGGTCGCTTGGCTCAATGCCGGCCGGGTCCAGCGTGTACCGGTAGTTCGAGCGCAGATGCTGCTCGAGGGCGAGGGACCGATCATAATTGTTGGAGGCCGATGCCGTCACCTGCGTGGCGAGATCGGCTACGCGAGGGTCGAGGTCGGGAAGTGCCAGATAGACCCGCCGAATTTCTTCCGGGTACTCGTTCGAGGCGCCGCGCAGCTCTTCGGGCCTGGGCAGACCCGTGTCGGAGAGGACTTCGTAACTCAGAGGCGAGTAATCGTGCCCGGGATAGTGGAGCGATTCGGTTTGGTCCTGAGTGACGGCGCGAATGCGGCCCAGAATCTCGCGCGGCACCGCGGCGGCGAAGAGCACATCGGTCGAGACGGGCGAAAGCAGCACGCGGTAGCGGAGCAAACCCGGCCGGTGCATCTCCCAGCCTGTCGGGTGCGGGATCACGTAGCGCTGGTACGAAGCGGGTGAAACCAGCGACTGCTCCGTGTTGTCGTTGTACCAGTTCTTGCCGTCGAAGCTGGTGAGGCCGACGCCCCGCCACTTGACTCCCTGGTACAGCCGCGGGCCGCCTTCCACCATGACCCGCATCACGACGATATTGGAACGCAGAATCTTGCGGATGTCGCCCAGGTTGACGGTGCCAGAGAAGCCCGTGATGTTCTGCGCCTCCATGCCGAGGCCGGTCAGGTAGCCCGTGCGATAGCGCGGGATGACGAAGAAGAGGACTGAGGCCAGGATCACAATGCCCGCCGCGAGTCCCACCGTCGCGGTACTCAGCGCCTTCTCGATGGCTGTGCGGTTCTCGGCCGGCACGCGGAAGGGGCCCTCCGGCGGACGGACGGAGTTTTCCACCGAGCGCTTGACCTCGTAGCTGATGAGCGTGGAGATGGCGGAGAGCACGTAGAAGGTGAAGCACGCAAGGTACAGCGTGCCCACCGTGAGGATCGCGCTCGCCAGCATCATCATGAAGGAGAGGGTGGCGAGATAGGCATAGTCGCGATAGGTCCGCGCGGAGAAGACCTTCACGACGGCGGTGAAAAGAATCAGGTGGACGGTCGCCGCCAACAGGCTGTCCAGAAGGGTCGGGCCGACGGAGAAGATCAGGAAGTCCAGAGCGAAGAAGAAAATGTAGAAAACCGCGAGCCGCGTGACCGTGCCCTCGGCGAGTTCCTCCCCGGAGCATGCGACGATTCCCACCTTGCGTTCCGGCAGACTAGGCACGGGTTCCTCCACGGGGCGCCTCGTCCTGGGGCGCCCGGCCGCCCAGGTCGTCGACCATCTGCGCGATCTCCCCGGCCAGGATGCGGGCGAGCTGCTTGCCCTGGTCGTTGAGCTCCGCGATGCCGTCGGGCCTGAGATCCTTGTGGCGCCGGTAGGCGTCGAGCACCGTCAGTTCCCCCGCGATCTTTCCGCCGCTGTGCCGGACGAGCTTGGCCGCGCACATGAGCTTGCAGCCGTCGATGGTGATGGCCGGGTACCGGCGGACCGCTTCCCGCGCCTCTTCGTCACCGAGGACGAGCTTGGAGAGGGCGACGAGCCGGGTGCTGTTCGGCCGCAACTCGTCGCACAGCTCGTAGCCGGCCTCGCGCGCGACGGAGCCGAACGCCTTGCCGATGCCGCTGCAGGGGACGACCGTGACGAGCGGTCTGTCCTCTCTCATGGTGTCCTCGCCTCCTCCTCTGCCTGCGATTTCATGAACGCGAAGTAAGCCTGTGCGTCGAGAAGCGAGGCGCGCGCGGCCTCCCAGTCGGTCACGTCGATCTCGGCCAGCCATCCCTTCTCGT
>JAIQGH010000105.1:23337-26984 GCA_020072655.1 Terriglobia bacterium | reverse complement strand
TTCAACAGGCCCGTGCACAGCCCCACGACCAGCATCACCAGGGCGACCTCGATGGCCACCGCCAGGATGCTGACCGCCGTGCGCACCGGCCGGTGAAGAATGTTCTGGAGAACCATCCGATTAACCATGCGGTTGCTCCGGCCGCCTCTGGGCTCCGAGTTCGACCAACTGCGCGCCGGCAGGCTTATTCAATTCGAATTTCTCCGGGCTGATGGGCTCGTTGAAGGTCGCCTTCTGCACGGTGATGGCCAGCCGATAGTCCTCGATCGGCCGGATGATTTCGATGCGTGTCGGGAAATTGACACCCTGGAAGTCCTGGTAACCGTTGTACTGAACGTCCTCGATGTGCGACCCTTGCGGGCCGTAGAGCTGCAAGCGAGCGATGTCGAGCGTGGCCCGGTCAACCCAAACCTTGCGCCTGAGTTCGAGTTCGGCACCTTCACCCGCCGCAAAGATGCTCACCACGTAATACCGCCGCACGCCCTCTTCGGCTTCCTCGACGAAGTACTTTTCCTGCGCGGGATCGATGCGGGGAATCAGGAGCGCCTGGAGAATGTGTTGCGGCCGGAGGTTTTCCAAGGAGTTCTTTGCCGGGCGACGAAAATCGTTCTTGCCGACAATAAATTTCTGCTTGGTGGGAAGATAGAGCTTGAATCCCTGGCCGTCCGACACCATATCGAAGATATTGGTTCTTACCACCGGCGCCTGGCCGATCATGCGGAGCATGGCGGGCTTCTCCAGCAGGATGAAGCCCCTGACGTCCTGATACTCCCGAATGACGCCGGAGTAGATGGAGCCCGCTGTCGGCGCGAGGTCGACGGTGGCCACGAGCGTCCGCACGGCCTCGCTTTGGGCGTTGACCTTGGCAATCAGTTCGGCGGCTGATGCCTCGCGCGCCGGCGGGGGGGCCTCGGCTGGCGACACGCGCGTCGTGCGTCGAACCGCGCATCCGGGCAGCAACAACAATGCCCCCATCAGGACTGCGGGCACCCAACCAATCACATGTATTGCCGGGGACTTCTTTCGCAAGTTCGTGACCCCCACTTTAGCAAAGCTGCTGTCGAGGTGTCAATTTCAAACGCTCACGGTCCCGCCTTAACCTCCTGAAATTCTTCGGCTTAGAGGTGGATCGAGCAGCAGGTGCGGCCTCTCCGACTTTTTTGATGCGTGCCATGACGCCAGCGTTCGCCAGTCCGCCGGGCCTTCGGATTCCAATACGGCCGCCGCCCCTGCATGGGGTCACTTTCCTTGGAAGCCCCGCAACACCTTGAATTCAGAGGCCCTCTGGCATATTCCAGCAGACACGGGGGAAGCTGCTTTTCAAATGCTGGCAGATCACAAGCGAGTCCAATCTGGATCGATCTGACAAGATGTCAGTGGCGAGCAGCTATGATTCAACAGCCCTGACGGCTAGTAGGGCCTCGATCAATCCGGGCGCTACACTTTTAGACTTCCAACCACCTCGGCGAAGTGTAGGCGTTTCCGGAGGCAGTAGTCACGAATGCCCTCGATGACGCGCAGCGATGTGTCCGGAGCGTAGAAATTCGCCGTGCCCACTTCGACGGCCTGCGCGCCAGCGATGATGAACTCCAAGGCGTCCTCGGCGCTTGCGATGCCGCCGATGCCGATCAGGGGGATCTTCACCGCATGATAGGTCTGGTAAACCATGCGCACGGCCACGGGCTTGATGCCCGGGCCGGAAAGCCCCGCGGTGATGTTGGAGACGCGCGGCGTGCACGTTTCGACGTCGATGGCCATGCCGACGAAGGTGTTGACCAGCGAAAGCGCGTCCGCGCCCGCCGCCTCCGCCGCTCGGGCCGTCGCGGTAATGTCGGTGACGTTGGGCGAGAGCTTGACGATTACCGGATGGCGCGCCACCTTCTTCGCCGCTCCCACGACCTCCTCAGTCAGTTTCGGGTCGTTGCCGTAGACCATTCCGCCGCGACGCGTGTTGGGGCAGGAGATGTTCAGTTCGTAGCCGTCGATGCCTTCGCCTTCGTTCAGGATCTCGATGCACCGCACGTAATCTTCGGTCGAGTAGCCGAAGACGTTCACCAGGCAGCGCGCGCGCAACGTGCGCAGGAAGGGGAGTTTCTCCTCCAGGAATCGCCTCGCTCCGACGTTTTGCAGCCCGATGGCGTTCAGCATCCCGGAGTCCGTCTCGTAAATGCGCGGGGGCGCATTGCCGGGCATCGGCTCGGCGGAGATTCCCTTGACGCAGATCCCGCCCAATTGGTTCAGGTCAACGAGGGGAGCGTATTCCTGGCCGTAACCGAACGTTCCGCTCGCCGTCATCACGGGATTCTGGAAGTGGATGCCGGCGATGGTGACGTCGATGGCGGGCACAAACTCTTTACCATGCGGCACTTTGTCCCGTGACTTGTCGGAAAGCTTGCGGAATTTGGACACCTTGGTCGGCATACTCACACCATTCGAGATTCCGCTCTTCTTTGCGGTCGGTTGTTGCCTTTTGGAACTTTCATTCTGCCGTGGGATCTTACGTCTTCGGGATATTCCCCCTTCCCCAGACGACCTTATCCGCCCAGAAGACCGGCCCTTCCGTGCAGACCCTCTGGTAGCTTCCGTGTCCCTTGCCATGCACGCGGATCGAGCAGCCGAGGCAAACGCCCAGGCCGCAGCCCATGCGGTTTTCCATCGAGACCAGGCAGGGATGCCCCTGCCGCCGGGCGAGCGCTGCAGTGGCTTCCAGCATCGCCCAGGGGCCGCAGGCCATGAGCAGAAACTTCTTTTCGCGATGGCGCGCGAGATACTCTTCGAGGGGCTTGGTCACGAAACCCCGGTGGCCGCGCGAGCCGTCTTCGGTGGCGAGCGCTAGTCCGCGCATGTGCGGCTTGAAGTCGTCTACGCCTACAAGATCCGCTTTCGTCCCGCCCCCGAAGAACAGCCGCTGGCGGAATCCCTGGCGGGCCAATTCCCCCGCAGGGAGAAGCAGTGCGGCGATCCCGATGCCGCCCGCGACGTGAAGAATCTCGTCAGCAGCCTTGGCGTGCGGCAGATAGTCTTCCGCAAGGAACCCGTGTCCGAGCGGCGCGAGCAGACCGAGGCGATCGCCCGGCTGGAGTTCCGCCATCAGTTGCGTGCCCCGCCCGACGACTTTGTAAAGGAACCGGATGATTTCGGCCGAGCGCCCCGTCTTGTGCTTGCCGCGGCGGCCATTGGACGACTGTACATCGTAGATGCTCATGGGGCGACGCAAGAGAACATCCGAGCGCCCCAGCAGTCGCAGCATGGCAAACTGCCCCGGACGAATGGCCTTCGCTTGCCGAGGGGATTTGACGCTCAGGAGGAAATGGCCGCCGGTCAGCGGGCGGTTCTCCGTGACGGCCACAATTTCGTCGTACATCTAAGCTATCTTACCAGAACCGTGTGGCCTCTTGTAGGCGGTGTGTGAGCTGGTAATGACTCAGCTTGTTTGACTCGCGCCGGAGTTTGGCCCAGTCCCATCGCCAAATACCGACCCGAAGGTCGGCTCTATGGCCTCGACATCCACGAGATTGCACTGAAACGTCGAGCCCTCGCCGAGGTCGGTCAAGCGTGTCGAGACCAGAGTGTTGATTCCGCGGCCGCCCGGCGAGTGTTTGGCCCACCAAATGGACTCGGCCACCACCACTCCCGGCCGCGTGTCG
>JAIQGH010000105.1:0-23283 GCA_020072655.1 Terriglobia bacterium | reverse complement strand
GTCGGTGACCTGGGCCGCAAGACGGCACTCCCCGTGGTCGTTGAAGACGCGAACCCACTCTCCACTCTGGATGCCGCGAGCCCCTGCATCCCGCGGATGGATTTTCAGCCTTGGTTGACCCATCCGCCGCCGTTGTTCCTCGACGGCGCCAAAGGTTGTGTTGAGGAAATGCACGGCGGGCGGCACCAGCAATTGCAGCAGATATTTCCCATTCTGGGCGCACGCCTCGGCGCCGTCCGAGCAGGGCGTGTAGTTTGGCAACGGGTCGAGGCCCAGTTGCGCCATCGTTTCAGAGTAGAACTCGATCTTGCCCGAGGGCGTCGAAAAGTACAGTTGATTGTTTGACGGATCCGGGACATTCAGCTTGAGGGTTTCTCCCGCCTGCAGCTTCGCGAAGTCGAGGCCAGCCAGGAACCGCGAGGGGGAATCGAGGGCTTCGCGCATGATTTGAAACTCGCTGAGCCGGAAGCAGGACTCTTCAAAACCCATGCGCCGCGCCAGGAGTTGAAACACTTCGAGATTCGGCTTGGCCTCGCCCATCGGTTCGATCACCGGCCGGCCGATTTGCAGGTAGTGATGCCCGTAGCTTTTGTAGAGGTCGAGGTATTCGAGGAACGTCGACGCCGGCAGAACGATGTCGGCAAAATCCACCGTGTCGGTGTGAACCTGCTCGTGCACGACGGTGAAGAGGTCCTCGCGCCGCAGTCCCCGATGGACGCGCGCCTGGTCGGGGACGACGGCGGCGGGATTACAGTTGTATACGAAGAGGCCCATAACCGGCGGATTCTTGGTTTCGAGCAGGGCTTCACCGAGCTTCACCATGTTGATCTGGCGGGTGGAAGGCTTGAACTCGTCTTCCCCCGTAATGCGCGGGTAGTTAAACTCAAAACAAGGGCCGGTGTCGTGATGCGCGCCGCCCCCCGGTTTCCGAAATGCTCCTACCAGGCCCGGCAGGCAGGCGATCGTGCGGATGGCCATTCCGCCGTTTTCGTGCCGGCTGAGCGCAAATCCTACGCGCAAGAACGGGGCGCGGGCCCGGCCGTACTGGCGCGCGAGATTTGTGATTTGCTCCTCGGGGACATCGGTGATGCGGCTGACCCGCTCGACGGACCAGTCGGAAAGCACGCGCTCGCGGAGAGCTTCGTAACCAACGGTGAAGTCTCGGACGAACGCCTCATCAACCAGGTTTTCGCGGATCATCACGTGCATCATCCCCAGGGCGAGCGCCCCATCGGTGCCGGGCCGCGGACGCAACTGCTCGTTCGCGAGGTGCGAGGTGCGATTTCGGCAAGGGTCAACTTGCACCACCTGTGCGCCCCGCTTTTTGGCCGCTTTGACGAGGGGGACGAAGTGCACGCTCGTGGCGGCGATGTCCATGCCCCAGATGACAATGAGGTCCGCATGGGCGGCAGTCAGGAGGTCGGTGGATGTGTGCTTGCCAAGCGTCATTTCCCAGCCGGCCATAGCGGCCGGATCGCAGATGGTTCGCAACAGACGGCTCGCGCCCAGGCGGTGGAAGAAACGGTGGCCTGCCCAGCGGTGCACGACCCCGAGCGACCCGCCATAGGAGTACGGAAGAATCGCTTCGCCGCCATATTCAGCGCTGATGGCCTTGAAGCGGGAGGAGATTTCATCCAGCGCTTCGTCCCAGGTGGTGCGCGCAAATTTTCCTTCGCCCTTTGCACCAATGCGGCGCAAAGGATGAAGGACGCGCAGGGGAGAATAAAGCCGGCGATCATAATTCGCCACTTTATGGCATAGAAACCCGCGGGTCGTGGGGTGCGCAGGGTCTCCTTGCAGGCGCACGACACGCCCGTTTTCGCTGGTCACCAGAATGCTGCAGGTGTCGGGGCAGTCGAGTGGACAAGTCGTTTTCATGACGCGGCGCTCACTTTCAGTCATGTTTCCGCCCCGGTAAATGAAGAGCCAATTGTAGCACGAGGCGGGCACACGTCGAGCTCGGCGCCAGCAGCAACAGTGGCGCAGTCTCATGGAGCGTCGGCTTTATGCCCTCCGGCAACGGGCGGTCGAGGTAAACGCCGCTACAACGCCTGAAGGTTTGAGGGTAGAATTGGTGCTTTCAGGGGAAATACTCGATGTCCGCCTTGCTTGAGGCCATGCTTATTCTCGGCCTGGTAATGCTCAACGCTTCCTTTGTGGCCGCGGAGTACGCCTTGCTCAGTGTGCGACGGACTCGGCTGGAGCAACTGGTTCAGGAAGGCGATGCGCGCGCGCGTCAGGTGCAGACCTTGCTGGGCGAAATCGGTTTGCTCTTCAGCGGGATGCAACTGGGTGTCACCGTGGCGAGCCTGCTGATGGGGGCGCTGGGTGAGACGATCATGGCGCGCGCCATCGAGACTGTTCTGGAGCGTTATCTCGATTGGATCGTGGCCGCGGCCGTGGCCCACACGATTGCGGTCACTCTCGCTTTCCTGTTCATCACGACGCTGCTGATGGTGCTGGGCGAGCTGGTGCCCAAGGCGCTCGCGTACGATCGCGCGGAGCGAGTCTCGCTGCTGGTCGCCCCCTTCATCATTCTGTTCATGAAGCTTACGCGCCACGTGGTGCGGGCGCTGGACGCCATGGCGGGCGGCGTGCTGCGCTTGATGGGCCATGCTCCCGAGGCGCGGCACGGCACGGTTCACACCCCTGAGGAGGTCAAGCTGATCGTCGCGGGCATCCGCAAACGGGGCCTGCTGGCCGAAGAGCAGGAGGAGATGATCCAGAGCGTTTTCGACTTGAAGAACATTCGCGTACGCGAAGTGATGGTGCCGCGGCCCAAAATCACCTGCTTGGCCATGACCCAGGACCTGAACTTCCTGCTCCAGCATGTGGTGGAGGACCGCTACTCGCGCGTGCCCATCTACGAGGGCTCGCCCGATCACATCGTGGGCATCCTGAACACCAAGGACCTGCTGCGCGTCAACTACGACCGCTTGCGCGCGCGCGTTCCGCTTGATGCGCCGCTGGACCTGGCGGCGTTGCTCTATCAGCCCATGATCGTGCCGGAGACCATGTCGCTCGCGCAAATGCTCGACGAATCCCGGGCTCGCCACTCGCAAATGGCGCTGGTCGTAGACGAGTTCGGAACCTTCGTGGGACTCGTCACCATGGAGGACGTCCTCGAGCAGATCGTGGGAGAGATCCAGGATGAGTACGACCGCGAGGAGAAGGCTATTCACCGCGTCGGGGAGAACGTTTTGGTCGTCGATGGCTCGCTCAGCCTTCGGGAGCTTGCCGACGACTACGACCTCGCGCTGCCGCGCGGCGGAGGCTACGAGACATTGGCGGGGTTTGTGCTCGCACAGTTGGGCGTAATCCCGCGCGGAGGGGAGACCTTCGTCTTCGAGGGACGCCGCTACACGGTGCTGGAAATGGACGGGCGCCGCGTGGCCCGGGTGCGGGTGGAAAAGCTGGCTGTGGCCACTGCCGCGGCCGCAAACCCTCAAGTCTCCTGAACGCTGAGTCCCTCGCCTCGGGCGCTGGCGGCATCCGGCTGTCGAATTCAGTCCTGTCGAGGATGACGCTCAGGGTGCCGCAGGGCCGCCCTCGCCAAGCATCACGCCAATTTCGGCGCCTCGGCTGGCATTGAGGGCCTTGGCCGCCGACCCCCGGTTCGTGCAAATCTCCAGGAAACCCGAGCTGCCGACGATGGCGAAAATCTCCGAGGGCTTGCCCATGGAATAGGAGAGGTTCAAGCGGGTGATTTCTTGCTGGTTGATGACGATCTTAAAGGGCGGCGGATTTTCCTGGAAGAGCTGAGGAAGGTCCTCCGGGCTGATGTTGGTGATAATGTTTCCAAACTTGTCAACGCGCAGCGCCACGCCTTTCAGGAAGTGGTCGCCCACACGCTTGGGCCTGGGCGAGAGGAACTTGGCGTAATCGTCGATGGGCTCTCCGAATTTGTCGACCTCGACGCCTTTGCTTAGCCAACCCGCCACCGGCGCGAAAATATCACGGGCATGGAAGGTGTTGCTGACCGGGTTCAGGAAGTAATGGTCGGAGGTGACGTGCCGGACCTCGATCGATTCTTCCCGCTCGAAAATGAGGGAGAGGACGCCGTTGTCCGGCGCCACAAACTTGTAGTCCATCGTGCGCGCCAGGATCGGCCGCCGGGCGGTTCCCACCCCGGGATCGACGACAATCAGGTGGATCGTATCGGTGGGGAAGAAGCGGTAACTCTGCGCCAGCGTATAGGCGCCGTCGAAGATGTCGTAGGAATTCACCTGGTGGCAGATGTCCACGATTTCGGCGTCGGGGTTGATTCCGGCGATGACCCCTTTCATCACCCCGACGTAATAGTCGGCATCGCCGAAATCCGTGATGAGCGTGACCACCTGTTTGCGCGGCAAATTACCCTCCTGTCCGGCAAAGTGAGGAGTGTAGAAGCGAGGAAGGCAAGCTATCCAAAAGGTTGCTCTTTGTCAAGTTGCGGGACGGCGAGGCACTGTCCTGACTTCAGGTGTAGGGCCGTCCTTCAGGGCGGCAGATGCCGGGCTCCCGACACCGTCGGGACGAGTTCCGCCCGGCTCTACTTCGCGAAGGCTGCGATGAACTCTTCCGTTGTGAAGGGCGCGACGCGGGCCGTGGCGAGGTTCTCTTCCACGTGCTCTCGCCGGCCCATGCCGACCAGGGCGCAGGTGATTCCCGGAGTTGAGCGCACGAACTGAATGGCGCACTGCGCGTCGGTCCGCAGGCCTGGGAATTTCTCACGAATCTGCGGCGGCAGACCCTGGACCAGGTGGGCTTGCATCAAGCTGGCGCTCGCAAAGGCCAACAAGCCGTAGGCGCGGGCTATTTCGAGCACCGTGACAGGCTTCCCCCGCCACACCTGGGACCGCGCGACGAGCGCTTGCGGCATGGCGAAATTGAACGGCAACTTCAGCGCGCGAAAGTGATGATTCTCCCCCCCGACCTCCGCGGCAATGCGCAGGACTTCGGCGAGGGAGATGGCTTCCCCGTCATTGGGGCTTTGCCGGAAGGCGTTCCACGTTGCCGCGCCGTACATCCGAATCTTGTTCTCCGCCACCGATTTCTCCAGGGCCTCGAAGGCCGCCCGCAGCCGGCGATAGAATTCTTCGCGCGAGACCGTGCTGAGCTGTGTCTCGGGATTGTGAAGGTAATAGATGTCGATCGTCTCGACGCCGAGATTTCGACGGCTGAGTTCGATTTGATGGTGCAAGTACCTCGGCGACATGACGTGACAGCCGGCGGCGACGTCCTCCGGCTGGACCAGGCCGGTGGCGATCAGTTTTTCATGGAAATAGGCGGCCGGGTCCGGGGGCTCGTCGGCATCGAACGTCAGGAATCCGCCCTTGGTTGCCAGGATCACCTCGTCCCGGCGGAGATGGCCGGCCGCGATGAGGGCGGTGAGCGCGTGTGCAATTACCCGCTCGCTCCGCTGGTGCCGGTAGTTGATCGCCGAGTCGAAAACGTTGATGCCCAACTCGGCCGCGCGGGTCACCGATTCGCTGTACAGAGCGTCGTAGGCCGCCGTCGGCTCGCCGAGATACGTGCCGAGGCCGATCGAGGAGACCCACAAACCGTTTGCTTTGCGTAGATGATGCGGCAATTCCGCCTCAAAGCGCGCCTTGAAGCGCGCCGTGCCTTCCTCGGTGGCGAAGCCCGGAATCCGCATCGTTTCTCCCAGCAGCGTGGGGCATCACTCTTTTAACGCGGTCGCGAAGCAATAGCAAGGATATGCTGAGTCGTGCCCGCTTGAGGCGCCGGAAGTTGCATCGAGGGCGTCCTCCAGGGCTCAGAGGGCGGCTGTGCCGGATGGTTTTTTCACCGAATCCCCGACCCACTGCAGGTAATTCCGCGAGCCGTCGATGATGGGCAAGGCGATAATTTCCGGCGTGTGATAGCTGTGGATTTTGGAGATAGCAGTCTTGATCTCCGGAAACAGTTGGCGTGTGCTCTTGATGAGCATCAGGCATTCCTTGTCCTTCGCCAGCTTGCCTTTCCAACGATAAAGCGACTCGATCCCAGGCGCGATGTTCACACAGGCCGCGAGCCTCACCTCCACCAGGTGTCGCGCGATCGTGCGGCACTCGCTGGGGCTGGCCGCGGTCACCAGAATAATAATTTTATCGGTCACGTCCCCTCCTCAAGGTCATGGTTACGATTGCGTGGCGTGCGCGGCCAAAGATACAATAGCTGCACGATGGCACACAACCCGATTGAACTCGAGAGAACGGTGAGCCTGTCGAGAGGAATGGGGTCATCGTTTGTTTACTGGTCACCGAGACCGCGGAGCCCTGCGCTCGAGATAATTGTGGCGCACCCATGTTGAGCTTCCGCTGGGAAGACGCTCGCTTTCGCCGTGCCGCGATGGCGGCATTGGCGCTTCTTGCCCTCGCCCTTACCGTCCACGAGATTTTCGGCGAACACGGATACCTTGCCCTGCGCCGCCGTCGCCAGGAGTTACAGACGCTTCAGGAACAGGTCAAGCAGCTTCAGGAAGAAAATCAGAAACTCGAGCAGCAGATCAAAGCGCTGAAGTCCGACCCCAAGGCCATCGAGAAGCTCGCCCGCGAGCAAATGAAGCTCGCCCGCCCGGGCGAGGTCATTTACGTCCTTCCCGACAGAGACACCCAGCAGGAGCCCCCCGCTGCAGCGAAGAAATAGGGAACACTGTGCCCTCCCGACAGACGCCAGCGTCGGCATATCGTCGGGAGCGCCGGCCATTCACCTCACTTCCGGGCCAACGAGGCCTGATCGTATTAGAATCAAACTATAGGGCATATGAGCGCAACCGACTGGATCTGGCAACCGGATAAGGAATCCATCGAGCGGACCAATGTATTCCGGTTCCTGAAGCGGCTGGGCTTTGCAGGTCACGAGGAATTCCTGCGTTTTTCGCGCGACGATCCCGAGCAGTTCTACTCCGAACTCGTGAAGGAGATGGGCGTCGAGTGGTTTGAGCCTTACACGCGCGTGCTGGACACCTCGCGGGGGGTGGAATGGTCGCGATGGTTTGTGGGCGGCAAGTTAAACATCGCCTGGAACTGCCTCGACCGCCACGCGCAAGGAGCGGCGGCGTCCCGCCCGGCCATTGTGTGGGAGGGCGAAGATGGCTCAGTTCGGAAGCTGACGTTCGCGGAGCTTTACGGCGAAGTCAGCCGTCTCGCCCACGGGCTGGAAGCGCTCGGGCTGGGCAAGGGCGACCGAGTCGCGCTCTCGATGCCGATGGTCCCCGAAGTGGTTGTTATCCTTTACGCGTGTTTCAAGCTCGGCATCATCGTCGTGCCGATATTTTCCGGCTTCGGACCGAACGCCTTCGCAACGCGGCTTGAGGATTCCGGAGCGCGCGTGGCCATCACGGTCGATTTCCTGGAACGTCGTGGAAGGCTCTTGCCCCTCAAAGAGAAAGTTGATCAGGCCTCCGAGAGCGCACCCGATCTTGAGCGCGTGGTTGTCTATCGGTACAAGAGTGGAGAGGTCCCGTGGAATGCGGCGCGCGATATCTGGTGGCATGACTTGGTGGCGGACCGGCCGGCGGAGCACGAGTCCCTCCCGCTCGATTCCGAAGACCGTGCGCTCATCCTCTACACTTCCGGAACAACAGGCGAACCCAAAGGCGCGGTGCACACGCACGCGGGCGCGCTCGTGCAGACGGCGAAGGAAATCTATCTGGGCTTCGATCATCAGCCGAACGACCTGTTTTTCTGGCTTTCCGATATTGGTTGGATGATGGGCCCGTGGACGATTATCGGGAACCACCACTTCGGTGGCACGATCTTCCTTTACGACGGCGCATTTGACTATCCGCAAGCTGACCGCCTGTGGGAGCTGATTGAGCGACACCGCGTCACGACGCTGGGGGTTTCTCCTACCGCCATTCGCTTACTGATGCGGAAGAACCACGATCTCGTGCGCCGACACGATCTGACATCGCTGCGCCTGCTTGGCTCGACCGGCGAGCCGTGGGACGAGACGTCGTACATGTGGTTCTTCGAGACAGTGGGCGAACGCCGCTGCCCGATCATCAACATTTCGGGCGGCACGGAGATTATCGGCTGCTTCCTGTTTCCGCTGCCTATTCAACCGCTCAAGCCCTGCACGCTGGGTGGCCCCGCGCCGGGCATGGCGACGGAAGTCTTTGACGACGATGGCCGGCCGGCGCGCGGGAAGAAAGGCTATCTCGTCTGCACCCGACCGGCCCCTTCCATGACGCGGGGCTTGTGGAATGCGCCGGGGCGATACCTGGAGACCTACTGGTCGCGTTTTCCAGGCGCTTGGTACCACGGCGACTGGGCGAGCATTGATGAAGAGGGTTGTTGGTTTCTCCACGGCCGAGCGGATGAAACCTTCAACGTCGCCGGCCGCAAAATCGGCCCGGCGGAGGTCGAGCAGGCGCTCATCGGTCATCCGATGGTTTCCGAGGCGGCAGTGATCGGAGCGCCCGATGAAGTGACGGGTGAGAAGATCGTGGCTTTCGTGGTTCTGAAACCAGGCGCCGAATCCGCGCCGGCGCTCAACGGCCAACTGCGTAGCCAAGTCGCGAAAACGCTGGGCGCCGCGTTCCGCCCGCGCTCGATTTACGTCGTGACGGAGCTTCCCAAAACCCAGAGCGGCAAGATCGTCCGCCGCGCCATCCGCGACGCTTATCTCGGCGAGCCCGTCGGAGATCTCTCTGCAGTCGGAAACCCCGAGGCTCTCGACCCGGTGCGCGCTCTTAAGGAATCGTAGGCGGGGCTTACCACAAGGGCACAAAGGCACTAAGAATCCGGTTTCCCTTCGTGCCTCGGTGTCTTTGTGGTTGCTTTGTTTAAGCGCGAATTTCTGACCCTATCTCACCACGCCTTCCAGCGGGCTCGACGCCGTGGCGTAGAGCTTCTTGGCCATGCGGCCGGCGTGGTAGGCTTGGCGCCCGGCGAGCACGGCGTGCTTCATGGCCTCGGCCATCAGCACCGAATCCTGCGCGGCAGCGATGCCGGTATTCATCAGCACCGCGTCCGCGCCCAATTCCATAGCGATGGCGGCATCGGAGGGGACGCCCACGCCCGCGTCCAAGATCAGCGGCACGCCGGAAATCATTTCGCGCAGGATGCGAATGTTGGCAGGATTCTGGATCCCCAGCCCTGACCCGATGGGCGCCCCGAGCGGCATGACCGCAGCGGCGCCGGCGTCGATCAGCCGGCGAGCGGCGATCAAGTCATCGTTCGTGTAAGGCAGGACGACGAAGCCCTCTTTAACAAGTATCTTCGTGGCTTCGACGAGCGCGAAGTTGTCGGGGAAGAGCGTTTTCTCGTCGCCAATCACTTCCAGCTTGATCCAATTGGAGAGGCCGACTTCCCGCGCCAGACGCGCCGTGCGGACGGCGTCGTCGGCGGTGTAGCAGCCGGCGGTGTTGGGCAAGATGAAGTATTTCTTGGGATCGATGTAGTCGAGCATCGACTCCTTCGAGCGGTCCGTCAGGTTGACGCGCCGGACGGCCACCGTCACGATCTCGGTTCCCGAGGCCTCCAGCGCGCGCGCCATTTCCTGGAAGCTGCGGTACTTGCCCGTGCCCACGATCAGCCGCGAGTGGAATTCTCTCTCTGCGATCTTTAAGACATCGTTTTGCATTTTGTGTTCCTCACTGGTCATTCTATGCGGGGGAGAGTGGAATTGCAATTTTGCGGCGGAGCGTTCTCAGTGCGGGGCCGCGACGGGCGGAGGATACAACTTTTCGATAGCCGCGCCGTATTTTTCTCTGATCACACGCCGCTTGATCTTCTGCGTGGGGGTGAGTTCGCCGGATTCGAGGGTGAACTCCCGCGGGAGCACCCGCACGCGCCGGATGTGCTCATGCGGGGCGAGGCTGTGGCACACTTCATCCACTTGGTTCTGGAAGAAGGCCGTGATGGCGGGGTGAGCAACGAGTTCTTCGCGATTCTGAACGGCGATTCCATGCGTCCGCGCGTATTCCTCCAGGCGCGCGAAGTGGGGAACGACGAGGGCGGTGACGAATCGGCGCGCCTCACCGACCACGACGATCTGCGCCACGTACGGATGGCCCTGGAAGAGATTCTCAATCTTGTCCGGTGAGATGTACTTGCCGCCGGAGGTTTTGAAGAGATTGTTCTTCCGGCCGGTGATGCGAAGGAAACCGTCTCCATCCAGCTCGCCCAGGTCGCCGGTGTGGAACCAGCCTTCGGTGAAGGCTTCGCGGCTGGCTCCCTGGTTGTGGTAGTAGCTGGACGCGACGTTCGGGCCCCGCACCAGGATTTCCCGGCCGGCGGCGCCATCCTCGGACGAGATCTCCTCGCCCAGTTTCACAGCGACCCCGGGGATGGGGGGCCCAACGGTTCCCAGCCTGACGTGACCCGGATAATTCACCGCAATGACGGGCGAAGTCTCGGTCAAACCGTAGCCCTCGTAGACCGGCAAACCGACCGCATGGAAGAACTCGACGAGGCCACGCGCCAGCGGCGCAGCGCCGGAAATCATCGTGTGGATTCGTCCACCCAGACGTGCCCGCACCTTGGAATAGATAAGGGCGCTGGCTGCGGCGCGCTTGACCCGCAGCGACAGGGGAGTCCGCCGGCCTTCGAGTTGGTAGCTCAAATGGCTTCGGCCGACTTCCAAGGCCCAGGAGAAGAGCCTTTGTCTCGTCGGCGGAGCTTGCCGCACCGCATCCATCACCCGGTCATGGATTCTCTCCAGAACGCGCGGCACGACGGCCATCAGCGTGGGGCGAACCTCCAGCAGGTTGTGCGGGATCGCCTCCATATTTTCGGGATAGGCAATCGAGACGCCACGCGAGAAGCAGAAGTAGTCGAGCATCCGCTCGAAGATGTGGCTGAGGGGGAGAAAAGAAAAGGCCACATCCTGCGGCCCGAAAGAGAACAGCGGGCCACAAGCCCGGACGTTGGAGACGATGTTCGCGTGCGTCAGGATGACGCCCTTGGGCTCCCCCACCGTCCCGGACGTGTAGAGCAGCGTCGCAGCATCGTCAGGGTTGGCCCGGAGCGCCGCGGTGCGAAACGCAGCGACACAATCGCCGCGGCGGCTCAACTCCTCGCGGACGGCATGATGCCAGCTCTGGACGCCGGCCGGCGATGGCTCGACACGATCCATCGTAAGGACGAAGCCCAACAGCGGAAGCCGGGCGCGGATGTTCAGGACCTTATGGAGCTGCGCCGGCGTGGAGACGATGATCCCTTTCGCCTCCGAATCGCGCAAAATGAATTCCAGGTCGGATTCGAGCAGGGTGGGGTAGATGGGAACGACGACGACGCCGAGACCCAGCGCTGCATAGTCGGAGAGAGCCCACTCGAGGTGGTTCTCGGCAAAGATCGCCACCCGGTCGCCGCGCGTGATTCCCGCGCGCTCGAGGGCGGCCGCCAGTCCCGCAGCCAGCCGCAGCGCCTCTTGGGAGGAGGTGCCACGGTATCGCCCCTCGGTCTTGACCAAGAAGGCGCCGGGCTTGTGGTGCTCCTCAACGGCTCTGAGGAACAGTTCGCAGAGAGTCTTAGGTTCGCCTGCGGCCATGCTGGTTGTTGCGTGTTTCGCTCACCCTGTCAAGAGAATCTTAGCATAAGTGGGTTCGCGCGCCGCGAGCGCTAAGCCCCTTGGGCGTTCCCGTCCGCCCGCGGCGTGTGTCGCGAGCTGAGCGGTTGCTCGGACTTTCCCTTGCCCTGGACCTGCAAGGGCTGGCAGCAGGAAGCGGCGATGCGCATGCTCATGAACAACCTCGACCCGGAGGTTGCAGAGCGGCCGCAAGAACTCATCATTTACGGCGGCACGGGGAAGGCGGCGCGCAACTGGGCTTGCTATCACGCCATCGTGGAGGCCCTCAAAGGGCTCGCGAACGACGAAACCTTGCTCGTTCAGTCCGGCAAGCCCGTAGGAGTCTTCCGCACGCACGAATGGGCGCCGCGCGTGCTGATTGCCAATGCCAATCTGGTGGGCCACTGGTCAACGTGGGAGAAATTCCGCGAGCTCGAGCGCTTGGGGCTCATCATGTACGGCCAGATGACCGCCGGGAGCTGGATATACATCGGAACACAGGGGATCCTGCAAGGGACGTTCGAGACGTTCGCCGCCGCGGCGCAGAAGCACTTTGGGAGCGACCTCGCTGGTAAATTGGTGGTCAGTGGCGGCATGGGCGGGATGGGAGGAGCCCAGCCACTCGCCGCTACGCTTAATGGCGGGGTCTTTCTCGGCGTCGAAGTGGACCCGGAGAAAATCAAACGCCGCATCCGCACCGGCTACTGCGACATTTGCGTTAACAACCTCGACGAGGCGTTGCGCATCCTGAAGAATGCCGTGCGGCAGAGGCAGCCGGTCTCCGTCGGCTTGGTGGGCAATTGCGCGGAAATCATTCCGGAGCTCGCCCGTCGCGGCGTTGTGCCGGACCTGCTCACCGACCAGACGAGCGCTCACGATCCGCTCAACGGCTATATACCGGCCGGCCTGAGTCTCGAAGAGGCCGCGGAACTGCGCCGGAAAAATCCCGAAGATTATCTGCGGCGTTCCTACGAATCGATCGCCCGTCACGTCACGGGCATGTTGGCATTGCAGAAACTCGGCTCCGCGACCTTTGATTACGGCAACAACATTCGCACCATGGCCTTCGAGCACGGCGGCGTGAAGAACGCTTACGGCTTTCCAGGCTTCGTTCCGGCTTACATCCGTCCGCTTTTCTGCGAAGGCCGCGGGCCGTTCCGCTGGGTGGCGCTTTCGGGCGAGGCGAGGGACATCTTCCGCACGGATGAGCTGGTGCTGGACCTTTTCCCCGACAACGCGATCCTGAACCGCTGGATTCGCCTGGCGAGTCAGCACGTGAAATTCCAGGGTCTGCCGGCGCGCATCTGCTGGCTTGGATACGGCGAGCGGGCGCTCTTCGGCGAGCGGCTGAACGACCTCGTGGCGCGCGGCGAGCTCCAGGCCCCCATCGTCATTGGCCGCGATCACCTGGACTGCGGCTCGGTGGCCTCGCCGTTTCGCGAGACGGAAGGGATGAAAGATGCGAGCGACGCCGTCGCCGATTGGCCGGTCCTGAACGCGCTGCTCAACACGGCGTCGGGCGCGAGTTGGGTTTCCTTCCACAACGGCGGCGGAGTGGGAATCGGCTATTCGTTGCACGCCGGCCAGGTGACGGTCGCCGACGGCACGCCGGAAATGGCGAAGCGACTCCAGCGCGTGCTGACGAATGACCCCGGCATCGGCGTGGCCCGCCATGCTGACGCAGGTTATGAAGAGGCGGTCCGGTTTGCGCGGACTGCGGGAGTGACAATCCCGATGAAGAAAGTAACAAGTGACGAGTGATAAGTGACGAGTCGGCAGTCGAGAGTTGAAGCGCGCGGAAGTATCTTACCCTCAACTCTTGACCCTCGACTCTTAAGGCCTGGCTGCTCGTCACTCGTCACTGTTCACTTGTCACTGCCCTTAGCTCTTCTTGGAGGTCACGGCAAAGAAGGTGGCCATTTTCTGCTCGACCTTCTTGCTTTTGCATTTGGGGCACGTGAACCGCCCCTTCTCGTATTCGGCCAGGGTCATGATGATGGTGAAGGTTTTCTTGCATTCCTTGCAGAGGAACTCGTAGCTTGGCATGTCCAAAACCCTCCGAGGATTTTCGAGGATATTCTAGCAGAAGGGTCGGACTCGTCAAATGACGCCATCGCCGCCGCGCGCTCTCTTCCTCCATAGCGCGGCACAACTGTTGACGCTCGCCGGTCCACCTGTGCCGCGACGCGGTCCGGCGCTCGGTGAACTGGGAATCATGCGCGATGGCGCGGTCTTGACATGGCGAGACAAGATTCTGCGCGTAGGGAGAACGCGTGAGCTGGCTGGCGAGGCGCGGCGCCTCAGGGCGAGGCTCGTCGATTGCCGCGGCCGCGTCGTCATGCCGGGTTTCATCGACAGCCACACGCACTTGGTTTTCGCCGGGAACCGCGTGGAGGATTTTGAGCGACGAATCTGCGGCGCGACCTACGAGGAAATTGCGCGCGCCGGCGGAGGGATTGCCCGTTCCGCCCGGCTGGTCGCGGAGGCGACGGAACACGAGCTGGTTGCGCAGGCTCGCCGGGTCCTGGATGAGTTCGCCGCGCACGGCACGACGACGGTCGAAGTCAAGACCGGCTACGGGCTGGATGTCGCGAATGAGATGAAGATTCTCCGTGTCATTCGGAAGTTGCAGCGAACAGCACTGCTGGAATTGGTTCCGACGTTGCTCGCCGCGCACGCGCTGCCGGCCAAATATCGCGGGAGACCGCAGGCCTATCTCCGGCTCATCACCCAACAGCTCATCCCGCAGGTCGGAAGGAAGAAGCTGGCGAGATTTATCGATTGCTTCTGCGACCGCGGGGCATTTACAGTGAGCCAATGTC
Organism: Terriglobia bacterium; assembly: GCA_020072655.1. Lineage (GTDB taxonomy): Bacteria > Acidobacteriota > Terriglobia > UBA7540 > UBA7540 > JAIQGB01. The sequence continues at coordinate 8,962 of JAIQGH010000105.1, read as the reverse complement.
GCCAGGTCCTCGCGGCGGGCTTGCGATATGGCCTCATTCCGCGCATTCACGCCGAGCAACTCGCTCGCACGGGCGCGTGTCGGCTGGCTGTGGAACTGGGCGCGGCGTCCGCGGACCATCTCGATCAATCGAGCGACGCGGATGTCCAAACCCTGGCCCAGTCCGACGTGGTCGCAACGCTCCTGCCGGCTGCCAACTTTCACCTCGGCCTCCGACAGTACGCGCCCGCGCGCAAGCTGATTGAAGCGGGAGCGGCTGTGGCGCTCGCCACAGACTTCAACCCGGGCACCAGCCCCACGCTCAATATGCAGTTCATCCTCTCGCTCGCCTGCTCGCAGATGCGCATGACACCTGCCGAGGCCGTCTCCGCCGCGACCATCAACGCTGCGTATTCCCTGCGTTGCGCCAACCGCTTGGGCTCCCTCGAACCTGGCAAACAAGCTGACCTCGTCGTGATGGCAGTTTGCGACCACCGCGAGATCCCTTATTACCTTGCCTGGAATCACTGTGCCATGACCGTGAAGCGCGGGCGCATAATCCATTCGCAAGCATAGTCTTGGCTTCGCACTGCGGTTCCCGTTCCAGTGAGTGCATGAGGAACCGCGTCTGGGCATCTTGGGAGAGTCATCGGCGAGAGTGGGCCGAATTCCGTGATAGGTCGTTCTGCCGGGAAACGCAGCGGACAGATCGGGCAGGGACGATACAGGGACATTTTGTCATGCCGGGGGCAGCCACGACGAATCGGCGGTTTGATTTGTCGTGGGTCCTTCTTCATTCTTCACAAAGGGGAATTCATGCATTGCCCCTACGGCGGCGAAAGCCCACGAGGAGAAGGGTGCTTGTCGTACCTACCTCTTGGTATCCTGTCCCGTGATAGATTTAGCCTATGCAGACGATCATCGAGTGCGTGCCGAATTTCAGCGAAGGGCGCGACGCGCGCAAAGTTGACGCCATCATTCAAGCGATGCTGGCGGGGCCTGACGTGTTTCTGCTCGACCAAGAGATGGACGCGGACCACAACCGGTGCGTGATCACGCTGGTGGGCAGCCGCGAGAGCATCGGAGAGGCGGCGCTGCGGGGGATGGGCCGGGCGGCGGAACTCATTGACCTCACGAAACACCAAGGGGCGCACCCGCGCATGGGCGCCACGGACGTCGTGCCTTTCGTGCCCATCTCCGGCGTGACGCTCGAGGATTGTGTCCACATTGCCGAGCGGGTGGCAGAGGAAGCGTGGCGGCGGTTCAAGATTCCCACGTACCTTTACGAAGCCGCGGCGCGCCGTCCCGAGCGCAGGAATCTTGAGAACATCCGCCGCGGGCAGTTCGAGGGACTGCGCGAAGAAATCGGCACCAATCCTGAACGCTGCCCCGATTTTGGAGAAGCGGCGCTCCACCCGACGGCCGGCGCGACGGTCGTGGGCGCGCGGAAATTTCTGATCGCCTACAACATCAACCTGGACACTGCCGCTGTCGGCTTGGCCAAAACCATCGCCAAGAGGATTCGGACCTCGACGGGCGGCCTTCCCTGTGTCAAGGCGATGGGTGTGGAACTGAAGGCGCGGAACCTGGCGCAAGTCTCCATGAACTTGACGGACTTCGAGACCACTTCCATCGGAGTGGTCTTCGATGCCGTAGCGCGTGAGGCGGCGGCGCAGGGCGTTAGTGTCGTCGGAAGCGAGATCGTTGGTTTGATCCCCCGCCGCGCGCTCGAGGATGCGGCGGTGCATTACCTCAAAGTGGAGAATTATCGTCCTGAGTCGATTGTTGAAAACCGTCTCGAGCAGGTCCTGGCCCAGCAGGCGTCGAGCCGCAAGCTGCGAGCGTTGGTGGAGGGTTTTGTGGCCGCGGTCGCGGCTCCTGGTCCGACGCCCGGCGGCGGCAGCGTCGCCGCGCTGGCGGGTGCGCTGGCCGCCGCGTTGGGCGAGATGGTGTGCGGAGTGACGCTCAAGCGCAAGTCTTTTGAGGCGCACCATCCGGCGCTCGAGGAGTGCCGCACGCATCTGGCGCGGCTTCGCGAGATCTTGATGGAGAACATTGACCGCGACTCGGAAAGCTTCGAGGCATTTATGGTGGCGATGAAGCTGCCCAAGGCGACGGAGTCCGAGCAGGCAGCCCGCGCCAGCGCCCTGGAGAAGGCGAGCCGGCACGCCGCCGAGGTGCCGCTCGAAACGGCGGAGCTGGTGCGCGAAGTCGAAGCGACGCTCGCACCGCTCCCTGCGATGACGATCCCTCAGGCCACCTCCGACCTATCCGTAGCGCTGGCGCTGGCCGAAGCGGCGCGGGGAGGAGCGATCGAGAATGTGCATGTGAACCTGGCATCCATCCAGGACCGCGCCTGGGTCGAAGGTATCGAGGCACGGCTCCGTCGCCTCGCGGAGTCGGGGATGTAGCGCCGCTCCATGAGCGGCGGTTTTTGTCACCCTGAGCGGAGCGAAGGGTCTGCACTTGGGTCGGCGCATGCGGAACTGCAGATTCTTCGCTGGCGCTCAGAATGACAACGTGCGGCCGCCGGTTCCTTCCTGCGTCAGGGCAGGCTCCGACCGGCGCTACAGCAAGACTTTTGCGCCGGCGCTGAGGGGAAGTGCGCCTTGACATCTCTTCTGTTAATTTTTATAAGTAAGCTATATTAACTGTGCTTAACAACAGACAGACCGTGCCACCAAAACCGCCCACATCACTCGATAACGCGCCCGCTGTCCCCTCGTTGCCGGAGGTGCATGGGACCGTCGCAGTCCCTCGCGGCGTCAGCTTCTGGCGGAAATTATGGGCTTTCTCGGGGCCGGGCTTCCTGGTGGCCGTGGGCTACATGGACCCGGGCAACTGGGCGACCGACATCGCCGGCGGCTCGCGCTTCGCCTACCGGCTGATTTTTGTTTTGATGATGTCCAACCTGATGGCGGTACTGCTGCAGACGCTCGCGGCACGGTTCGGCATTGTCACGCAGCGCGACCTGGCGCAGGCCTGCCGGGAGTATTACTCGCGCCGCACCAGTTTGGCTCTCTGGGTTCTCTGCGAGATCGCCATCGCCGCCTGCGACCTGGCGGAGGTGATTGGCTCGGCCATCGCCCTCAATCTGCTTTTTGGGCTGCCCCTCATCTGGGGCGTTTGTGTCACCGCTTTCGATGTGCTGGCGATTCTTTACTTGCAGCACCGCGGCTTCCGGTGGCTCGAGGCCCTCGTGGCGATCCTGATCGGCACCATCGGCACTTGCTACCTTGCGGAGATCCTCCTGGTCAAGCCGGATTTCGGCGCCATCGCCCGCGGCTTCGTTCCCACGCGAGAGCTCTTCACCAACCGCGAAATGCTCTATATCGCGATTGGCATGTTGGGCGCCACAGTGATGCCGCACAACCTCTACCTGCATTCTTCTATCGTATTGACGCGGGCGATCGAGCGTACCCGCGGCGGCTTGAAGACCGCCATGCGGTACAACTTCATCGATTCCTTCCTGGCTCTCAATCTCGCCTTCTTGATCAACGCCGCCATCCTGGTGATGGCTGCGGCGACGTTTTTCCGGCAAGGGATGAACGCCGTCGCCGAGATTCAGGATGCCTATCGGACGCTTTCGCCGCTGCTGGGTATTCCGTTTGCGAGCGTGCTGTTTGCGGTCGCCTTGCTCTGTTCCGGGCAGAACTCGACCCTCACGGGAACGCTCGCCGGGCAGATCGTCATGGAAGGTTTCCTGAACATTCGCTTCGCCCCCTGGCTGCGGCGATTGATCACCCGCATGATCGCCATCGTTCCGGCGATCATCGCGGTGGGCTTTTACGGCGCGAGCGGCACGGCGAAGCTGCTCATCTTCAGCCAGGTCATCCTCAGTTTGCAGCTCTCTTTCGCCGTTTTCCCGCTCGTGCAATTCACCAGTGATCCCGGTAAGATGGGCGAGTTCGTGAATCCCCGCTGGCTGAAAATCCTGTCCTGGACCGTGGCGGTTATCATCGCGGGGTTGAACGTGTACCTGCTCATGCAGACGCTGGGAAGTTGGCTCACCTGACGAGGCGTTATTATGTTTAAGAAAATCCTGATTGCGCTTGACCACAGCAAGTCGGACGACGTGCTCCTGCCCCACGTTAAGGAATTGGCGCGCCTGACGGGCGCCGAGATTCTGCTCTTTCACGTCTCCACCGGCTGGGTGGCCCGTTGGCAGCGCGACCTGAACCTGACGGACTCGGAAGAAATCAAGGAAGACCGGGCCTACCTCGACAAGCGGGAGAAGGAGTTTCGGGACGAGGGCTTTACGGTCACCGCCCACCATTCCGCGGGCGAGCCCGCCGACGAAATCCTCAGGACCGGCCGCGAAGAACACTGTGACCTGATTGCCATGACCACCCATGGTCATCGGCTACTTTCCGATCTGATTCACGGCACGACGATTACCAAGGTCCGTCACGAAACGCAGATTCCGATCTTCCTGGTGAAGGCCAGCCCTGATTAGTCCGCTTCAGCCATGGTGCTCACGCGGTTGGGCCAACGCCGTGGGAACATGCGCATCTCGAGCCGGACGGTAGCGTCCTGATTTGCGACGTAGCGCCGGGCTTAAGCGCGGCATTTGCCCCGATAAATCGGGGCGCTACATTGCACTTTGATATAATGAGCTCATTCCACGGAGCGGTGGAGGCAGCCATGCGGAGCCTTGGAAAAAACGGCGAAGCGCCTGCGCGAAAACAATTTCTGGCGGTTGTGGCGATCAGCTTGCTCGCCGGGCTCGCGGGACTGCGCATCCTGGCAGACGAGCCGCCCAGCCGCACGAGCGTCAGCATTGTGGTCAAAGACGCGAAGACGGGCGAGCCGATTGCCAACGCGCAACTGACGCTGCAATTTCGCCTCCTCGGCGACCCTTCGAAGCTCAAGCGTGGGCGGGCGGTTTCCTACAATGCGAAAACCAATCCTCAGGGTCGCTACAAGTTCACCGAGGTCCCCAAGGGAACGATCCTTCTCTTCGTCAAGGCTGACCGCCACCAGACCTTCGGGCAAGAGTTCGAGATTGAACAAGACAATCAGGTCATTGAGGTTAAGCTGCGGACGCCACAGCCGCTGCTGTGATTTTCCTCTGGAGCTTGCTTTTCTGCGAGTTCTGGTTTGAGCTCTGCGATTCCGGGTTGTTGCGCAGCGCAAACCCGATGGAGAGTGCTCGGAGAAGAAGAGGGAAGGCTCACCCCGGCAGCCGTGACATGCGCGCGCGGTGTCCAGAGAGTTACAGGAATGTAGTGTCCGTGTTAAATGAATGCTACAGATTGGTGCAAAGAGTGGGAAGCCTTTCAGAATCGGGGTTTTACCCTAGAAAATGGACGCCTTTTCCACAAACTTTTCAACAGTTCTGTTGAAAAACCTCTCCGCTAGGCAGGAATGAAGAGCGGTTGAGCGGCCACACTATCCCAAAGTCCTTCGTAGCAGGGATGTTTCCTCGCATCGACAAGTTTTCGAGGGCGGCCAGGCGCTGGGCCGCGATAACGGCGCGCGTCCAACTGTAAAGTCTGGATGCCGAATTGCTAATGCTGCGGCGGCAACGTGCTGTCCTTCGGCGGTGCGGTTTGGGGATTGGCAGAAGCCGGCGCGGGCGCCGCGAAATAGGCGTCGTCCATCCAAATCGCCGCCTTGTTCCGCAGGTCCGCCAGGGCCGCATCGACTTTCTGCTGGCGAAGCGTGCTCTCAATCTCTTTCGTTACTTCCGGCAAGCCCACCTGGCGTCGCCCCACCATCTGCACCAGGATCAGAGCCTGAGGAATCTCGATGGGCTCCGAGATTTCCCCATCCTTAAGCTGGAAAGCCGCTTTTTCGACGTCGGGGAGGAGTTGTCCGTGCCGCACCGCGCGCGGCCGAGGGTCAAAGAGCACGACGTTGGGCTGGGAGAATTCCTGGGCAACCTTGCTGACATCGGTAGCCGCCAGCTTGGTGCGAATCTCTCCGGCGCGCGTCTTGGCCTCGAGGGTGGTCAGACCGGGATCATCGGCGGCAGCGTCGTCCGCCTTCTTGCGGAGGATCACCTCGCGGAGCTGGGCCTCCTCGAATTCCGTGTTGTGCGAGGCGTAGTACTGTTGCACGTCCTCGGGAGTGACGACGGCCTCGTTGGCGATCGTCTGGTATTCCGACTGGGCGAGCGTCTGGAGCTGGAAGAATTCCACTTGCCGGCGGAAGTCCGCGTTGGCGTCCGCGTGATGGCTCTTGGCGCGCGCCGCGAGGATGAGCATCACCGCAAGCTGCTCTCCCAGTGGCCGGCGTCCTTGCTGGGTAATCGCCTGCTGCGCTTGAGCGCCGAGCCTACCAATCAGAAATTGGAGGTCCCCTTCGGTCGCCTGCTGGTCACCGACCTTCAGCACGACGCGGTCGCCAGTTTCTGCGGACCTCGGCGACGAAGCGGCTGCGGGGGCTTGTGCGGCAGCGGCCGACGGTGTGCTAGCCTTGGGGGCCGTGGAGGGAGCGGCAGGTTTGGCCACCTGCGCGGGCGAGGCCGCCGGCGGCTTCGGCGCGGCGGCTTGCTGAGCGTTTCCCTTCGCCAGGAAAGCCATCACGATCAAACCGCAAGCGGCCAGTTGGACGGAAAACTTCATGCGTTTCTTCATTGAAAATCCTTGAGTTGAAATCCTCGACACTAGCCGCCAGTCTAGCACAGTTGCGGCATCGTCCCCGGGCGATTGGCTGGCGTGCGCCGAGCGGAAGGTTATAATGGGAGGTCGTCGCTTCGCGGCGAAACCAGTTCGAGGGCTATGGATTTCAAACTCATTTCCGATTATCAGCCCCGCGGTGACCAGGCGACGGCCATCGACGAGCTGGCGCGCGGCATCCAGGAGGGCGAGAAACATCAGGTGCTGCTGGGCGTGACGGGCTCCGGCAAGACCTTCACGATGGCCAAGCTGGTCGAGTTCGCCAACCGGCCGGCCTTGGTCCTCGCCCACAACAAGACTCTGGCCGCGCAGCTCTACCACGAATTCCGCCACTTTTTCCCGCAGAACGCCGTCGAGTACTTCGTCAGCTATTACGACTACTACCAGCCCGAGGCTTATATTCCCGCGGGCGACGTCTATATCGAGAAAGAAGCCACCATCAACGATGAGTTGGACAAGCTGCGCATGTCCGCGACGCGCTCGCTCTTCGAGCGCCGCGACTGCCTGATCGTGGCGAGCGTCAGTTGCATTTACGGCTTGGGCTCGCCCGAAGCCTATTACGGCATGCTGCTCCTGCTCGAGAAGGGTCAGAAGATTTCGCGCCGGGACATCTTGCGGCGGCTGGTGGAAATCCAGTATGAGCGCAACGACCTGGATTTCCGCCGCGGCACATTTCGCGTGCGCGGCGACGTCATCGAAGTCTTCCCCACCTATGAAGACAATGCCTACCGCATTGAAATGTGGGGCGATCAGGTCGAAGCGCTTTCTCAAATCGACCCCCTCTTCGGGCAGGTCAAGCAGACTTACGTGCGTCTGCCCATCTACCCCCGCACGCACTACGTGATGCCTGCCGAGCAGCGCGAGGAAGCCATCGCGCGCATTCTTGCCGAGCTCGAATGGTGGCGCGCGGAGCTCGAAAAGCAGGGAAAGCTCGTCGAGGCGCAGCGGCTGCATCAGCGCACGATGTTCGACCTGGAGATCATGAAAGAGATGGGCTACTGCCACGGCATCGAAAACTACTCGCGGCATTTGGCCGGCCGCCTGCCGGGCGAGCCGCCGCCGACTTTGCTCGATTACCTGCCGCAAGACGGCTTGATTTTCATCGACGAGAGCCACCAGACGATTCCCCAACTGCACGGCATGTTCAACGGCGACCGCTCGCGGAAGCAGACCCTTGTAGACTACGGCTTCCGGCTGCCCTCGGCGCTCGACAACCGCCCGCTAACCTTTGAGGAATTCGAGCACCGGGTAGGACAGTTGGTGTACGTTTCCGCCACGCCGGGGCCTTATGAGCTGACGAAGTCCGGCGGACGCGTCGTCGAGCAGATTATCCGCCCCACCGGGCTCATCGACCCGGAGGTGGATGTCCGCCCCACCCGCAATCAGATTGACGACCTGCTGGGTGAGATTCGCGCGCGCGCCCAGGACGGCGAGCGGGTGCTCGTCACCACACTCACCAAACGGATGGCGGAAGACTTGACGGAATACTACACCGAAGTCGGGGTGCGCTGCCGCTACCTGCATTCCGAGATCGATACGCTGGAGCGCGTCAAAATCCTGCGCGACTTGCGCAAGGGCGAGTTCGACGTGCTCATCGGCATCAATCTGCTGCGCGAAGGGCTCGACCTGCCGGAAGTCTCGCTGGTGGCGATTCTGGACGCCGATAAGGAAGGATTTCTGCGCTCCGCCGGCTCGCTGATCCAGACCATCGGCCGGGCGGCGCGCAACGTGCGCGGAAAAGCGATCCTCTACGCCGACGCGCCGACGGATTCTATCCGCCAGGCGGTGGCGGAGACCAATCGGCGGCGCGACAAGCAGCAGCGATTCAACGAAGAGAACGGCATCACGCCGGCGAGCATCGTCAAGCCCGTGGACATGGCCCTGGCGGCGGTGGTCGCGGCGGATTACGTCACCGTGCCCGTGGAGATCGACGAGGCGGCGCTGACTTCGCCGGACCAGCTTGACGAGCTGATTGCCGGGCTCGAGAAGCAGATGCGCGAGGCCGCTAAACAATTCGAATTCGAGAAGGCCGCGCAACTCCGCGACCGCATTAAAGCGCTCAAGGAAAAAGAGGCTAGCGTCCGCGGCGGCTAAACGCGTGCTCAAAAGCCCATGGGCCACGTCATGCTGAGCCCTCCGCTGCCATGCTTAGCCCTTCGGTTGTCATCCTGAGCGAAGCGAAGGATCTCGGCAGTTGCCGTTCAGGGTCGACTCTGCGAAGGATCACAGCATTTGGAGAATCGAGCAAATGCAGAGATCCTTCGTCGTCCCGACTGAAAGCGTCGGGACTCCTCAGGATGAAAATATGAAAGCGCGACTCCGGCCGTCGGCGTAGGCTGACGGTGGAAAAAAGATTCCTCG
>JAIQGH010000104.1 GCA_020072655.1 Terriglobia bacterium | reverse complement strand
CCAGGTTGCCATCGATCTGAAACGGCGGGCAGAGGTCAAACATGTTCGGCAGTGTACTCTTGGTGATTAAGAGCTTCAGGTTGGCATAAGCGCGCTCTGGGTTTCGAAGCCGCGCCCAAAGAGCTACTCTCCACACAGTTGACCACCCTGTCCCGCCATCACCGCGCAGTTCGAGAGCCTTCTCTGCGGCAGCCGCGAACTCGGGGGTGATATCGAGACTAATGCCATGTCCTGGATAAAGCGAGTGAAGATGCAACACATGGCGGCGCGTCAGGTGAAAAGTGAATCCCCCGCGTTTTGTCACTTCCTCGCAGGACCCAACCACAAGACCCAGTCGTTATTATCCGGAGAGGTCAGAACCAACGTGCCTGGCTTTACCGCAGCCTCGACTTCCCATTTCCCATTTCGAGGATTGAACCATCGGACAACCATTGGGCGGGACAATCCTTCCGCCCGGAAAGTGATCGCCCCCCCCGCCGGGAGGTACGCGAGCAACCAATCGGACTTTACAGCTTTCGCCAGAGCGATGAACCGCCGAGGGTCTTGATCGCCTGGTTGCATAGCCAAAAGCTCAGGCGCAGGCCGTAGTTTCCACCATTCCAGTGAAGCAAATAAGTCGTGGATGTGCTTGCGCTCCATACTCCCGGGCATTCTTATGGCTTCCGACCAGACGGGGTCGATGGCACTCCCCGGGTGGCCCATAGGAGGCTCGTGCCGGAGCGCCCAAGGCCAAATGCCACTGCCGCCATAGGACACGCCTGCTGTCGGCGAAACAAGCAAGCTCCAGTACGCTGCCCGTCGGACCTGATAGGCGTTCGTCTCCCCAGGGCCGGGGGGGATGCGGTAACCCTCGTATTGCGGCTCGAGGTCAATAATGGGCCGTGCCGGGTCAGTCTTCCATTCCCTAGCAGGCGGACCCACGACGTGCCAAAGGTACGCTTGGGTAGAATCGAAGTGGCAACTCTGGTAGCCAATAAAACTCAGCCAGGATTCATAGCGGAACTCGTCGGCTACCCAGTTCAAACCCTGAGGATGCACCGTGGCGAGTCGATTCTGAGAATAAGCAAATACCGCGCGCCCGATACGCTTCCATCTTTCGGCATTTTCATCGCGGTAATCACCGTCACCGTTGAGAATCCACACAGTTTGGTGAGCACCCCAGCGCGCTACGAAATATTTCGCCAGGAGAATGGCCTGGTCTTCGGGCAACGAGACGCCGGGGTTCTCCATCGCCTCCTTCTCGTTCCATACTGCAGCCCAGAGTAGGACTGGAGCGGAGATAAAACCGTGGTCGTTTAAGGCGTCCACTCGCGCATCCATCCGGCGGCAGAACTCAGGATTTACTCTTATGCGCTCACGGCCGGAGAAGACCGTTTGCCCTTTCTCATCCCCTCGCCAACCCAGCCACTGCCCCGTCACCCATTGAATGGCGTTGAAACCCTTGCAGGCACGCTCCTTGAGGTACTTTTCCCAACCTGCCGCGTCCGATTTCAATACGCCGTTCCAGGCCGTATCTGCAAGCCAGAAAAACGGCGTTCCGTCGGCGTGGACGAGATAGCGACGGTCATCCGAGACCCGCAGCGCGCCGTGGCGATAAAGCGGATTCTTTCCCGTGTAAGGGACGCACGTGAATTCGCCCTGACGGCCATTCAGCCCTGAATCGGACGCAAGCGTCGCGCGCGTGCTGAATGTCCACCTCCCGATTTCCTCCGGCGAAAAGCGCACTCGCCACGTTTTGCCGCCGTCCCAAAAGGCTAGGATGGTTTGCTTCTTTCCGCTGGGTGAGAAAAAGTCGACTTCCACCTGGATCTCCTGTAGCGGATTGGCGTAGCTGTTGGCGCTTGTTAGCGAGGCTTCGAAGCGCTCCCACTGTGCCACACGGTTGAATTGCGCACCCAGCAAGAGCTGCGATTGAACTGTAAGGATAAATAACGAGAAAAACATGACAATCCGAAAATGCCTTAATCTTCGCCAATTCATAGAAACATCCAGAAGCCCACCAACATACGGACACCACCGAAGCGTGCGAGGGTCTTGGGTGAGTTGATCCCTTACGATTGCGGCGACGCCGCTGCCGTACTTCTCGGCCCTAACCAGAGCACCCAGTCGTTAGCATCCGGAGTGAGGTGCCCGAGTTTTGGTACCAGATGGATTGAGACAGTTTACATCACAGCTCGCGGCTGTGAAGTATGATTTGCTGCCACCGGGGGGTATAGGCCGCCGGTACTCCTGACCTCTAACCCACCGGCGTGTGCGGATCGGGATTCTGCCTGAGAAGTCGGCTTCACGTTAACCGGGCGCCGCCCACTTGATTGTGCCGTGCTCAAATCTTATGTGTGACAATCCCGGTTTTTGCCAGTCATCAGCACGCAGGGGGGTGGCGATTCTGGACGAGTGGTCGGCAACTCGGAAAGAATTCCAAAGGCTTGAGCTTTTTCAGACGGTGGCGGTCGCTTGTTCGCCGACTGTCCTGGCTCACCCGGGAGCGCTACCCAGAGCCGGAGTCGTCCAAGGGGTGAGAGGTCCTGCGGCATTGGTGCTGATCTGCGAGAATTTCCGGTTCGGTTTTTTCTTTTTCGTCTTTTGGGATTTGTCGGGAATCAGCCGAAACGCAAACCGGGCAAAGGCGGCATGGAGTGGTGCGATCGAATGGGCGTGAGTGGTCCACTTGTTCCTGCCGAAAGCTCAGCCGGCCAACCCATGGGAGGTCAGGCCCGGGGGACATCAGGGCCCGATTGCTGGCGCGCCAGGCCGAAGAGGGCCCGGGCTATGAGGATATTGAAGACCTGCAAGGCAAGAGCCGAGAGGACCGCCAGCGGGATACCGACGACGGGGATGTAGAGTCCGAAGCCGACGACGGCGGTGAAGATTCCCAGCCAGGCGGCTAATCTGCCGAATTCCCGGCTCCCCAGCATGACGACGGACATGAGAAGCTGCGCGATGGAGGTGAGGACGTAGCTGACCTGGAAGCCGGTGCCGGTAAACAGAGCGAACATTGTTTCACCTGCCGCAAGGAGAGAACCACGCTCAGCCTCCGTTTTGGCGGCGGCGTAGCGGGTGCTGAGGTTGAGCATCTCGAATCCGGGCCGGGCCAGGATAAAGCAGACAATGCCGACGAAGCTGAGGGCGAGGAACAGTATCATCAGAGACGGATTGAGCCGGCGTAGGGCGATGAAAAGGGCGAGCGCGATCGGGATTTCAAGAATCTGGTCGACGGCGACGAGGAAATCAAATCCGACAAATCCTTGAATCTTGCTCTTTTGAAACAGAGCGAAGAGACCTGGGACCGTGGTGGGGTGCGGCCAGACGACGTAAGCGGCAAGCTGGGCGAAGAAGAGGGCAACCATAATGAGAGCGGCCCAGGCGCCGATTTTGAAAAGCAGGCCATAGCCGGGGTCCAGGCCAGTTGACAGGGGTGGGGAAAAGGGCGTGGTGAACGGGGGGCCGGATGTCTCTGGTGGAGGCGGGTTGACTTCAGGGAAACTCATCTGTTCTTCCTGAGTGGGTTCGATGGCTGAGGAGCCGGGGGATGCCGGAGCCAGCATATTCGAGCCGGGAAGGCGAGGCAAGTCCGGAATCGGAAGTTCCCTTCGACCGGAATCTCCCTCTTGGCCTTCCGGACCCGACCAGTATATGTCAAACCGCTTCTGCTGATGCCGGAGCTGTTGAGATCATCCATTTTCCAGTTGAGGCGGGACACCTCAACCCATCCCCGAGGGGTCTGCACGCCGGACCAAGAAGGCGCGGGCACAGCAAAGGGGCATCATACCTCTGCATGTGGCCAGTAATTCGCGTAGTCGGTCACGAGCAGATGCAAGGGCTTCTCATCTTCCTCGATCTCCGAGAAGCGCCCTACGCGGCCGTAAAAGCGGTTGTCAGACCTGTCGTCATTCACTAGTGAGACCTCGCCTACCAGAACACGCTTCCCAACTCCCCAGAACTCGTGGTAGAGACGTGAGGGGAGAGTTATGCTCTCCCCCGGTTTCAGGAGCACTGTCCCGCCCGCCTTCACGACGCGGCTCACACCATCAACGCTTGCGGTTATTTCATTCTCAGCCAAACCCTCGTCTTGGGTCGAACTGTAAAGGCGGATCGCCAGTCGACCTCCGCCGCGGTTGATGATGTCTTCCACCTTGTTGAAATGGAAATGCATCGGGGTCACTTGGTCTACATCAACAATCATCAGCTTCTCGCAATAGAGTTTCCCCTTTTTAGTTCTCAACTCTTTGAGGCTCCCGTTGCGAAGGGTAAAAAGTAATAAACCGCATTTCCTGTAATTTCCCTGCCCAAAGTCGGTGATGTCCCAGCCTAATTGATTCTCGACGATGTCGCGTGCCTCTTCACCCTTGGTCGACCAGTCTTGTGGTGTCCAATAGGCAAAAGGAGGCAGGTAATACCCCCTTTGTCGAATAAACCGGCCAGCATCGCGGATGATGCCATTGATCTCTGAGCGGTTCACTTTGTCCTCCTCATGACTGGCGGAGAGTAGCCAACTCACTGGTACGGTCCCACTCAGCCCGCTGTGGCCCGCCTTGCCTGAACGGCTCGCCACAAGAACCCCGACACAATTGGCGAAGTCACCGACTTACCTCGGCGGCGCGAGCCCTTCATGACGCCGTGCACGAACGGCCATGTGCATGCGTCGCTGGATCGTGCAGGGTCGGCCAACTGCGTCGGCTATCCGGCAACCTCCACATATCCCTCGTCTGTCAAGAGCACATACCCCCGGGCTCCACGGGTTAGCCGCACGCTTTCGCTCTATAGGGCTCGGCTTAAGCGATCCCCAACTTCCTCTGCATCTCCTCCAGGGACACGCCCTTGGTTTCCGGATACAAGAAGAGAACCACAAAGAACTGGACCGCCATCATGAGCGAGAAAAATACGAAGGGGTATGCCCCGGAGGAGACAGCCATCAGAGGAAATGTCCCGGAAATAACCGCATTCATGAACCAGTGCGAAAAACTGCCCAGGCTCTGACCTTTGGCCCTCACGCGAGTGGGGAAGACTTCGCTGATGTACACCCAGATGACGGCACCCTGCGAAAACGCGAAGAACGCGATGTAGCCGATCAACAGCCACACCAGGAGGTCCTCGTGCCGCGTTGTGAGGAAGATCGCGGCAACCCCGGCGAGGCACACGGCCGTGCCAATAGATCCGACCAGCAGCAGCACCTTGCGACCAAGTCGGTCGATCACCGACATGGCGAGGATGGTAAACACAAAGAGCGTTGCGCCCACGGCCACGGTCTGGATGTCCCCGGACACTTTGCTGAAACCGGCGCGTGCAAAGATGTCGTTCAAATAGTAAAGAATCGCGTTGATTCCAGAAAGTTGATTGAACACGCCGATGGAAACCGCCAACAAGATCGGCTTCCGGTACTTCCGAGAGAACAACCGTTCCTCCACATTCCCCACCTCGAGGGATTCGACGATTTCCCGCAGCTCGGCTTCGGAATTCTCTTCCCCAGTCATTTGGAGGACTTGTCTCGCTTCCTCCACGCGCCCCTTCTTTACCAGCCACCGCGGACTCCGTGGGATGCCGAAGAGCATCAGGAAAAAGAGAATTGCCGGGATTGCCGAAACGCCCAGTTTCCACCGCCACTCAAGATTTCCGAAATGCATCAGCCCGATCACATAGTTGGAGAAATAGGCCAGCAGAATGCCCAGGACGACATTGATCTGAAAGAAACCGACCAACCGACCGCGCCACTTCGCAGGTGCGATTTCCGCTATGTACATCGGCCCCAGCACCGAGGAGCCACCGATCCCAAGCCCTTCCATGAAACGAAACCACACCAGCGATTCCCAATTCCACGCAAAAGCGCACCCCAGGGCTGAAACGAGATAAAGCACGGCCATCGCACGTAGGCTGTCCCGGCGACCATACCGGTCGCCGGGGATTCCCACCAACATTGCTCCCAGCGTCGTTCCCCAAAGCGCACTCGCGACCGTCAACCCCAGTGACCCAGGCGAGAGGTTGAACGTCCTGCTCAGGGCCTGGGTCGTCCCGGCAATCACAGCCGTGTCGAATCCGAAAAGGAGGCCACCCAAGGCTGCGACCACGGTACTCTTTATCAGACATGAGTTTAGCTTCATGATGCCGCCAAGGAGGGAATATCATCGCATGCGCACTGGTCTAAGAGCCAGACTGCGCCGCCTCCCCCGCCCGGGCGGGGGAGCTTCCTTCAACTCTTCCCACTTCTCCACTCATGGTCCACTCCTTTTCAAAACCGCACAGTCTAGCGCGGGTTGAGGGGTGAACCAAGGCAAAAGCTATAGCTTAGACATTCTCAACTGCTGGTCTCATTTTCGCTGAAGGCGGACACTCGACTCAGTCGTCCTCTTTCCAAGTGCGGCGCGCTTAGCGGATGAGTATAACAAGGCTCTCCTTGACGGACACGTGGCGCGGGCCGCGTCGGTTTCGCCAACATTCGCCGTGTCACAATTCCATTCGTGGCGAAGCCTCGCTGCTTGGGCCCGTTCTCTGCAACTCGCTGCTGCAGGACAGTTGCCATCCCAGATTCAGATTCCGCCTGAAAAGTCGCCTTCCCGTCAGGAATCGGCTGACCTGCCCTACTTGGCGGAAAATTTTTCCCCCAGGCGGAATCCTGGGGGCTCGACATCGTTAGGGTGTGTTTCTACGCGGCAAAGCCTGGAGGAGCCTGGAAGCCGCCGACAACGTCCGCTATCAATCCAGCGACGTCGAGGGGCGTAGCGTCCTCGAGATATGGCCCCACAATCTGGATCCCCACCGGCAATCCTCCCCTGGTGCGTCCAACGGGGGCAACGGCCGCCGGGTTCCCCGTCAAGGTCGCAAACGAAATCCACCGAAATATGTCGCCGTAGAGTCGCGATCCCTGTGACGTCGCGATGGTCCGCGGTTCGTGGAAGAACCGTCCGCTAATGCGGTGGTCATGGGGAATGGCCGGCACGAAAGCCTCGGGCATCAAGAAGGCGTCGTGGGTTTGGAAGTACTCCTGCCAGGTTTGGCGGGCCTTTAGCCGCAGGCCCGATTGCACCAGCCAATCTTTGTGCAACCCTTCGGCGCCTTCGATCCATCGTCGGGCGTAGTAGCCCCAAGGGCTTTCCAGTGATTCATGCATCAGCTTAAGCTCTCCCGGTGAGGTGAACGGCGCGAAGAAGCCTGCGAGCAAGCGCATGTAGTTGTCAAAGATTGCCTGCGGGTCAACGCCCTTCGGCCAGCCCTCCATGAGCTCGACGCCGTGATTCCGCAAGGCGTCCACAGTGCCCGCCAGGACTTCCTTTACTTCCGGAGCCACGGGGCAGAACGGGTCATCGAGGACGTAACCGAGCCGGTAGTCGTTGAGCCTCGCGCCGCGCGGCGGGAGCAGTCGCCAGGTGTAAGCATTGGCTTCTGGGGGCGTGGGTCCAGCGATGACTTCCAATTCCAGGCGGAGATCCTGTGCACTGCGGGCCAACGGGCCCGCCACTGCCAGGTCAATTGCGCCCAGGACGACTCCGGGTGGCGGAGGGATATGACCCTCCAGGGGGACGACGTTCAGAGTCGGCTTGAGGCCGTAGACACCGCAGAAATGACAGGGTGTGCGGATCGATCCGCCGATATCGCTGCCCAGTTCGAGAAATCCAAAGCCCGCCGCCAGGCCCGCGGCGCCGCCTCCCGTCGAGCCCCCGGGAGTCCTGGTGAGGTCCCAGGGATTGCTGGTAGTGCCGATCACTTCGTTGTAGGACTGCACATCGCTGGCGAATTCCGGCATGTTGGTTTTGCCCACAACGATGGCGCCGGCCCCCTTGAGCCTCGCCACTGCGGGCGCGTCGTTCTTGGGGACATAATTCTCAAGCGTTTTCGACCCGGAGGTCGTGCGCACGCCCGCCGTCTCGAAAACGTCCTTGATGAGGACCGGCAAGCCGTGAAGTGGTCCCCAGGATTTGCCTGCCGCCAGGGCTTCGTCGGCTTGTGCCGCCCGCTGCATCGCTGGCTCTTCGAGCAGCGTCACGAACGCGTTGATCTTTGGATTGAACTGCCGGATGCGCTTGAAGGTGTGTGCGACTAGCTCGCGCGAGGAAATGACGCCCCCACGAATCGCACGCAGCGCCTCACTGGCCGTGCCGAAGTTCGGGTCAAAGGGCAGCGCGGCAGTCGTCTCGGCGCGCGAGAGGCGACTGACGAACGGCGCCGCCGCAACAACCCCCGTGACGGCTTTCAGAAAGCCTCTTCGACTCCTGGAACTGTTCATTTGGTTTCCTCCGGAATTTCCATTATGGACTCTGGCCCGACCGGGAATATGCGCGAGGCCGCCCTTTCCCACTATAACAAGAAGTGGCCTGCGACCCTATACTGGAAACCGGACGGAAACGAAACAAGCTACTGCTCCCTCGTGATTGTTTTCCGTGTCGCATGTGATCCCTCGGCCGATCGGTCGCAAATTGCGGTAATTCAGCCGATTTCGTCAGGGTTTGGGATCCTGCCCGAAAAGTCGGCAACTGGGAAAGAATCGTCCGCAGTCGCTCAGCGACGAAAATAGGCCTTCGCACCAGACAAACCGGATTGCTCCGACGGGTCTTTGTGGTTGCCGCTAGCGGAGAAGGGGTGGCCGTGCCGGCCAGAGGCGTGAATGTGAAAAGCAACGGTCGAAAGAAGCGAGTCTCTCACTGGCATGGTATTCCTAAACCGTGGGTCGGGAGTTCGAATCTCCCCAGGCCTACCAGCCTTTTCCTTTTGTGATTCACTAGACGATTTCCCGGCTGGCGTCCTGTATTAGCGGGTGGTCAGGTTGACGGGCGGGGAAATCCTCATGGCGTCGACGGCAGTCAACTTGTAAAGAGGGGGCTTGTACCAGCCCTGCTGCCAAAGCGGTGAAGGGCTGCATATCACCTTCGCTGCCGCAAGCCTGCATGCCAATCTTCGTTCCCGTGCCGCTCCCAGAAAAGTTGATCCACCCAAGGACAATGTGGAGAAACCAGATGCCTGGTTAACGCAGGCGCTCGAGGAGGGCCTGGAAGCGGGGATGACTGCGGAGCGCGTCGAGGTCGGAATCGTTCCGGATCCATTCCTTGTGGCCGAAACCAAACTTGACAGCCCCCTCGAGACACTCGATGGCTTCGTTGATAGCTCCCTGAAGGGCGTAAACACAGGCGACGTTGTAAAGAATAGAGGGCTCCTCGGGGTCCATGGCCAGCGCGCGGCGGGCCCAATCGAGCCCCTTCTCGCGTTCGCCGACCTGGAGAAGCGAATTGGCGCCCAGGTAAAGCGCCCGCGCGTCGTCGGGGTGGACTTCCAGGTGCTTTTCGATGAGCGCGAGGGATTTGCGGTGGGCGGCGATGGCATCATCTTTGCGCCCAAGGCCTTCGTAAACGGTCGCCGCAAGGCCCGGCGCCTGAAAATCATCTGGTTTGACGCGCGAGGCTTGTTCGAAGAGTCCCGCTGCCTTAGCCAACTTTCCCTGCTGGAAGGAAGCGCGTGCGTAGAAGTAATAGCCTTCGTAAAGCTTGGCATCGAGACGAATGGCGTTCTCGAATTCCTGCTCGGCCTCGTCGTAGCGTTTGTTAAGAGTGAGGGCCAAACCTCGCGATGCGTGCGACTCGGCGAGCTCGGGGTCGAGTTCGAGAGCTCTTCGGCTGGCTTCTTCGGCGCCCCTCAAATTGGCGTCCGTGGCTTCTGCGTACATGTAGAGGAATGAGCAGCAGTCGGCGATGCCCGCGTAAGCGCGTGCGTAAGCAGGATCAATTTCAATGGCGCGCTGGAACATCTGCCGCGCGTATTCGAAGCTGTTGCGCCGCAGCTGATAGAAGAACTGGCGGCCGCGCAGGTAGAAATCGTAGGCGCGGACGTCGGCCGTGGGCAACTTCTCGATGGCGCGTTTTTCCTTTTCGCTGAGCGCCACTTCCAGCGCCCGCGCGATGCTCTGCGCGATTTCATCCTGAATGGCGAAGACGTCTTCGAGCTGCCGGTCGTAGCGCTCCCCCCAAGCGCTATGTCCGGTGCGGGTCTCCACCAGTTGCGCGGTGATGCGCAGGCGGTTGCCAGCGCGGCGCAAGCTGCCGCTCAGCACGTAGGGGGCGTTCAACTGCTGCCCGATCTGCGGTGCCGTGGCGGGCTTGTCGCGGAACACAAAAACCGCCGACGATGGAAAGACGCGCAATTCTCTGATCTTCGAAAGCTCGGTGATGATATCCTCGGTGATGCCGTCGCGGAAGTATTCGTCTTCCTTGGCGCCGCTCAGGTTGGTGAAGTAGAGGACCGCAACGGCCTTCTCCACTCGCTGCAAGCTGGCCCCCAGTTCTGCCTGCCGGGCGCGCGCTGCAGCCTCCCGGCCGGAGTCGGTGTCCCGCTTCAGGCGCTTGAGGTCCGCGAGCATCTCCGCCGCGCTCTGGTAACGCAGCTCGCGATCCTTTTCGAGCGCCTTCTGGATGATGCGGTCGAGCTCGGCGGGAATTTCCGGGTTGAGGCGCGCCGCCGGGGTGGGCGCCCGGTTCAGGATCGCTTCGAAGATGATCGCCGAAGTACTACCCGAAAAGGCCTGCCGGCCGGTGCCCATCTCATAAAGCACCAGTCCAAAGGAGAACAGGTCCGTCCGAGCGTCAACATCCTCCCCGCGCGCCTGCTCCGGTGACATGTAGGCGACGGTGCCGAGAGCCGCGCCCGGGCTGGTCAGGTTTTCTTCTACGGCGGTCGCTGCGGTTGCGCTCCCGCCCTCGGTCGCGCGCCGCCGTCCAGTGGCGAGTTTGGCGAGTCCGAAGTCCAGGATCTTGGCCTGGCCGCGATGCGTCAGATAGATGTTCGCCGGCTTGATGTCCCGGTGGATTATGCCCCGTGAGTGGGCGGCGTCCAACGCACCGGAAATCTGCAGAGCAATGTCCAGCGTTTGATCCGTCTTCATCGGCCGGTCAGCCATGCGATGCTTCAGCGTCTCCCCTTCCAGCAGTTCCATGACGATAAAGTGCTGGCCCTCGAACTCGTCGATGTCGTAGATCGTGCAGATGTGGGGATGATTCAAGGCGGAGGCGGCGCGCGCTTCGCGCTGGAAACGCTCCACAGCTTGCCGCTCGCGAGAGTATTCTTCCGGCAAGAACTTTAGGGCGACGTGGCGCCCGAGGCGGGAGTCCTCGGCCTTGTATACCACACCCATTCCACCGCCGCCGAGTTTCTCCAGAATGCGATAGTGGGCAACCGTCTCGCCAATCATCGGGTGATGGCCTCAACGCAGAGTGCAAGCGAGCTTCAATTGGCGGCAGCATACCCCGCGTGTACCAGCAAGTCAACGACTGCAAACCGGACCGGCAGATTCAGGCGCGGCTGAATACCGCGGAAAGGGGACGAAGCGAACCCTGTCTGTGCTGGATCGAATGCTGAGCGAAACTTGTAGCAGGCCGCACCCAGCCCATAGGAGCTAGCCAAACGGGCGACCTGGGCGCACTCGGCGGATCGGGAATGCAAAGTCGCCTTCTCGTTTACATTCCTGGGCCTCGATTTTCGATCATCGATTCAATCCCATCTGGTTCAATCCCAATGCAGTCGTTCACGGCGTTCTTCAACCTCCATTCAATGCGAGCACCCCCCACAACTACTGAGAGAGGGGTTCACCGGACGCTTTCGTCAAAACTGCAACGCTGGAAGATGTAATTGCAACGTATTGAATGCACATGAGTTATGGTCGGGGCGCCCGGATTTGAACCGGGGACCTCTTGCGCCCAAGGCAAGCGCGCTACCAGGCTGCGCCACGCCCCGATGACCGACTGCGAACGGCTGGCGGCAGGTTCCTTCGGCACGAACCTCGTATCGCCATGGGGTCCATCAGTCTTTTATACTTATCCGCGGTCGGGTTGTAAAGCGGTTAGCCGGTGAGCAGGCGTTGTGGGGGCACGCGATGGCGTGCCCCTGCGCTCAAACCGCAGATCTGCACTCTGTGCCAGCCCGCCAGCTTCTGGTCAAGCCGCAGAGCTGCGCTCCGCGCCCGCCGCTCGCGCAAAACGCTTCGTCCTACAGCTTGACGGTCTTCGCCGTTCCGTCAAAGGTCACGGATTGACTCTGGTGGCTTGAGGCAACGCGGATTTCAAAAGTTCGCGGCCGTGGAGGAAGCAGCTTGGAGCCTTCCACAAGACTCAAGGCGAGCTGGCGATCACCGTCGTTCCAGCCCGCGCGGAGAAGCATGAACTCTCCTCGGCTGTAGTCAAAGCTGACGCCGTCATCCTCATACAGGGCGAACTCCGCGTCTGCTCCCGGGTAGATGACGAACGTCAGGGGCTCACGGGATTCTTGCGCCGTGTATTGCTTGACCGGCGCCATAGGAATAATGGTTCCGGCGCGCACGTAAAGAGGCAGCGTGGCGAGATCCACGGGGCGTGCCAGTTCTCGCCCGCCTTCGAGCGGTTCCTCCGTCCAGAAATCGTACCAGCGGCCGCGCGGCAGATAGAGGCGCCGCTCGGTGGCGCCTTTTTCGGTGACCGGCGCCACCAGGATGTTGCGCCCCCACAGGTACTCGTCGCCCCGTTCGACCGCGTGCGGATCATCCGCGTAATGCAGCCACAGGGCGCGCATGATGGGGAGGCCGGTCGCGTGCGCCTCGCGGACCGCCGTGTAAAGGTAGGGCATCAGCCGATAGCGGAGATCGAGATACTTACGGCAGATCGGCTCAACTTCCGCGTTGTGGAGTTCGCGCGGGTCGGGAAGCCCGGCGTCGCCGTGGTATCCTCCCAATTCTGTGGGCCCATAGTCACCCGTGTTCCAGCCCCAGGGCAGCCGCAGCTTCCATGTTCTGCCGTGCGAGCGAAACAGCGGGCAGAACGAGCTGAACTGGAACCAGCGAACATAGAGTTCGCCCGTGAGCTCAGGCGTGGTGACAAAACCGCCGGTGTCGGTCCCCCAGAAGGGCATGCCACTCAGGCCGGTGTTGATGCCGTTGGGCACCTGCGCCTGGAGCGTGCGCCAGGTGGATTCGACGTCGCCGGACCAAAGCCATCCGTACCGCTGGATGCCCGCGTAGCCGTTACGATGCAGCGCGTACGGGCGGACGTTGGGCCGCGCCTGCAACGGTCCCTCCCAGTACATGCGGTTCCGGACCAGGCGATCAAGGGGAGGCAGCCAGTCGCCTTCGTCGGGCCACCAGCCGTCCACCCCCGTATCGAACACTTTGAGGTGTTCCGCCCAGTAGTGCGCTACGTCCTCGGGAGCTTGCGCGGCTTCCCCGGTATCGCTCACGCGGCCGTGCAAATGCCGGGCTTGAAGCACCACGTGAGGCACAATCCGGAAATTCTCCTTGTGGAGTTCCCGGATCATCTCCTCAGGGTCAGGAAAGACCTGCTTATTAAACGAGAACGACCCATGGCCGGTATTCCAACCGGACGGACAGAAGCCCGTACCCAAATAAATGAGCACGTCGCAAGGGAGTTTCTTTTCGCGAAAGGTTCGAGCCTCGGTGAGGATCTCTTCACGGCTGCTCAAGGTGCGATGCGACTGCTGGTAGCCCAGGGACCAGAGGGGCGGCAGGTGCGGGAATCCTGTGAGCCGGGCGTATTCAGCCAAGATTTCCGCCGGGTTCTTGGAAGTGATGAGAAAGAGGTCCAACGGCAGTGCGGTCTCGGAGGGCAGAGGGTTGAAGCGTGCGTCCTCTCCCGTGAGATCGAAGGTTCCATACGGCTGGTGGAAAAACAGCGCCCAGCCGTCGGCGCTGGCAATCAGCGGGATCGGCATGCGTGCGCCTACTACGGCCAGTTCGGGAACGTTCTGACCGTTTCGCATCGGATATTGCTTGCCCCCGCGGTCGAATTGCGGCCCTCCTTCTCCAAGCCCGAAAAGGGGCGCGACTCCCCGCGGGAAGCTGACCACGCCATCGCTCTCTATCAGCAGGCGCGGAATGATCCGGCCCTTTTCTCCGCGTACTGTAATTGCCAGGGGTTGGGAAGACGCAATAACCGCAAGCTCTCCCCACGGCTTCCTTTGCGCTCCGCCACGAGATTGGATTTTAAGTGCCGGCTCCGGCCAGTTGCGTTCGATCAAGACCGGGTCGGGCTCGGCGGGCCGGGAGCGTCCATCTTCTCCAAGGGGAAGCACGCTGATACGAAGGGTGTGAGGACTGACGACGGTGAGTTCTAGCCCGGCGCGTTGCCCCGCAATCTCCAATGGCCGCGGCTGCTCATCCTGGAGAACCGAGGCCATTGCCTGGTCCATCCCTCGTGCCAGCAAAGCCCCTGTTCCTGCCGCTCCCAGCCGTGCCAGAGCTTCCCGGCGCGAGAGATTCTTCTTCGACGACTTATCCTTGGTTCGGCTCATCACTAAAGGCTATTTCAGAACCCTCCGTAAAACAATGAGGAAGCAAGAGGAATGCAGGATAGTCTGCCGGCTTATGACCGAAGTATAACAATGTCAGGTAAGGGCTGCGCTTCTTCGACCGGCTGTCGGGTGACTCCAGCGTGCTCTTGCGCCGAAGGCGGCATCTCGTGCACACTGAGTGCCGGAAGTGCATGCGGGCTGGTGTCCGCCCTGGACTTCAAATCCTGCGGGCCTCGATTTCATCGGGGTCGGTCGGTTCGATTCCGACACACTTCCGCCAGCTTCCTCGTTCGCGGTGCATCCGCCAAAGGGTGACGATTGGCCAGCAAACCGCGCAAGCCCAAACCGTTTCGGGCGACGAAGGAAGTGAAGCGCCGCGCGCGCCTTGCCGTCGGCACGCCTCCCGCGTCGCAGCGTCACGAGAGTCGAAAGGACAAGCGTCCAAAGCACAAGAAGCACGATTGGGGCCTGAGAGCCGAGGAGTTCGAATAGCGAACGGGGTAATCTTTGTGGGCTCGTCTTCCTGGGCTTGACTGCCCGCACGCCGAACCATCGTATTCTGACTTCTGGCTCCTGGCTTCTGACTCCTGCTGTTTCCGGCTTGGACCAAGCCTAGCTCTTCGACCCTCAGCCCGGTTTGAATTCCGGAACTTTTTCGTTGGGGAGATAAAGTGCGGGCGCGTTGACCGAGAAGTGTTTAGCGAGGCGCTTCTGGATTTCGAGGAGGTCGGCGCGCGCGAAGCCATCGCTCATGAGATCCACCTGTCCGTTGGGCAGGATCAGGAAGAGTGTGGGGACATACTTCAGGCCGAAGCGGCGCGCCTCG
>JAIQGH010000205.1 GCA_020072655.1 Terriglobia bacterium | reverse complement strand
AATGTGGCAGGCTACGATATCGCGAAGCTGCTGATCGGATCCTACGGCACGCTCGGCGTGATCGTGGAAACGAGCTTCAAGCTTTTTCCGTTGCCAGCCGAACGCCAGACCTTCGTCATTCCTGCAGGAACCCTCGGCATCGCGCGTGACCTGCGGCGCAGAGTTCTCCACTCGCCACTCACGCCGCTGCGGATGGTGCTGCTCAATACGCGGGCGGCCGAATTGTCTCGGGTGGGCACGCCGCTCCAGCGGTCCGCCAAGGAGCCGGAAATCCGGTTGGAAATGGCGGGATCCGCGCGTGTGATGGAGCGTTGTCGGCAGGAGTTGGAGGGGCTGGCCAAGGCTTCCGGAGCGCCGCTCGAGCCGCTGGCGCCCACCGACGCGGAGACGGTGTGGACGCGCGTCTCTGACCTCGAGAGTTGGCTCCCTGGTCAAAGTCCGGGGGTCGTGATTCTCAAGGCAATTCTGCCCGACGCCGCCAGCGAGGAACTCCTGAGCCGCGCGGAGCAGGAAGCTGAAAACGAAAAGATCCCGCTCGCGGGCTTCGTCCAACTGGGTTCGGGCGTGCTGCATCTCTGTCTTCTGTCTGAGTCTGCGGCGGCCATCGCGTCTCACTTGATAACCAAATTGCGCGGCGCGGCGGAAAGCCTGGGTGGCGTGCTGGTAGTCGAGCGTTGCCCCTTGGACCTGAAAGAGCGATTGGATGTTTGGGGGGGACCCCGCGACGACTTTGCGGTGATGAGAAAGATCAAGGAGACTTTGGATCCCAAGGGGACCCTCTCACCTGGCCGTTTTCTGAGTCGGCTGTAGCTAGCGCTCGTAGCATGCATCCACGGGGCCTATAGAGCGCGCGAGGAACAATGAAACTCGGATCGCAGGAAACCGGCGTAGCTGCCACCGAGGCGACGGAGACCACTCCGCGCGGCGGTTACGGCCCCGGCGAAGCGCCGACGTTTGACTTCTACTCGAGGTGTATCCGCTGCGGCCTCTGCCTGAACAGTTGCCCAACCTATCGCGAACTGGGTGTGGAAATGGATTCGCCTCGCGGGCGGATCTACCAGATGATCCAGGTTGAGCGGGGGCGGTTGCCGCTCGGCGAGAGTTTCGTCCGGCACATTGATCTGTGCCTCGATTGCCGCGCTTGCGAAACCGCCTGCCCCTCCGGTGTCGAGTACGGGCGGCTAGTGGAGGCGGCACGCGGGCAGATAGAGACTTACTACCAGCGTCCGCCTTTCTCTCGACTGTTGCGCCGGCTTTTCTACGAAGAACTTTTGCCGCATCCCCGGCGCCTAGAATGGGCGGGGAGGCTCCTGAGGTTCTACCAGCGCTCGGGCCTCGAACGGGCGGCGCTCGCCTCCGGGGTTCTGAAGCTCTTTCCGGGACGTCTCGCGGAGGTGGCGCGACTGGCCCCGCGGATGGAGAAGCCCTTCTTTTACGAGCGGCTCGGGACCGTCGTTCCGGCCGTTGGCAAGCGGCGCTACCGCGTGGGCTTCCTCGCCGGGTGCATGGCCAACCTGTGCTTTGCCCGGCTGCATGACGCCACGATCCGAGTGCTGGCGCAAAACGGCTGTGATGTGGTGATCCCGGAAGACCAAGGCTGCTGTGGCGCCCTTCACGTGCATGCGGGGATGCGTGAGAAAGCGCGCGAACTCGCCAAGCGCAATATGCGCACTTTTCTTGCCGACGGCTTGGACGCCATCATCAGCAACGCCGCGGGTTGCGGTTCAACGCTGAAGGAATATCCCTTACTGTTCGAGAAAGCGGGCCAGGAGTTTTACGAACCCGCCAAGGCCTTCAGCGCGCTGCTCAAGGATGCCACGGAATTCCTGGCGGGCATTGACTTCAACCGCGACTTTGCAATAATGAAAGTTCGGGCAACCTATCAAGATCCATGCCACTTGGGCCACGCGCAGCGTATTCGCAGCGCGCCGCGGAAGTTACTCGCCGCCATCCCCGGCCTGGAGCTTGTGGAATTGAAGGAAGCGGACGTTTGCTGTGGCAGTGCCGGCGTCTACAACGTGGTTCACAACGAACTGGCCGAACGGCTGCTTGCCGGCAAAATGCTACGGATTGAAGAGACCGGCGCGGACCTGATCCTGACAGCGAATCCCGGCTGCTTTCTCTTCATATCGAATGACTTCAATGAAATTCTTTTTAATGCAGCCGGTTTCGTTGGGAAGATTCCCACAGGGAATTCGACTGGGCGAAAACGGGGAAGGTGAATATGGCGCACGAGGCCATCGACCGCCAACTGACCCGCGGCCGCCGGAACAAGCTGGCTCTCATTTATACCGACAAGAATGGGACCTCGCGCTTCACCTTCGAAGACCTCGCGCTCCAAAGCAACCGTTTTGCCAACGCCCTGCGCAAGCTCGGCATCAAGAAAGGCGACCGCGTCTTTGTCTTCATGCCGCGGCGGCCCGAGCTTTACATCTCCATTCTGGGCATTCTGAAGATTGGCGCCATCCCTAGCCCGCTCTTCGAGGCGTTCATGGAGGAAGCCGTGCGCGACCGCATGGCGAACGCCGAAGCCGTGGCGCTCATGACGTTGCCTGCGATGCTCGACCGCGT
Organism: Terriglobia bacterium; assembly: GCA_020072655.1. GTDB lineage: Bacteria > Acidobacteriota > Terriglobia > UBA7540 > UBA7540 > JAIQGB01. Next base: position 4,467 of record JAIQGH010000205.1, on the reverse strand, counting down.
GCCGCAGGCGGACCTGCCGACGCTTGAGCACATCATTCTGGTGGGCGCAGCGTCGGCCGACCTGGCGGAAGGGCAGCACAGCTTTGAGGCGATGATGGACGCGGCGGAGGAGAAAAGCGAGATCGAATGGCTGAGTCTCGAGGACCCGCTCATCATGCACTACACGTCGGGTTCAACGGGAAAGCCCAAAGGCGTTCTGCACGTCCAGCGCGCGATGCTGGGGCACCTGATGACCGGCCGATGGGTGCTCGACTTGCGCGAGGACGACGTCTACTGGTGCACGGCCGACCCGGGCTGGGTGACCGGAACCTCCTACGGAATCTTTTCCCCTTGGCTAAACGGCGCGACCAACCTGATTCGGGGCGGGCGCTTCGACGCCAATGACTGGTATCACACCATCGAGCGATTCCGCGTGAATGTCTGGTATAGCGCGCCAACGGCCTTTCGGATGCTCCTGGCGGCGGGGGAAGAAGTCGCAAAGAAGTACGATCTTTCAAGCTTGCGTCACGTTCTCAGCGTCGGCGAGCCGCTCAATCCCGAAGTCGTCTGGTGGGGATGGAAAGTCTACGGGCGTCGTATCCACGACAACTGGTGGATGACGGAGACCGGCCATATCCTGATTTCGAACTACCCCACGATGACTATCCGGCCGGGCTCCATGGGGCGGCCCATCCCCGGCGTCACCGCAAGCATCGTGGACGACAACGGAAAGGAACTTCCCGATAACACCCTCGGGAATCTCGTTATCAAACCGGGCTGGCCCGGCATGATGCAGACGATCTGGAAACAGCCCGAGCGCTATCAGACCTACTTCCGTATTCCCGGCTGGTATGTCACGGGTGACAGCGCCTATCGCGACGCGGATGGGTACTTCTGGTTCCAGGGCCGGATCGATGACCTCATCATCACGGCTGGTGAGAATGTCGGGCCGTTTGAGGTGGAGAGCTGTCTGGTGGAGCACCCGGCGGTTGCCGAAGCGGGCGTGATCGGCAAGCCCGATCCGGTGCGTGGCCAGATCATCAAAGCGTTCATCGCTCTGCGCGAGGGTCAGAAGCCGAGCGAAGACCTCAAGCGGGATATCGCGCAGTTCGTGAAAACCCGGCTCGCCGCACACGCCGCCCCGCGCGAGATCGAGTTCCGGGAGAAACTCCCCAAGACCCGCAGTGGCAAGATCATGCGCCGCGTCCTGAAGGCCTGGGAATTGCACCTTCCCACAGGAGACCTATCCACCCTGGAAGAATGAGGCGAGACACGGTCGAAGCACCCCTCCAGGTTTGAGATTCTGGGGACCTACAAATACACCACGGAGATGCCAAGACACGAAGTAGCTGGCGAAAATCGAAACTGGAAACTCGAAGCTCGTCACGGGTTGTCCAGTTTCGAGTTTCTAATTTCCAGTTTCGCGCTTCGTACCTTTGTGGCTTAGTGGTGATCTTTTCTTGTTACGTTCATTTTGTCCAACATTCCGCCACCAAGAATCCAAACCGCCGACTCGAAAGTAATGTATGATCCTCCCATGCGTGATGATCGCGGCAGCCGTCGAGTTCCTTTGAAGTTGCCCGTTCACGTGCGGTGGAAGGCTCCGACGGGGAGACCCAAGCAGGCCCAGGGGAAAACCGCCAACCTGAGCGGCAACGGACTTTTCATCACTATGCCCACGCGCTTGCGGCCCGGGGCCAGCGCCGCTCCGGGTCGCTGCGGGGGATCGCGGCGATCATCGAGGATTATCAGCTCCGTCGCAGACGGCAATTGGCGCGCTGAGGTGAAGTGGGGCGCAGGCTCGTCGGCCGCACGGGATCGGGCGGATCCTCAATCAGCCTGAGGCTTCGTCGTGTGGTACTTAAGTGCTCTTGTGCGTGTCGGGGAGATTGCGTAGGATGCTACTTTAAGTGGGAACCGAGACCGGCAATGCAAGGGAGTGGTAGATGATAGTTGCCGCGCTTATCCTGATTACATCCGCCGCCCTCTTGGTGTTCTACCTGCAGACACTCTGCGAACGCATCCTGCGACGCGAGTTCAAGCAGCCCTACTTCAAGCTCATTGCGGACGCCAACGGGCTGGAATTCCCGACCTGTCGCGTCGCGCTCGAAGAAAACGCCCGCAGGGTCAAGTACGAAAGGTTGCGGGTGGCTCTCGCGTGCGATTACAGGGCGCTGGCTTTTCTGCTTCGCAAGGTGGCGGGCCAAGGTACTCACCGGTCCTCCTTTGAGGACCACCTGCTGTTGAATTATTGCCGTCTACTGTTTTTCGCGATGAGTTTGCGTCACTTCCTGGGGCTGCAAGTGAAGCCCGCCGCTTTGAAACTTGCCAAGGTGCTACAATATTTCGCGAATGTTGTGGGCTACCGAGTGGAAGTCGTTCGCACTGGGAGTGTGATTGTCTCAGCCTGACTTCAGAGGCAAGCCTGCGGCCGGGCGATGGGCTGGAAGCCTCGAATGAGCCGGAAGCCCCAACCTCGAAGGGTCTTAATCGTCGAAGACGAGCCCTCGATCCGCAATATTCTCTATGTCCTGCTAGCTGGTCTGGGCTGTGAGGGTGATGCGGTGCCGGATGGCCCGAGGGCCGTGGCCAAGATTCGGCGCGAAGAATTTGATGCCGTCCTCCTCGACCTCCGGTGCGCCAACATCAAGGCGGAGGACGTCGTCCCGCAGATCCAGGAGCTTCGCCCCAGTCTCGTGGGCCGCGTGCTGGTCGTTACCGGCGAGGTCGCCGACGCAGCGACCCTCGACTTGATCGAGCGCAACTGCCTGCAACACCTGCCGCTGCAACGCATCCGGGAGGATCTGCTCGACCATCTTCGCGCTCTCCTGAGGTTCCCCCCTTCCGCCAAAGAAACTTCGTAAGGAAATGAGCAGGCGACGATTAAGGTTGTGCTCCGCTATCGCCCGCTTGCCAAAGAGCTCGCAGTCGGCAACTTGGAAACGTCCCATCCGCCGCCCAAAGCCTCAATCAGAAGAACGCTCGCGACCATGCGGCGCGTGAGGATATTCACCGCCGTGATTTGGTTTTGTAGCGCGATACTCTGCGTCGTAATCACCTGGAGATAACTGGCTGTTCCGGCCTTGTACTGGTAGGTGGAGATGTCCAGAGCCTGCTCGGCGGCCCCGACCGCCTCGTCCTGGGCGCGGGCTTCCTCAGCCAGCACCCGCAGCGCGGCCAGGTTATCCTCCACCTGCTGAAAACCCGTCAGCACCGTCTGGCGATAGCTGGCGACCGTGGCATCGTACGCGGCGCGGGCCAGATCGGACTGGGCGCGGCGCCTGCCGGCGTCGAAGATGGTCTCGGCCGCCTGTGCCCCGACCGTCCAGAAGCGGCTGGGCCAGGTAAACCAATCGGCCACCGTCCCGCTCTCGAGCCCCCCCGTCGCGCTCAGCAAGACCGCTGGATAGAAGGCCGCCTTGGCGATGCCGATTTGCTCGTTGGCGACCGCCATCTGGCGCTCGGCGGCGGCGATATCTGGGCGTCTCTCCAGGAGATGGGCAGGGATTCCCACAGGGATCGGTGGCGGCGTGGTCTTGATCGAACTGGCGGGAATGGACACGTCGGATGGCGGCCTGCCGGTCAAAATAGCGATAGCGTGCTCGAACTGGGCGCGTGCCACGCCCAGATCGATCAACTGTGCCCGAGCAGAATTCAATTGGGTTTGCGCCTGGGCGACATCCGAGCCGGAGGCGACACCGCTGGCGAACCGGTCCTTGGTCAGTTGGAGGTAGTCCTCATACGACTTGACGGTACGCTCCAGCAGTTCGCGCTCGCCGTCCGTCCCATGCAGTTGAAAGTAGGCTTGGGCCAGGGCCGCGTGGTAAGCCAGGCGAGCATTCTCCAGTTGCGCCGCCGTCACTTGGGCGGATTCCGCGCTTGCCCGAACACTGCGTCGGATGCTTCCCCAGACATCCGCTTGGTAGGACACATCGGCGGGCAAATCGAAGGTGCTGCGCTGGCCAGAGGTCAGGTTGCCGGCTGTGACGTTGAACAGAGTTTGCGACGTCCTTGAATTGGTGATGGAGGGGGCGGTGCTCACCACCGGAAATAAGCTCGCCCGCGCGATTCGCACGGCGTCCCGCGCCGCGCGAAATTGCGCTTCCGCGGCCAGGATGTTCTGATTGGATAGATTCACCCGCTCTTCCAGCGCGTTCAGTTCGGGGTCGTTGTAGACCTCCCACCACTTGCCGCGCAGCGCTCCGTCGTCGGGCTGCGCCGGCTTCCAGTTGCTCGCCTGCTGGGACGCGTCGAGTGGCAGTTCCTTGTAAACCGTGGAGACTGGGGCATTGGGGCGTTGATACTTCGGGCCCACCATGCAGGCGCTGGCGAAGAGCAGCAGGGAGCAGGCAGAAAGCAGAAGGCAGCTCGTGCGCGCGCCCCCCCAGCCTCCGAACCCTCTCCCTCTGGGACAGCGTGCCGCGATGCACTTCACCGGGACGGGTGACGGGAATTGGACGCGAGGGCAGGTAAGTGTCTCGTTATTTA
>JAIQGH010000103.1 GCA_020072655.1 Terriglobia bacterium | reverse complement strand
GATGACTCAACTGGTAGCGCGGACCTGCGTGCTTCAGGTCCGCGGTTCTTCTTGACGCAGTGCCGCCCCGATTCAGCGGGGCGCTAGCTCGCTTTCAATTGAACGTCAGTAGCCCTGTAACCGTGCTGGGTTGGACGACCCAAGCGGCCACCCGCAAATCTCGGCAGCAGCGGAGTCGCGTCCCGCTCTTGCCAGCGTCGCCGGACTTCCGCGAGGACGGCCTCGCGATGCTTCGCCATGTCCTCGATCCACGCGCAGGGCGCTCCCGTCTCCTCGCGTCGCGCCCCCCAAAGGAGCAACTCCAGAAGCACCGGCGCCAGATCAATGCCTTTCTCCGTCAGCCGGTAGTTCAGCTTTCGCCGGTCCCTCGCCTCCGCCTCTCGGGTGATAATCCCCCTGGCTTCGAGCCTGCGCAGACGGTCCGCCAGGATGTTGGTCGAAATCCCTTCGCCCGATCCCCGGAACTCCCGGAAGGTCCGGAACCCGCGAACCATCAGGTCACGGATGATCAGCAGCGACCAGCGATCTCCGAAGATCTCCAGCGAGATGCTGACCGGGCATCGCGACCTCGGCTTTGACTTGGGCTTCCCTGGCACCCCAGACAGGCTAGCCATATCAATTGCAAATTGCAAGCGAAATCGTGAGGGGTTTCTTGCAGCTCGTGGCGCCTCCACTGTCCGGCGGACTGACGTCCCCGGCTCCTCCTAGCCCCGAGGCGCAGACCCCAGCGGCGGATGTCTGCGCAGCCCGGCTACCCGCCATCAAGCCCGCAAGCTGACCGTGAGGGAATGCTCCGGCTCGACACGAAGTTGCTGACCGAAGGTGAGCACCTTGCGCTTTCCTTCCCTGCCCACCGTCACTGCAACCGACTCCCCACCCAGCTTTGCGACGGCTTTCGTTCTGCCGTTGCCGGCGAGTGCCAGACTCCGCAGGGCAAGCGATCCTTCGACGGCTTGGAGTTCCACGCGAAGGCTCCGAGGAGCGTTGGAATGTATGAACGTTCCCCACCCCGACGGCGTTGTCCACCACGAACGGAGGCTCGCACCTTTCACGCGCGGCGTGAGCGTCAAATGCCGTTCCACCCCCGAGTAGTGGAACCCAGTGAGCGCGACGATCAAAGCCCAGCTCGACATTGCTCGGGCATAGTGGTGTCCGCATTCAGGCTCGTCCCAGGGGTTGCGACGCTCGCCGTCGTGGCGGCGGCGCGCCGTCTCGACGACCGTCAACGCCTCGGCAACCATGCCCTCGAAAATGAGGTGTGCCGCGAACTGGTATTCGAGGCCCGTCCAGACTTCGGCAAAATATGGGAACGGAATCTCGGGGCGCTTGCCCGAAGGATAACTCGCGACCAGCACGCCCCCCTCATCGTTCACAGCGTAGATCCTCTGGACAGCTTCGTGCTTGCTCAAGTCGGGCTTGTAGTTATACCGATAGACCGACCGAAGCGCTTTGCGCACGTGTTCCTCGTCGAGGAGATGGCCGAGACTGGCAACGTGAGCCATGTACTGGCCGAGCAGTTGATCGGCCAGGCAGGCTTCGCCCATCTGGTAATCGGGCTTGAGGGGATCAGCGCTGCCCATGCCCACGCGCAGCCCGTCGGCGACTTCGTTGTCGGGGCGGCCCGCGACTTTCTGGATGTAGTATTCGCCGTTGAACAGGTTGGCGTCGACCCACTTGCTGCCGCTGTCGAAAAGCCGGCGGTACGCGCGCGCCGAGTCCTCGTCGCCGACGGCCCGCGCCATTTTCTCGCCCGCCCGCAGCGCGCCCAGGTAATACACCCCGCATAAGGGATTCGGCCCGTAAAACTCCACATCGTAAGTGTTGTGCTGAACCCCTTCGGCCACCCCGTCGCGGTCGGCATCCCAGCCACCGGGGATCCAAGCGAATTCCAGCGCCTTCTTGGCTTGCGGCCAGAGCCTCCGCAGCCAATCCGTATCGCCCGAGAGCTGCCAGTCGCGATAGAGTTTCATCAGGCAGCCAATCTGGCCGTCGGCGGCGGCTTTTTCCCAAATCTGGAGGCCGTCGGGAAGGTGCGACCGGAAGCCCATCAGCCCGTTTTCCTTCGTGTTGCGCAGGAACTCCGACTCCCGCAGCGAGCGCGCCAGGGACGGAAAGACAAACGCCGTCGCCTGCTCGTAGTTCCAAACGTGCGTGCAGCTCCCGTGGCAGCAGCCCTGATGGTCGCCGCAGCCCTCGAACCCGTGGAACTCGCCATCGGCGGTGCGAAAAGCGGTGTTCGTGCGCAACGTCGAAAGATTGCTCAGCGCGGCGTCCAGCACTGCTCCCGGTAGGGTCGAGCCTTCGACCGCCGCCGCAAACTTCCGCGTCCGCCGCTCGAGCGAGGGCAGTTCGCGCGCTACGTGCCGGGCCACCTCCCAGGCATTCGCGAAGCGTTGAGTGTAGGCGTTGCCCACCACCGTCTTGGCCTGCCCCTCGGCGGGCACCCAGCCGCAGCGCTCCGCGGTGCGGTTGGGAAAGTGCCAGGTGAGAAGGAAGGTCACTGAGGCTTCGCCGCCCGCCGCCACAAACTGCGTCACCGCCAGTGAGCCCACCGGCATGGCAGCGGGGGAATTTGAGTCGAGAGCGCCGTCCGCGCTGAAATCCTCCCAGAACAGCAAGGCGCCATCCCACCATTGGGCGCGCCTCCACTCGCGCAGATAGCTGACGCTTTCTTCCTCTGCACCCAGTACACCCAACACCACGGAGCCGCTGAGTGGGGAGGAGGGGTCTGCCATGGGATCAGTCATGAAGAGCCCCTCCACCCCCTGGTCCTTGCGAAACTCCGCCTGCTTGCCTTCCTTGCCGACAGGGTTTTGCAGGCTATAAACAATTCCAACTTTGGCAGGCGAGGGTCCCGGATTGCGGACCATGTAGCGCAGCACCGCCACCGGCAGACCCGACGCTTCGACATCAAGAGGCACGAACGGAGTGAAGGCCTCGAGTTTGACCATGACTGGGAGCTTCGCGTCGGCGAACTCCAGGCGTGCAAACGGATAAGCGCCCGTGAACGTGCCGCTTTCCAGGCGCGGCAGACCGGGCACATTTCTCGAACCCAAACCCGATTCGCCCTCGTAGGGCGGCTCCAAACGAACCTCGAGGACACGCACCACGGGCTGTCGCCCCTTGGCCTGAGCCCAAATGGAGGCGAAGCAGTAGTCCGGCGAATTGCCTTTGTCGGGACGGTTGAAGATTTCCCAATCACGCAGTTGCCCGCGACCGCCTAGAGAGATCGTCCCCGTGCCAATGCCGCCCAGCGGGAACGCGATCATCTTCAGATTCCGCCCTGCGAAGCTCCGCGGGAAGGTGACCCGCGACCGAAAAGGAGGCGCGCCCGTCCTCGGAGTCCCCGCCCCCCCGGGCGGCGTCACTTCGCCAGCCCGCAGCAGCCATCCCGTTGTGGCGAGCGTCCCGCCGGCGGTGAGTGTTTTGAGGAATTCTCGACGCCGGAGGTTCGCCGCCTTTCGCTTCCTAGCCATCAGAGTCACCTTTTGGCAGTTAGTCCGAGCTCCGACCCCTTATAGGCGAGCGCGAGGAAAACGGCAAGACGTATCTTCATGGGCATGTAGCGCCGCACTCTAGGCCGGCATTTGCGGCAGTGCCGCGCTCCCCGCCGGTCGGCGGGGACGGGTTCCGCGCGGCGCTGCACAACCAACACCAGACACTCCCTGGCCGTTTGACAACTTCTCGGCCCTCGTCTAACTTTGATGGGTAGGGGCTCGGCAGGCTGTTGCTCGGCAATCATCGGAAGAGGGGCAAGCGGAGCATGCGCAGGGTATATCTCGACAACAATGCGACCACCGCGCTGGCGCCCGAAGTGTTCGAGGCGATGAAGCCTTTTTGGCTCGAAGACTACGGCAACGCCTCCTCGATTCACTGGTACGGCCAGCGCGCCAAGGCCGCCGTGGAAACCGCGCGCGAGCAGGTGGCCAAGCTCATCCAGGCGCGGCCCAGCGAGATCGTCTTCACCAGCGGCGGCACCGAAGCCGACAACGCCGCGCTGGTGGGCATCCTCGAAGCGGCGCACGCCGAAAACAAGCACATCGTCACCACGGCCATCGAGCACCACGCCGTGCTGCACACCGCCCAGGCTCTGGAGAAGAAAGGCGTCGCGGTCACGTACGTGCGCGTGGGCGCGAGCGGCATCGTTGATCCGGCGGATGTCGAGCGCGCCCTGCGGCCGGAGACCCTCTTGATTTCCGTCATGCACGCCAACAACGAGCTCGGCACGCTCCAGCCGCTCGAAGAGATCGGCCGCCTGGCACGCGAGCGCGACATCTACTTCCACACCGACGCCGTGCAAACGGTCGGCAAGATTCCCGTCAACGTCGAGAAGCTCGGCGTCGACCTCCTCTCCCTCTCCGCGCACAAGCTGCATGGGCCGAAGGGCGTGGGCGCGCTCTACGTCCGCAAGGGAACGATCCTGCGCTCCCTCCTGCACGGCGGGCACCACGAGCGCGACCGGCGGGCCGGCACCGAAAATGTTCCGGGAATCGTGGGCCTCGGCCGCGCGGCCGAATTGGCCGGCGCGCACTTGGAGGAAGCGGGCCGGCGCATCCTCGCGCTCCGTGACCGGCTGGAAGAGGGCATTCTGCGCGCGGTCCCGCTTTGCGCCGTGAACGGCGACCGCGCTCGTCGCTTGCCCACGACCACCAACCTGCGCTTCGACTACATCGAAGGCGAAGGATTCGTGATTGCGATGGATTTGCGCGGCGTGGCGTGCGCGACGGGGGCGGCGTGCTCGTCCGGCTCGCTTGAGCCCTCACACGTGCTCTCCGCCATCGGCCTGCGGCCCGAGCAGGCGCGCTCCAGCATCCGCTTCAGTCTCGGTCGCTTCAACACGGACGAGGATATTGATGTCGCGCTCGAAATCCTGCCGAAAGTCGTCGAACGCTTGCGCGCCGTGTCGCCGCACTACAAGACGGCAGTGACCAGTGAAAAGTGACGAGTGACGAGAAAAGAGTCAGCGGCCCCCAGTCGACTGTGAAGAACGGAAATCGCCAGGCCGCTGCTGGCAACTCTCGATTTTTGACTCTCAACTGTTGACTGCCTTCCGGCTCGTCACAGGTCACTCGTCACTGGTCACTTCCAACAGAATCGGCAATCCCATGATCACAGCAATCGCCATGAGCGGCGGGGTGGACAGCTCGACGGCCGCCGCGCTGCTGGTCGAGAACAAATCGGATGGCGATCGCGTCGTCGGCCTGACGATGCAGCTCTGGAACCAGCGCCGCCTGCCGAGCCTGCTGGGGCTCGACGCCGGCGACGCCTCGGGACACGCCAGCGGCCGCTGCTGCTCGCTCGATGACGTCTACGACGCGCGCCGCGTCGCCGAATTCCTGGGCATTCCTTATTACGTCGTCAACTTCCAGGAGCGGTTCGAGGCCGCTGTCGTGCGCCCGTTCGTCGAGCGTTATCTCGAGGGTGAGACGCCTATCCCGTGCAGCCTGTGCAATACCGAAATCAAGTTCGCCCAGTTTGTAGAAACGGCGAGGCAAATTGGCGCCGGGCGTATCGCCACCGGACATTACGCGCGCATTCGCCGGGACGATGGTGACGGCCGCTATCGGCTTCTCAAGGGCGTTGACCCCGCCAAGGACCAGTCCTATTTCCTCTTTGGCCTGACGCAGGAGCAATTGGCTTGCTCGCTCTTCCCGCTCGGCGAATTCCGCAAGGAGCAAGTGCGCGCCATCGCGCGCGAGCGCCGCCTACCTGTCGCGGAGAAGCCGGAAAGCCAGGAGATTTGCTTTGTGCCCTCGCGCAGCTACCGCGACTTCATCGAAGCGTATCTCGCCGAACAGGGTGAGAAGCTGGAGGAGACAGCAGGCGAAATCGTCTCGACCGACGGGCGCGTCCTCGGCGAGCACCACGGCCTGCATCACTTCACGGTCGGCCAGCGCAAGGGCCTGGGGATCGCGACCGGGCAGCCGCTCTATGTCGTCCAGGTCGACCGCGCGAACAACCGCGTCGTCGTGGGCCCGGACGGCGAACTTTTCCGCCGGCGGTTTCTCGTCCGCAACGTCAATTGGATCCGCCCCGTGGCCGCGAGCGAAACCATCGAAGCCTGCGTAAAGATTCGTAACAAGCACGCCGCGGCGCCAGCGCGCATCGTAGCGCCGCCCGGAACTTGTCCCGGCCTTGCCGGGAGGGCGGCATACGTTCCTTCTGCCGGGCTAAAGCCCGGCGCTACATCGCCTCCCGCCGAAGCCGTGGTTGAATTCCTTAACCCGCAACGCGCCATCACCCCCGGCCAGGCTGCCGTGTTCTACGCCGGCGACGAGGTCCTGGGCGGCGGCTGGATTGCCAAAGTGGAGTAGCGGGTAGCGCGACATTCGCTTTTCAATGTTGCGGCCCTTCCACGTCTTGAAATGCCGCCCCGAAGCGGGTAGCGCGCACCTGCGTCCTTCAGGTCCGCGGCTCTTCCTAATCCAGAGCCGCAGACCTCAACGGCGGAGGTCTGCGCTACCTTTCTCCACCGGGTAGGATTGGTTGATCCAGTCTCGAAGCAGGTTGTGGGGGATGTGCAGAACCTTGAGGTTCTTCACGCCTGCGTCGCGCAGCGCCTTGAAAGCTGGACGGATGTTGGGGCAGTCGTTCCAAGGACAGCAGCCGCAGTACATCACCACGAGCTTACCCCGAGGCACTGTGTGTGCCCATTTGCTCAGCGCCGCGAGGCCTTTCGGCGTCCTGGCAGGCCCGAAATACAAGGCTCCGGGAATGTGCGCCGCGTCGTAGAGAAAGTCAAAACCTACGTAGACGATGAGCGGCTTTTGCGCCCGGGGACTTGCAAGCATCGCATTCAGATCCTTGGGCTCGATGAGATCCGCAGGCTTCCAGGGATCAGGGCCGGCCTCCGCTTTCGCGGCAAGTAAGATCGGCAAGGCCGCAAGCATCCAGGCCATGGCCATCGCAAACGGCAGGAGCGTGGTGCCGCGACTCAGGGCAGATCGTCGCAAACCCGCTCGCGCTGGTTTTGTATTGCTCATCGGCGGCAACCTCCAGGGATATTATTGTATTGGAAAAGCGTGTAGCGCGGACCCCTATGAAGGGCATCGGGGCCCGCGCTACTCGAACGCTATCCGCTTCAAGAGCCGCGGAGGAAGGCAAACCGCGCCTTCCTCCGCGCTACCCGCTGGCCCCAATAGACAGCTTGTTTATTTTTTCCACTCTGCGCTATAAAGAGCTTATGAACCGACGCATCCTGCTTGTCACAGCCGACGCCGGAGAATCGTACGAGACGCTTTACGCCGTGCACCGTTTCCGAGAGGCAGGCGATACGGTGACGATTGCCGCGCCTTCGCGCCGCCGCCTGCATCTGGTAATGCACGACTTTGAGCCGGGCTGGGATACCTATATCGAGCGCCCCGGCTACAGCCTTGACGCAACCCTCGCTTTTTCCGATGCGCGAGTCGAAGACTTCGACGCCATCCTGCTGCTGGGCGGGCGCGCACCCGAGTACCTGCGCCACAATGAGAAGTTGCTGCAGTTGGTGCGTGCTTTCGACGCCGCGAAAAAATGGGTATTCGCTATCTGCCACGGCATTCAGATCCTGGTAGCGGCGGGATTGGTCCGGGGTCGCTGCGTTACGTGTTATGAAAATGTGCGCTTCGAGGTGACGCAGGCTGGGGGCACCTGGGATCAGCGCGAGGCCGTGCGTGACGAGCGCATCATCACCGCGCAGACCTGGCAGTCGCACCCGGACTTCTACCGCCTGGTCTTCGCTGCCCTGGAGGAATGAATGGTACTCGCGCCCGACTCGGCGGCCTATCTAGCGGAGGTCGCTCGTCTGAACCTGCCGGCGCGAACGATCGACGAGATCCGCGGACGCTATCAGCGCCTGTGCGCGCATTTCGCGCCACCGCGCCTGGAGGTGGCAGGCGTCGTCGACGGCGCCCGCACACGCCTATACGCGAACAGCGATCGAGCACCCGTGCTGGTCTGGTTCCACGGCGGGCGCATGATCTCGGGCGATCTTGAAACGCATGACGCGCTCTGCCGGCAGTTGGTGCATGCCAGCGGCTGGCGCGTATTGGCAGTCGACTACCGGCTCGCTCCGGAGCATCCATGTCCGGCCGCCTTCGAAGACGCCGCCCTTGCGATGCGCGCTGCATACTCATTGTCGTCCACTGTGGCCGTGGGCGGCGACAGCGCGGGCGCCATTCTGGCCATCGACGCAGCACGGCAAGGATCTGCCGCCCTGGTTCTTGTCTACCCCATGATCGATGCCACGCTCTCCTGCCCGTCGCACGCCGAATTCCGCACCGGGCCCGGCCCGTCGAGCGAGGACATGCGGTTCGGCTACGGCCTGTGGCTGCAGGCCGGCACGGACCGGTGCGACCCGCGCATCTCTCCTCTGTTCGATACGAACCTTGCCGCGCTGCCGCCCAGTTTCGTCGCGGTTAGCGGCATCGATTCTCTGCGCGACGAAGGCCTGCGCTTCGCGCAAAAGCTTCCTTCCCCGACACTCGTTTGCTATGAAGGCGAAGTGCATGGCTTTCTCACCTACGCGGCTCGCTTTCAAGCTGCCGGCGATGTCGTCCGGCGCATCGCCGCATTCCTGCGCGCCACTGTTCCGGCCTCTGCATCCGCTGTGTGATCTCGAGCTCGGTGCCTTCGGGAGACGTCGTGGTCCGCGAAAATCCGCCTCAACCTGAAGGATGTCGGTCGTGTGGACAGTGCGGGAATAGGCAGCCTCGTGGAAGTTGTCATCGCCCCGATCGCACACCCCGACACGTCGGGGTATGCGCCACCCGCGGTCACAAACGCCAGAACCGAAGTGCCCCAACTCAGGGCAGATCGCCCGAAGCCCGCTCGCGCTGGTTTTGCCATGGTAATCGCCGATGACCTCCCACAATATTATCGTACGCGAGAGATTTCACATTTCTATGTGCGAATGCTCTCCTGGCGCCCGGAGCGGGCCGAGGGCCGGCGCACCCCCACTCTGGAACGTGCCTTGAGGAAACCCCACAGGGCGGGCGACAAACGGCGCAGGTCGCGGCGCTTCCCCATCTGCGCAGCCAAAGCGCGAAAGTCCTGAGGGCGATCCACATCCGGGACCGGTTCAAGAACCGAGCAGGCCAAGCCGCTGCGCAGCATATTCCTCAGCATATCGCGCAGGGCGAAGCGGCTTCCCCAGCGTACGTCGCGGAAGAGTCCCGGCGGCAGGCAGCGTAGCCCGATGAGGTAGAAGCCGCCGTCAGGACAGGGGCCGAGCACGGCATCGCAGGCGCGCAGTTCGCTGAGGGCCTCGCGCAGTTTGCGCGGCGGCAGCAGCGGCGAGTCAGTCCCGATGACAATCGCTCGAGGATGCCGCGAAAGCAAACGCCGGAACGCGCGCGCGAGGCGTTCACCCAGATCCCCCCCGCGCTGCCGCACCAGCTTCCAGCGCCCCCTACCGCGTTGCTTACAGAATGCTGAAAAACCCTTGGTGCATGTCATCCTGAGCGAAGCGAAGGACCCCCGCATTTCAGTTTCCAGGCAAACCCAGGGATCCTTCGCCCCGACGAGTCGGGGCTCAGGATGACAGCGTGGGTGGTTTTGCAGCATCTTCTTAGGCCCAATGCGGCCGGTGTAGAACAGCCAGCAGGCGGCATGTTTCGAAATCGCCTCAAGCTTGCGAATTGTGTCGGCAATCAGCGCGGCCTGAAAACACGCTGCGCCATGAGGGCCGAGGAGTGGAGCCAATCGTGTCTTGGCCCGTCCGGGCCGTGGCGCCCGCGCAAAGACAGCGACGGCCGGAAGTCGCCCGCGGGTGATAGGACGCGTTGGGAAGCGTTTGGGCAGCCTGGCAACCTGTGAGAGAGGAAAGAACTACCCACTAGCCGCGCTTGCCAAGCCTGCGCGCGGCAATCGTCAAATGAACAACTGCTCGTCCGAGGTCGCCTCGCTCACGCTGGCGGAGCGCCGTCGCGAAAACAGGAACTCGAGGCCCGTGCGTACACCCTTCACCACCGCGGAGACCTCGTTGAGGGGCACCAGGACGCCGCGTTGAACCTGGTCGGCCGTGGTCTCAACCTTCTGGACCAGATCGGAGACCAACTGATCGACTCGCGCCACCTGCGCCCGGCTGCGATCCACCAACTCCGCCACCGCCTCATCCACGCGGCCGGTGCGGTCGCGGAGGATGCGGCTGATGTCGGCGAGATTGGCCGTGATCGTGCGCACGGGCTCGCGCGATTCGACCAGAATGGCGTTCACCGCTTGCGTCAGGGGGTCGATGCGCTGCTTAACGTCGGCCCGGACCCCTTGCACCTCATGATGAATGCTGCGAATGGCGAGCCAGATGCCCACCATCGCTCCCGCTTGCATCAATACGGCGACGGCGACGAGCACCAGCACAACAGTCACCGAACTGTCATTGGCCATGGTTCGCCTTTCCGTAAATGAGTCAACCTGTGGAGCGTGCCAGGGCCGTTCCAAATCGCTAGCCCTGATGCCCATACCGCCGACGCCGTTGGATCCCGAATGCGCTCGGCCCAGGCGGCGGGGCGAAAGAAGTTGGAACGGCACTAGCGGGACTTGCCCTTCTCTTCCTGATAGGCCTGCTTGCCGGCTTCCAGCGCCGCCGAGAGTTGCTCCTTCTGCTTGCTCACCACGTCCTTCGCCTTTTCTACCGCTTCCTCGGCCTGCTTGCGCAGCTCGCGGCCCCGGGCCGTCACATACTCCTTGCCCTCTCCCGCCTTCTGCGTGATGAATTCGCGCGTCTCTTCCCCGGACTTGGGGGCGAAGAGCAGAGCCAGGATGGCCCCGATCCCCATGCCCGCAAGAAAATACTTACTGTGTGAGCCTGGTGGCCCAGACCTTGCCACGCCCGACAGCAACCTCGGCCTGCTTGCGGATTTCCTTGCCCACCGAGGTCATATAATCCTTCCCCTCCTCGGCCCGCTCGGCTAGATACTTTCGGGTCTCTTTGCCGGACCGGGGCGCAAGGAGCAGCGCTAGCCCTGCTCCCACGCCTGCGCCTATGAGGAGAAATGCCACAGAGTTGGTTACTTTGTTCCCGCTCATCACAAACCTCCTTCAAGCTGCACAGCACAATACCATTCTGTCGGTAGCGTTGCAAGGGGAATGTTGACAGTAGATTATTAATATACCGTCTGGACTGTCTATTATTTAGAAGCCTCCCCGAGAGAGGCGAAATGCTCGCAAATCCTTTGAGCTTGGACAGGTGAGACAACTTGGCGGAGCTCCTCCACCGTGAGCTCACGGAGTTTGCCCAAACTGCCGAACTGGGCCAGGAGTTTCTTCGCGGTCTTCTCTCCCACGCCCGGAATTGCCAGCAGTTCGCTGGTCATTTCCCGGCTCGAGCGTCGCGCACGATGGAAGGTCACGGCAAAGCGGTGCGCCTCATCGCGGATCTGCTGGATGAGATGCAGGACAGGTGAGTGGCGGTCGAGGACAACTGGATCGTTCTCCCGACCCAAGACGTAAAGGATCTCTTCCTTCTTGGCGATGCTGGCCAGCGGCTGATTGATAATTTGCAGGCTTTCGAGCGCTTGCGCAGCGGCGTGGAGTTGCCCGATCCCGCCGTCCACGAGGACCAAATCGGGCTGCGGTTTCTTCTCTTCCTGGAGCCGGCGATAACGGCGCGTGACCACCTCGCGCATGCTGGCGAAGTCGTCGTTCGACGGCACGGTCTTGATGATAAACTTGCGGTAGTCGGATTTCTTCATCCCTCCGCCCTGCCAAACGACCAGGGAGGCGACGATATCGGTCCCCTGAATGTGCGACACGTCGAAGCACTCGATGCGCGCGGGCGGCTTCGCAAGATCCAGCGCCTCGGCGAGGCCCTCCAGCATCTCGCGGGCGCGCGGCTTGGAAATGCGGAAGCGCCTCTCGAAGCTGTGCCGGGCGTTTTTGGCGACGAGCTCCAGCAAGGCCCGCTTCTGGCCGCGCTGCGGCGTCAGGATTTCGACCCGGCGCCCGCGCTTCTCGGAAAGAAGGCCCTCCAGGATCTCGCGATCATCGAAATCCACCGGCACGTGAATCTCGCCCGGCACATAAGGCTGGTCAAGGTAGACCTGCTTGAGCAGCGACGCGAACAGCTCGCGCGGGCTGCAGTCCTCGAGGTCCTCCCAAAAGAACTCGCGGCGATCCACGGCGCGACCGCCGCGCAGGTGGAAGAGGTTTACGGCGACGAGGGGCCCTTCCTGGTGGAAACCAAAGATATCGGTGTCCTCCCCATGTGAGGTCGCCATCTTCTGCCGCTCGCGCAGTTCTTCGACGGTGGCGATCAAGTCGCGATAGCGCGCCGCCTCCTCGAAATGCTCGGCCTCAGAGGCGGCGAGCATGCGGGCGTGCAGATCGCGAACCAGATCGCTCTCCCGCGCTGCCAGCAACAGGCGCACGTCGCGCACGGCTTCGGCGTAACGCGCTCCCGTCGTTAACCCTTCGACGCAGGGCCCGAGGCACCGTTTGATGTAGAACTGCAGGCACGGCCGCGGGTGGAAGCGCGTCAGGTCCACGTTGCAGGAGGGCACGAGAAAACGCCGATGGACGAGGTCCACAATGCGATAGGCAAGGCTAGCGGGAAAATAGGGGCCGTAATAGGCCGAGCCGTCCTTCTTCAAGCGCCGCGTCACATAGACGCGCGGGAAACGCTCGCCAGCGGTGAGTTTAATGAAGGGATAACTCTTGTCGTCGCGGAGCAGAATGTTGTACCGCGGCTTGAACTCCTTGATGAGGTTGTTCTCGAGGGCGATGGCCTCGTTTTCATTGTCAACCAGAATCGTCTCGAGGTCCCGCGCGGCATCCAGCATGCTGTCGCGCTTCGCGTCCGAGGGGCGGGATTCCTGGAAATAAGAACGCACGCGGTGGCGGAGTGATTTCGCCTTGCCGACGTAGATCGGTCGTCCCGCCTCATCCTTGAAGATGTAGACTCCCGGCTCGGCGGGCAGGGCCTCGGCTTTTTGGGAAAGCGGCGCGTCCACGGTGTCTTCCCACTTCTCATTATCCGCGGTGCCGGCATCCTGTCAAACGGGCCGCGATTTCGGCGCATCCTCATTCTGGCATCGTGCATCCAGGCAAGAGTGGAGCGAGTTGACACCCCAGCGTTGGGCGGGGACAATCAGCGCATGAGATGGATGCGAACACCAGCGGCGGCTGCATTGTTCACGATCGCCGCCAGCCTGCCAATCGCCCGCGGCTTCGCCCAGAACGAACAGCCCCCCGAACCCGAGGAGAGGACCTACACGACCCCGCCCGCCTGGAAATCCGTCGAGATTGGGAACTTCTACCTGCGACGCCACAAATACCGCGCCGCGCTCAGCCGTTATCAGGAAGCGGCGAAGACGGACCCGACTAACCCGCAGGCGTATTTGGGAATGGGAAACGTTTACGATCGGCTGGGGTTGCGGCAGAAAGCGCTCGAGAACTATCGCCAATACCTTGATCTCCTTCCTTCCACCAAGCAGGCCGAAGAGGCCCGCGAGGTTCAGAAGGCCATCGCACGCCTCGAACGGCGGCTCAGAACCTCTCCGGCAGCTTCATCGGGGCGCGCCAACTCAGATCGGGCAACGACCTCACCGCGCTAAGCTACTCTTCCGGGGCCGGACTTTCCTCTTCCGTGTCGAAGTACGCTTCGAGGAGTTCCGCCGCGCGCGGTGCGTCCTCCTCACGGACCAGCAGGTGGACTTCCAGGACAGGAATGGTTTCCGCGGCAATGTCCCCGGGGAGAATACTCTCAATCCCCTCCTCCGCGAGAACGTTCCTGGCCAGCTCCGCATCAAGGCTGGCCGTCCCTCCCCGAAAGACGCGGACGGGGACAAGCTTGATCTTGGATTCATCACTCATGGGACTCCAGTATAATGCCTCGCTCCCATCTTGTCGCTCAGGGAGGTTCCGGTGAAATATCTGCTTGGGAAGACTCGGAAAGTTTCGCTCGCGGCCCTCGGACTGGTGACGCTGGCCCTGGCTGGTTGGATCGGCGCGCGCGTGGCGGCACCGGCTCCCGAATACGACCTGCTGATCATCAACGGCCGCATCCTCGATGGCAGCGGCGGCCCGTGGTTTCAGGGCTCCGTCGCGGTCAAGGATGGGCGCATCGCGGACGTGGGGCGGCTGCCCCACGCCACAGCCCGCGAGGTGATCGACGCCCAGGGCCTCGTGGTCGCGCCGGGCTTCATCGACTTGCACGCCCATTCCGATTACACGCTCCTCGTCGATGGCAAGGCACAAAGCAAAATCCGCCAAGGTGTGACGACTGAGATTCTTGGCGAGGACAGCTCGGCGGCTCCGGTGCTCGGTCCCGCAGCCGCCGAGTTCGACAAGAGCCTGGAACGTTATGGCTTCAAGCGCGACTGGGAGTCGTTCGGCCAGTACTTCGCTCGCCTCGAGCGGCAAGGCATCGCCGTGAATATCGCTTCCTACGTCGGCAGCGGCCAAGTGCGGGGATGCGTGATGGGAAACGTCAACCGCGCGCCAACAGCCGCGGAGCTTTCAGAGATGAAGGGCCTCGTGGCACGGGCGATGCAGGACGGCGCCATCGGACTCTCGTCGGGGCTCATCTATGTCCCCAACACGTTCGCCAAGACGGACGAGCTGGTCGAGCTGGCCAAAGTGGCGGCGAGCTACGGCGGCATCTACGCCACCCACATCCGCAGCGAGAGCGGGGCCAGCCTGCGCGCCATCGAGGAAGCGATCGAGATCAGCGAAAAGGCGGGATTGCCCGCGCACATCTTCCACTTCAAGAAATCCGGACGCCCCTACTGGGGCCAGATGCCCGCGCAGACTGAGCGAATTCAGGCGGCGCGCGACCGCGGCCTGGATATCACCGCTGACCAGTACCCCTATATCGCCTCGATGACGGGCCTGGAGATGTGCATCCCGCCGAAATACCAGGAAGGCACCTCCGCGGAGTTCGTCGAGCGGCTGAAAGACCCGCGGGTGCGCGCTCAAATTCGCCGCGACATCGGGGCAGGTGTGCCCGGCTGGGGCGATAACGAGCTCCAAGATGTCGGCGGCTGGCACGGCGTGCTGGTGGCCTCGCTGCAGAAAACCGAGAACAAACGGTACGAAGGCAAGCGCATGGATGAAGTGGCGAGGATGATGGGCAAAGATCCCCTGGATGCCCTGTGCGACCTGCTGATCTCCGAGGGTGGCGCGGCGGAAGCCGTTTACTTCGGCATGAGCGAGGCCGACGTCGAATCGGCGATGAAGCAGCCCTGGGTCGGCGTCGGGTCCGATGGTTCGGCCGTCTCACCTGAGATGCAATTCGTCGGCAAACCCCATCCGCGCTTCTACGGCACGTTTCCGCGGGTGCTCGGCTACTACGTGCGGGAGAAGAAAGTTCTGACCCTGCCCGAAACCATCCGCAAAATGACCTCGCTTGCCGCCGAGATCACGGGACTGACCGACCGCGGCCTGCTCCGCCCCGGCATGGCCGCTGACATTACCGTGTTCGACCCGGCCA
Source organism: Terriglobia bacterium (assembly GCA_020072655.1). Taxonomy (GTDB): domain Bacteria; phylum Acidobacteriota; class Terriglobia; order UBA7540; family UBA7540; genus JAIQGB01. Next base: position 7,169 of record JAIQGH010000103.1, on the reverse strand, counting down.
CGGTCGCTGACAGGGCCACGTTCGAAGATCCGCTCCAGTATTCGGTCGGGATCGAGTACGTGATCGTCAATGGGACGGTCGTGCTGAAGAAAGGCGAGCACACCGGCGCGAAACCCGGCCGTGTGCTGTACGGACGCGGGAAACCGCAGGGGCTCGAAGGGTGACCCCCATCTTCGCCGGCGTGAGAATCAACTCCGACTGTGTTAGCATAGAGGCCGTATGATGACTCGCATCTTTGACCGCATCACGATTGAACCCGGGAAATGCGACGGCAAGCCATGCATTCGAGGGTTGCGCATCCCCGTCCATATAGTCCTGCGCCTGCTGGCTGAGGGGAAAGCGCCTGACCAGATCATGGCTGACTACCCTGAACTCGAAGCGGCGGACCTCAAACAGGCCATGGAATACGCTGCCTGGCTAGCCAATGAGAAAACCGTGATCGTGCCCGGCACACCCAAGTGAACTTCCTTGCCAACATGGGGATATCCCCAAGAACCGTAGAGTTCTTGAAGGAACTGGGGCATCAAGCCGTCCGGCTGAGCGACCTGGGCTTGTCCGGGGCGAGCGATATCGAGGTAATCAAGCGGGCGACTACGCAAGGTCAGGTGGTGCTGACATTCGACCTCGACTATCCCGCCTTGCTGGCACTCAGGGCTAAAGAGCGCGTCTCGGCCGTCATCTTCCGTACTGTGACCGCCGACCCAAACTGGATAAACTCCCGCCTCCTTCAATGCCTGCCGCTCGTGGAGGATGCGCTGAGGGAAGGCGCAATCGTCGTCGTTGAGGATGATCGAGTTCGAGTCCGCCGATTCCTCGACCTGTAGCATCCCTTCCACGAGCAGCCCAATGCGGCCTGCAAGGCCTCGCGCCCCTACACCACCGGCGTGAAGATCACCGCCAGCCCGCCGCCCGAGGCCAGATGAATGTGGAGCTTGTCACCGGCCTTGACGCGCTTCTTCGTGATGCTGAGGCTGATGGCGACTTGATCGGCGTCGGGGCCGTCGGCAAAGATTTGGGCTTCGTACTCGCCGGAGCCAAGAAACCCGAACGGAATCTCGAGATCCCGCGCGTCCCAGTTGGTCATGGCGCCGAGGTACCAAACGTTATCCTTCTCGCGGGCGATGGTGACGTACTTCGCCGGCTCGCCATTCAAGACCTTCGTGTCGTCCCAAACCGTCGGCACCTTCTCAATGAACTCGAAACCGGGCTGGCCTTCGTACGCTTCCGGATAATCCGAGACCATTTCTAGCGGGCTCTCGAAGACAACGTACTTGGCGAGCTCATGCGCCCGGGTGCCCTGCGTCATGGGCTCGACAAACTGGGGCTTGAACTGTTCGCGGGTGGCATTGCGGAACCCGCCCGGCGTGTAGTCCATCGGCCCGGCCAGCATGCGGGTGAAGGGCAGCGTCACGTCGTGCTCGGGGGTGATGCGCTTGCTCCACTTGTTGTACTCCGCGCCCATCACGCCTTCCCGCGTGAGCAGGTTGGGATAGGTGCGCCGCAGGCCGGTCGGCTTGTAGGCCCCGTGAAAATCTACGACCATGTGGTTTTCGGCGGCCTTGCGCACCACGCGCTCATAGAAGTTCACCATCTCTTGATCATCGCGGTTCATGAAATCGACCTTCACGCCAGCCGCGCCCCATTGCTTGTAAAGCGCCAGGGCCTCATCCAAATGCTTGTCGAGGGCGCCCCAGAAAACCCAAAGCAGCACTTTCACACCCTTTGACGTCGCATATTCGATAATGCGGGGGACGTCGGTCTCGGCGGTGTAGTGCAGGATATCGACGGGGTGCGTGTAGTCCTGAGCCGGGTACCAGCCCGCATCGACAAGCATGTACGCGAAGTGAGAGCGCGCGGCGAAGTCCACATAGTGCAGCATCGTCGCGGTGTTCATGCCCGGCTGGAAGTTGACGTTGCGCGCGAAGCTCCCCGACCACCAGTCCCAGGCCGCCTTTCCGGGCTTGATCCAACTGGTGTCGGCGAGCGCGCAGGGCGGGTTGAGGCTGAGGATGAGGTCGGCGTTTTCAATGAGTGCCCCAGGCTCGGAACCCAGCAGGATGACGCGCCAAGGCGTGGCCTTGGGCGTCGCCCCCACCACCGCCTCGTCGGAGCGGTCCGGCAAGGGGGAGAGCTTGCTCATCAGGGCATGGGAAACGCCCCGCACGCCACCCACATACATGCCCGCGTAGTCGGTCAGGTCAGCCTCCAGCAAGCCTGCCCAGGGGCCTTTCGGGACCTCAATCAGCAGGGGCAAGCCCACGATCGAGGTCGGCTTGATCTCCGCCAGGCTGACGCGGTGGTAATCGGTCTCGTAAGGAGTTGTGTAGCTCTTCAGGCTAAGCGCGTAGGCAAAAGCCTCCTGCGGGAAGTAGAAGCCCGTGTTCTCGGACGAGAGCGTGAACTTCTCGAGCGCCTCCTGCTTGGGCAATACGTAGCGGAAGGCGGCACCGGCGTCATAGGCGCGGAAAACCAACTCCATGCGTCGGCCGGGAGCTTGGCGCTCCCGCAGCGAGACGGTGAGCTGATTGTAATGGTCGCGCACCTGTCGCCGCGCCCCAAAAGCGTTCTCCCACATGTCGTCGTGCGTCTTGATATCCGTGCCCAAGATCTCGAAATCCTCGTCGAGGGGGCGGCTGCCGATGAAATCCAGCCCCAGCGGAGAGTCCGTCAGGATCATGTGGCCCTTGTACGAAACGCGGTAGTAGGGGCGTTCGCCCGGCAGGTAGGGTTGCGGGTTCGATTTCAGCAGGAATTCAATCGTCATGTTTCCGTCAGGGGAAGTCACTTGTAGGGGCGTTGCGGCACGGGTTGCAGGCCCGGTGCCAGTCAGGGCCGCGACCATCATCATCGTCGGGAAAATGCATTTTGACATCGCTCTCGCCTCCTTGCGATTCGCGTAACGTTCGATTCACACACCGCACGCCAGACATCTCAGCTCGTGGGGGCTTCGATTATAGCGAAATCCTTTCGACGAGATTGCCCCAAGCCGGCTTATCGCCTACACGGAGAAGCCCTTCAGCCGCCGACGGGCGCGTTCGTAGTGCGGGAACTTCTTCTCGGCCTCGCGAAAGGCGCGCGAGTGGACGACACGGCGGTGTCCGTCGCGCTCCACGGGAAACTGGATATGAAGCATCTCGTGGAACATCAGGTATTCCACAAGGAAGCGCGGGATTTCGGACGAATCGAAGTGCCGGCTGATGATGATGGCGCCGTGAGCGGAATCGTAATGGCCGAGAGTGCTTCGCGCGCGTTGCGTACTCCAGCCGAGTCGCGGCCTGGCCAGCGCGCCGGCGAAGAAGCGGTGATTGAGCCGGTCGAAGATTTCCTCCAGGTCGTAGTGGCGGCCGCGCGGGGGCAGGAGGCGCTTGCGACCGCGCGTTCGGCGGGCTTCGTCAATCCGCCGGCGCACGGCGGGGCTGTACACGTAGGCGAGGTAACAGGCACGTGCTTCCCGGGAAGGACGGCGCCGAAAAAGCTGCGCCAGCAGGATCTCCGCCAAGGCTTCGTTCACCAGCGGCGGGGCGCCCGTCAATACGTCGGCCAAGTGAACTACGGCGCGACTGCCGCACAGGCGGATCGTGCTGCGCAAGCTGGCGAACGGCCGGTACTCAACGCGAAACTCAGGCGTCGGACGCTTCAGCCCCAGGCGGCGGAACACCCGCCCGAAGACGGCGTCGAGTCCCGCGGCCGAGTCGAGCGCTAGCACCAGCTGCTCAGGGCGGGTTTCAGGGGTAGGGGTGGTCAAAGCTCGTTAGTCTTCGTCGGATTCGCCAGGAATCCGGCCCTTGCCTTCTTTCTTGCGAACCTTCTTCTCTTCCTTGGTGCGCTTCTTTTCTTCCTTGACACGCTCTTTGGCCGCGGCGATGTCGGCTTTCTCCTCCCGCTTTAATTCGCCAAGCCTCTTCTTCTGCTCGGCGAACGCTTGGGTTGCGCCGTCGAGCGTGTCGCTGATCTGGTCGATGGCGTCATGGAGCGTGTCCGCGTATCGAGAGGCATAGGGGTCCGGGGCCTCCTGGACGTGGCGCAGTGCGAGGAGCTGCTGAGGTCCGCGTTCGAGCAGCTTTTGCAGCCCCCCACGCATGTCGCCCTGGTGCTGGTATTGGTAGTCAATCCAGTTTTTCAGCTCCACGTCGAGGGCGATGTAGTCTTTCAACAGATCGTCCAAGTATCCGGCGTTGTCATACTTCGCGTTGACCGCACGGTGTCGAAAATCCTCGAAGCGGTCCAGCCGCGCCTGCATCAGCGCCAGATAAACGCCGATGCGCTCGCTCGGCTCCTGGGCGTCGCGGAGCTTGTCCGCCTCATCGTCGCTCAACGAAGCCCCGGTTTGCGCGGGGGCGAGCCGGGCCGAGAAGATCAGGAGAAGCGCCAAGAATCCGCAGCCTGGCGCCAGGCATCGCCTCCCGAAACCCTCTGTCCTCATCATGGTTTGTTCGCTTTTCCGCCTTTGCGAAGGGGCCGCCGAGGGAAGAGCGCAGTGAGGACCTCGCTCCGCAGCTCATCAACTCTCCCGGCGACCTTCTCCGCCGTGCCGCGGTCGGTGTAGGGGATACGGTGCTTGAGGTCCTCGAGATATCGTGCATCCTCCCGCAGCTCGATGTCGAGTTCCTTGAAGCCGGAAGAGCTTTTGGACGCCACGCGCCCCGAGCTTTTCAGCCGTCCCCAAACGCCGTTCAGTGTCTCCAAGTAGGCGCTCAGAAGGCGGTTCGTCTCCTCCATATTCCCCTGGTCGAGGGCCGCCATGGACGCCAGAAGCTTGACTCGAGCCAAGCGGACTTCCAGCTTGGCTTTCTTGATGGGATCAGATTCGCGCTGCATGCGCGCCAGGAGGTCCTGTTCGCTGTCCTGGCGCCGGGGCGGCGCCGTCACGGCAGGGTGAGGGACTATCAAGGCGATGAGAGCCAGCACAGCACCCCACGATTTCAGCATCCGCATAGTGTGATTTCATTATAGCTATTTTCGGAGTTCGCGCTGGAGGAGTTTCGCCCGCTGGCGGGCCTGCCACTCCTGGTCGGAGCTCTGGCCGCGCGAGAGATCGAGGAAGCGCGTGTAGTACTCGTAGGCCATCTTAATATTGTGGAGGTCGTCGTAGCACGTGGCAAGGATGAAGAAGATTCCCACCGGCGCGTCCGGGGCGCGCGCCAGAGCCTCCAGGACCGGCACCGCTTCCCCGTACTTCTTCTGAAGGTAGAGACTTGTGGCGAGGCCCTTCGCCGCCTCGCGACTCCTCGGGTCGAGCTTCAGACTGGCGAGAAACTCACCTTCGGCCTGGGGGAATTTCTCCTGGTCGAGCAGTGTCTGGCCCAGCGCCCGGTGAAGGTCGGGCTCGCTGGGCGTGGCGGCAAGCGCTTGACGGTAGTACTTCTCCGACTCCGGGAATTTCTTCAGCAGCGCGCAGACATCCCCCAGCGCCGCCGCAAGGCCAGGGAGGTCGGGTTTGGCGCGGTAAACAATCTCGAGGCTGGCGAGAGCTTGCTCATTTTTGCCTTGCTGCACGTACAGTTTCGCCAGGTGAAAACGTGTCTCGAGGTCATCCGGCTGCGCGGCCAGATATTGCTCGAACTGAGGAATCGCCTCGGGCGCGCGGTTCAATCCTTCCAGGGCCAGGGCCGCGCCGAGCATCGCCTGCGGCAGCTTGGGATCCAGTCCCGCGGCTTTTTGGAACGCCGCCAGCGCGCCGGCGTTGTCCTTGCGGCTCAAGCACAACTGGCCGAGGTCAAACCAGGCAATGGCCAGCGTGGGATCGAGGCGAATCGCCTCCTGGAACTGCTTTTCTGCCGCTTCCGGCTGGCCCAGGGCGGCCAGCGCGCGGCCATCATAGAGGTGGGCGCGGGGATGCTCCGGCTTGAGAGTCACGGCCTTGTCCAGGTGCGCAACCGCCTCCTTCACCCGCTTCATTTGCATGAGCAAGATTCCCAGGTTCAGATGGGCCTCAAACAAGTTCGGCTGAAGCGCGAGGGTTTTCTCGTAGGCCGCGACCGCTTCCGCGTCCTGATGCAAGCCGGAATAGGCGTACCCCAGGTTGAACCAGGCGGGGGCATTGTCCGGCTGCGCCTCCACGACGGATTTCAGGGCCTGGGCGGCGGCGGGCAGGTCCTTGCGGTCGAGCGCTTCGCTGGCTGTCTTGAGCAGGGTGGGAACATCAGCATGGGCCGCCTTCTTCGCAGGCTCTTGCGCGCCGAGCGGCGCAATCCCGGTCACCGACATCAGGAGCAATGCGGCGGCGAGCGCGCTAGCGACCCTTGGTCCGCAGGCCAACTGCGCCTCCGTTGGTCGAGAGATAACGCGCCAGGTACTGCCCGGTGAACGACCGTGGGTTCTTGATCAGAACTTCCGGCGGCCCGGCAGCGACCACATAGCCGCCATCATCTCCGCCTTCGGGCCCCAGGTCAATGATCCAGTCCGCGGTCTTAAGGACATCGAGGTTGTGTTCGATGATGAGGACGGTCCCGCCTGCTTCCAGGAGCTTGCGGAACGCCGCGAGCAGCTTATTGATGTCGTCAAAGTGCAGGCCGGTCGTCGGTTCGTCGAAGATGAAGAGGGTGTTTTCAATCATCTGGTGCGCCAAATGCGCCGCCAGCCGCACGCGCTGCGCCTCGCCGCCCGAGAGCGTCGTCGCCGACTGGCCCAGGCGCAGATAACCCAGCCCGACCTCATCCAGCGCGCGGATCTTATTGGTCACCTTGGGCACGCTGGAGAAGAACGTCAGGGCCTCCTTGACAGTCATCTGCAAGACGTCGTAAATGGTTTTGCCCTTGTAGCGAATCTCGAGGACGCTGGGCTTGAAGCGTCGCCCGCGGCACTCCTCACAGACCAGCTCCACGTCCGCCAGGAACTGCATCTCGACGGTGACGGTCCCGTCGCCTTGACACGTTTCACAGCGCCCGCCCGGAATATTGAAGGAGAAATGGCCCGGCGTGTAGCCGCGCTTGCGCGCTTCGGGCGTGGCGGCAAAGACGTCGCGGACGCCATCGAAGGCCTTGATGTAAGTGATGGGATTCGAGCGCGGCGTGCGCCCGAGGGGCGACTGGTCAACCAGCACCAGGTCCGCGAGGAGATTATCGCCCTCCGTGCGTTCGTATTCGGCGCGCGGGGCTGCGACGCCGCGCCGCGAGATGAGCGCGTTGTACAGGACGTCGTGCACCAGCGTGGACTTTCCGGAGCCCGAC
>JAIQGH010000102.1 GCA_020072655.1 Terriglobia bacterium | reverse complement strand
AATTTCGCAAAATGCGTTCGCATTGGTGGCTGTGAGCCGATGATTTGAACCGGAGGAATAACAGGTCAGCGATCAGGGGGTGGCGTAGGGTTTGCCTGTTTTGTGCCAGCGCGCACAATCACGGCGGCGAAAAAGCCATCCATGCCGTGGAGATCGGGGCGGGTGCGGAAGTAGCCGCGAGAGTCGAATAGACCGGCAAGCGCAGGCGATTCTCTGGAGAGTTCGGCAGCGGTCATCAAGCGAACATCCCGGTTCTCATCGAGCACCGATTCGACCACCTGCTCGTTTTCTTCCGGCTCCAGCGAGCAGGTCGAATAGACCAGCCGCCCATCCGGCGCAAGCAGCCGGAGTACGTTCTCGAGAATGCTCCGCTGCAATTCCGCCAGCCTCGGAAGGTCAGCCGGTTTGAGCCGCCACTTGATTTCCGGATTGCGCGCCAGCGTCCCAGTCCCGGAGCACGGAACGTCCACGAGAATTCGTTCAAACTGGCCGGAGAAAGGCAGGGCGCGCGAGGCGTCCAAGCGAACGACGTGGAATTCGACAGCGGCGGGAATTCGGCCGCTCAGAAGGCTTTTCATGGTTTGCAGCCGGCGCGCGCTCAGGTCACAGGCCACCAGGGTGCCCTCGCCGAGCGCGTGCGCGAGCTGATGAGCCTTGATTCCCGGCGCTGCGCACACGTCAAGGACCCGCTGGCCCGCTTGCGGGGCGACGAGATCAACGACAAGCTGGGAAGCTTCATCCTGGATCACGACATCGCCGCGGCGGAAAGCCTCCGAGTTCAGAACATTCCCTGATCGCACGACCAGCGCGCGCCCTGAATACTTTCCGGACTCGGCCTGAACCCCTTCCTGCGCGAGCGCTTGCTGCGCGTCCTCCCGCGAGCCTCGAACGGCCCGCAGGGTCGTGAGAGGCACAGCAACGCCGGCCAGCGCCAGCGAATCCGCCGCTTCCCTGCCGTACGCTTGCTCCCAGCGCTCGAGTATCCAGGCCGGGAACGATCGCCTCGCGGCCTGAAGAAGTCCGCGGTCTCCCTCGCCGGCGCCGATCTTCCGCGGGCGCGCCTTCGCGGGTTGGCATTTGCGCAGGACGGCATTCACCAGCCCTGCGGCCGAGCGCTTTCCCGCCGCCTTCGTCAACTCGACGGCTTCGTTCACCACGGCGGATTGGGGAATCTTCTCCAGGAACCGGATCTGGTAGATCCCCAGACGCAGGATGGTCAGGACTTCGAGATCGAAGTATCGAGAGGGCTTGCCGGAGAGGCTTTCGAGCTGGTAATCCAGCTCGCCGCGCCAGCGCAGCGTCCCCATGACCAGTTCCGTGGCCAGCCGTCGATCGACCTCGGCGAGCCGCGCCACTTCCCTGCCCTGGAGAAGATCCACGGCGAACGCGCGACCAGATTCGACTCGCAACAGGATTCGGAACGCCGCTTGCCGCGCCGGAGAGATGGGCATATACGAATTCTGAATTATGAACTCTGAATTACGAATTAAGAAAAGCAGACGCCCGACGCAGGAGTGCGTTGAACAAGTCTATTATCCCTAATTCGCAGTTCAGGGTCCGAGTTTTTCACCGGGAGCGAGCCGGACGCCGTTCAAGAAATCGCGAGTGGAGAGACGTTTTCGTCCTTCGAGCTGGACTTCTTTCAATTCGAGCTGTGTTCCTTGGCCGCACACCACCGAGAGCTTCCTGCCTCCGCCGAGGAGGGTTCCAGGAACGAGGTCGCTCGCCGGGGCATTGGCGACCGCCGCGGACCAGACGTGCAGATTCTTGCCGCGAAATGTCGTATACGCCCCCGGCCAGGGGCGCAGGCCGCGCACGCGCCAGGAGATTGCGCGGGCTAGGAGATTCCAGTCAATCCGGCCGTCTTCTTTCTTGAGCATGGGCGCCATCGTTGCCTGGGAATGATCTTGCGGGCGAGGCGTGATCTCGCCGCGTTCCAGGCGGCGAAGCGTCTCGACCATCAGATCGGCGCCGATCGCGCTCAGCGACTTCGAAAGCGTCTCCGTGGTGTCCTCCTCCCGGATCGGAATCTCTCGCGCGAGCAGAATATCCCCGGTGTCCATGCCGGGATCGATCTTCATCGTGGTCACGCCGGTGACCGTCTCTCCGCGCATCATGGCCCATTGAATTGGGGCTGCGCCACGGTATTTGGGAAGAAGCGAGGCATGAAGGTTGATGCAACCCAGGCGCGGCAGATCGATCATCCACGGCGGGATGATGCGACCATAGGCAACCACGACGATGGCGTCGGGGTGATATCGGGAAAGGAACTCCTGCGTCGCCGGGATCTTCAGTTTGGCGGGCTGGAACACCGGGATCCCGGCTCTCTCCGCCACGATTTTGACGGGCGGAGGCTTCACTTCGTAGCCCCGCCCAGAAGGTTCGTCCGGCTGGGAGACCACCAAGTCAATCTGAAAGCCCTCGGCGAGCAGCTTCTCCAGGGTAGGAACGGCAAACTCGGGCGTGCCGCAGAAAATCAAGTTCATGGAGGAGTTGTCAGTTCTCAGCGGTCAGTTGTCAGTCCCCAGATTTCGCCGGGTAGAGGAGCGGTCTCGGCATTCCAAGGAAGAAGGACCACGAGGCTCTACCACTCGCCCGCTTTCATCAACCTCTTGATCTTGCGCTTGATGGAGTCGCGCTTGAGCCGACTGAGGTGCTGGATGAACAGCGTGCCGTTCAGATGATCCGTTTCGTGGCAGAAGGCGCGCGCGAGCAGGCCTTCCCCCATCATCGTGAACTCTTCCCCGTGCAGATCCTGCGCGCGGACCGTGACGCGTGCCGGACGGGTTGTGCTGGCGCGAAAGTCAGGGAGGCTGAGGCAACCCTCGTCCTGCGCGACTTTTCCTTCCGTCCCCACGATGATGGGATTGACAAGCGCCAGTTTGCTTTGGGGATCTTGGCCGGAGGTTATGTCAATCACGCACAGTCGCTTTCCGATGCCGATTTGCGGCGCCGCAAGTCCCACGCCGCTGGCGGCGTACATGGTCTCGAACATGTCAGCGACGAGCTTCGCGAGGTCGCCGTCGAAGACCGTGACGGGCTCGGCGGAAATTTCGAGCACTTTCTGGCCGTACTTGACGATGGGATAGATCATTGCCAAAGACTGAAACTGGAAATTCGAAATTGGAAACTGGCAAGAGCTAGCGCATCAGGATTCGTGTCGAAAGGCAGCAGCTTCCAGTTTCTAATTTCTAGTTTCCATTTTCCATTTCCCACTTTCCAGTTTTTCTCACTCTACAAGTTGCGCACTTGCTGCATGTAAGCGTCGTAGTTCCGCCGCGTCTCCTGGAGCGAATCGCCGCCGAACTTCTCGAGGAACGCTCGAGCCAGAACCAGCGCCACCATGGCCTCACCGATGACGCCCGCCGCCGGCACCACGCACACATCCGAACGTTCATAGGCGGCTTTCACCGGCTCCTTGGTCTCAAGGTCCACGGATCCGAGCGGCTGACGAAGCGTGGAGATGGGCTTGAGGTAGCCGCGCACGACCACGTCCTCGCCATTCGTGATGCCACCCTCCAAGCCGCCCGCTCGGTTCGACGGGCGCGTGAAACGCGAGGCCTCGCGGCTGTACCCGATCTCGTCGTGAACTTTTGAGCCGAAGGCCGCGGCGTTTTCAATCCCCGTTCCTATCTCCACAGCTTTAACGGCCTGGATCGACATCACCGCCTGGGCCAGTTGCCCATCGAGTTTTTCGTCCCACTGGCCGCACGAGCCCAGTCCCGGCGGCACGCCATGCGCGACGACCTCAAAAGTCCCACCCACCGTGTCGCGCCCTTTCAGTGCTCGATCGACCTCCGCCTTCATGCGCGCCTCGGTCTCCGGATCGACGCAGTTGAGGACGATCTCCTGATCGCGCAGCGCCAGGATGCGCCCGAACGGCACCGACTCACCTGCCAGCTTCACGCTACCGACCGCCACAACATGGCTCGCCACTTCCATCCCGAGTTGCCGCAAGAAGAGCTTGGCCAAGGCGCCGAGTGCCACGCGCGCCGCCGTCTCGCGCGCGCTCGCGCGCTCCAGCACGTAGCGCGCGTCGTGGAGATTGAATTTCAGGCATCCGGCCAAATCCGCATGACCCGGCCGCGGCTGCGACAAGGGCTTGGATTGCGCGCGAGCCGCAGGGTTCTCCTCGACCGCCAGCGTCTCTTTCCAATTTTCCCAGTCGCGGTTCTCGATCAGGATGGCAATCGGCGAGCCCACCGTCTGACCGTGCCGCACCCCGGAAAGGAATTGCGCGGCATCCGCCTCGATCCTCATGCGCCCGCCGCGCCCGTAGCCGCCTTGCCGGCGCTGCAATTCGCGGTTCACATAGGCCGAGTCCACGGGAACACCTGCGGGCAGTCCCGAAAGAAACCCCAGCAGCCCTTGTCCGTGGGATTCACCGGCCGTGTGGAATCGCAGCATCCGTCCTCTCGATGAGCTTCAGCGGTAGGTATCCAAGTTCATAATTCTATCGGAATCTCCCCCGCAGGTCAAAAACCGCCGCCATCCGTTCGAACGTAAACTTTCACCCACTGGCCTCGTCGCTCGAAGTGTGCCAGCGGCCTGACCCCGAAGCGCGATATTAGCTGCAATGCCTCAACCTGTGGCGCATAGCCGAAATATCGCTCCTGGGCGCGGCGAAAGAGCGAAAACCGCGCGAGCCAATTGTTTGTGGGCTCGTATTTGCGGGAGTAAAGGTACATCAAATCAAATCCCTGCGGGGAAACCGCATCAAAATCCCTCGCCGCGAGGCCTTCCAGGGGAACAACACGCAGAGGCTTGCTGACGTATCCAAGGAAGGGACGCGTGAGTTCGTCTGTGGCAGGCCAGGCCGTGAGAATTCGCTCGCCCGGTGGCCGGACCGAAAGGAATTGCGCGGCCTGCCGGTGCAGGCCAATGAAGTCTGCATAAGAAAGGTTGTCCTCGTAGGGAAACGGATAGGGCGGGTTGAGGAACCACGCCCCAACAAAGCAGGCCAGCGCCGCTCCGCAAAGCGCCCGCGCGAGGGTCCTTCGCAGCCGCCATATCAGAAACACCGCGGCAACAAAAAACGCCGGAAAGATCGGCAGCAAATAACGCGGCAGCACCGCGCCGCCCACAACGCTGAGCAGAAGCACATAAACAAAGATCAGACCAACCGCCATATGCAGGAATTCCCTTCCCCGTTTCTCTGTCGCCGTGTCTCCCTGAGCGACATTTCCCCGCCAGATGCCGAGCGCCGCTCCTGCCACGAGCAGCCAGTTGATGCCGCCGATAAAGACTTCGTAAAGCCTGCGCAGGAGCGACCAGAAGATCCGACCGAGCGAGAGTGTCGCATAGAGGTTGAATCGCAGGTACTCCGCGTTGCCCGTCCAGAAGCCAGTTGCGTGATGGTAGTAAATCGTCCAGGCCGCAAGCGGCAGGATCGGCGCCGCAAGCGCAAACCAGCTCCGTAAAGGCACGGCTTGTCCCGCCCTCTTGACTCGCCAGAGATAAACCCACGCCACGGGCAGCAGCACGACCGCCGTCTCCTTGGTTAGCACAGCGAGCGACGCCGCGAGGGCGAACAGCAGCATCCGGCCGTCGAGGAGCGCCAGCAGGCAGAGCGTGGTCGGCAGGGCGGCGGGGAGATCAAGAAACACCAGAGAGCTTTGCGCGAAGAACATGGGCGAGAGCGCCAGGAGCGCCGCGCTCCACGTGGCCGCTTCCCGGCTCACCACGCGTCGCGCCAGGGCAAAGGTTGCGGCAACCGTGGCCGCCGCGATCAGGAGCATCGCTGTGCGCGTCACCAGCGGCGCAAACCCGAAGGCTCGCCAGGCCAACGCCAGGTAAACCATCACCAGCGGCGTGTGGCCCACGGGCAAGGTACTTTCGGGAATCAGTCTCCAGCTCCGATAAATGTCCAGCGCCGCCGGAACGTAATACCCCGCCTCGTCCCAGAAATAGGGCAACCGGAGGAGGGGGTAGTGAAGCAGGCCGATACCTGCAAAAGTGCCGACCAATCCGCTGGCCGCCAACACCTGCCGCCGCATCGTTGCTCAATTTACCAGATAATGCGGCGCGCCGATGCACTCGCTCGGGGCAGCTAAGCGTCGTCGCCACGGATGCCTTATAATGGCCGCAAGCGAAAGTGGCGGAATTGGCAGACGCGCCAGACTTAGGATCTGGTCCCGCAAGGGGTGGGGGTTCGAATCCCCCCTTTCGCACCACCTGTTTGAAGCGTAGCCTCTATTGACGGAAATATAACGGATCGAGGCGAATCGGCAAACCCGACACCGGGGATTACGGATTGTTTCGGCGCCGAGATTGTGATATGGATTACGCCGCTTCCCGTGGGTTCTCCATGGGCATTTCACGTACGGCACGATGGAATCGCGCTGTTAGCGATCGGGTTGAGTGAACGGCCGGGCGGATGCCCGCCCGAGCGCAGCAGAGGAGGAGGAACCTTCGATGGCAGTCTGTGCGAAGTGTGGGGCGCCCCTTGCGGAGGGGGCGGGCTTCTGTGGCTCGTGCGGCGCGTCCGTGAGCGTCGCGGCAGCAGGCGCACCCGCGGGTCCGGCGGCCGGGCCTACGGCGACGACGGCGAGTTCGGGAGGGCTTGCGCCCAACATTGCGGGGGCTCTCGCTTACATCACGATCATCCCGGCGATTATCTTCCTGGTGGTGGAACCTTACAACAAGGATCGGTTCATTAAATTCCATGCCTTCCAGTCCTTGTTCTTCAACGTGGCGTGGATTGTGCTCGTCATCGCCATGATGATCGTGGGATTGATCCTGGCTTTGATCCCCGTCGTGGGCTGGATCCTTGACGTGCTGCTCTGGCTGGCGATTGGATTGGGCGGCTTCTGTTTGTGGCTTTACACGATGTATCAGGCTTATAACGAGAAGAAGTTCATGCTGCCCGTCATCGGCAAGATAGCCGATCAACAGGCCTCTCGCTAGAAGCGGACCGGCAGCAGCTCGCCCTGATGCACTTCATCGGGGCAGCACCTTCCAGACCGATAGCGGCCCCGATGAAGTGCATCGGGGCCGCTTCTTCCCTTTCCGGGCGCCGTGTCACTCCTGCCTGCGGCCTTTCCTCTTGACAATTTTTGCGCGTCAGCGCAATTTAGCAAGTTTCTGTGTTGTGGAGAGCCCGACACAGAAAAATCGACCAGTTTGCCTGGAAAGACCTCATGACGGTTCGCATCTGTTTCCACGACCAATGCTTTGACGGCGCCTGCTCGGCCGCTGTCTTCACCCGCTTTTACCGGGAGTGCGTCAACCCACGGGCGGAGTTGCGCTACCGCGGGCTCATCCACCGGGCCGGACGGCTTTTTGATGAAGATGTGTTCGATGGTGATGAAAACGCGATCGTCGACTTCAAGTATTCGCCGAGCGCGCGCTTGACCTGGTGGTTCGATCACCACCAGAGCGCCTTCCTCGCGGAAGCGGACGCGGAGCATTTCCGGCGCGACCACAGCGGGAAGAAGTTCTACGGCCCGGACTTCCGCTCCTGCACGAAGTTCATCGCCCACATCGCGGCGACGAAGTTCGCGTTTCACGCTCCCGACCTGGAAGAGCTCATCCAGTGGGCGGACATCATCGACGGGGCGCAATACCCGGATGCCCAGACGGCCGTGGAAATGCGCCATCCCGCCATGCAGCTCACCCTGGTCATGGAAGGAATGCGGACGGAGGGCTTTGTGGCGGACCTGATTCCCGAGTTGGTCTCCAAGCCGCTGGCGGAGATTGCCGCGATGCCGGCAATTCGCGCGGCCTTCGAGCAGTTTTACGCCCGCCACCTGAAGACGGTGGAAATCATTCGGGAGCGGGCGGCCGTTCGTGACGGCGTGGCCTTCTTCGATATGTCCGACCAGGGTTCGGAAGGCTTCAACAAATTCGTTCCTTACTACCTCTTTCCCGAGACGGTCTACAGCGTGGCGCTCAGCCGGGGTCCCGAGCGGGCGAAAATCGCCGTAGGGAGTAACCCCTGGAATCCCGCGCCCAAGGCCGCGAACCTGGCGAGTATCTGCGAACGCTACGGCGGGGGCGGGCACCCCAAGGTGGCCGCGATTTCGCTTCCACCCGACCAACTGGAACGCGCGCGCGAGGTTGCCCGGCAGATCGTGGACGAATTGCGGGCCAGCGTGAAGTAATCTCGCACGCCAGACGGACTCATTTCGCTCGACGCGAGGAGCGCCCCGATGCACGTCATCGGGGTCAGTGCTTGCCACGCGCCACGCGGTGTGGTAAGAAAGGCAAGTTGCTGCACCGATTCCACGGTAGCCTGACCTCTGACGAGGGATTCGTCCGGGACCGCAGCCGGTTGCGGACAGCGGATTCCAGCCGCAGCCGTGCTGAGTGTGCCCGGGGACGCATCCCGTTTGGACCCGTGCGAAACGGAGTGCTCCTCCGATTTCGGTGAGCGCAACAGGAGAAAGTGAGCACCGTGGGCGAAGCCTCCATAGCCGATGAGCCTGCCATTACGATCAACGTCTTCGGCATGTCG
Organism: Terriglobia bacterium; assembly: GCA_020072655.1. Lineage (GTDB taxonomy): Bacteria > Acidobacteriota > Terriglobia > UBA7540 > UBA7540 > JAIQGB01. The sequence goes on along the minus strand of JAIQGH010000102.1, from coordinate 3,458 downwards.
GACGTGGGCCGCGTCCGCAAGAACAACGAAGACAGCTTCGTCATCTGCAACCTCTCAACGGGCGAGGTGAGTCTGACGCCCGCGCTGCGGAGCCACGTCCTGGGCCCGCGCGGCACCCTCTTCCTGGTGGCCGACGGCATGGGCGGCGAAGCTTCCGGCGAGGTGGCAAGTCAGATTTGTGCCACCACGGTGCCCAAGCGCCTCTATGAAAACCTCAAGTCGCTCGGGAGCGTAAGTGAAACCAATTTCGTTCTTCTTCTGCGCGAGGCCGTCGAGTTTGCCAACCAGATCATCTTCCAGAAAGCTCTTGCCGAGCCGGTCTTGCGCGGCATGGGAACCACAACCACCGCCGCGGCGCTCTTCGGCCCGCGTTTGTTCGTGGCGCAAGTCGGCGACTCACGCGCTTACTTGCTGCGCGACCAACAGATGGTCCAGTTGACGCGCGATCAAACGTATCTGAATTATCTGGCGGAAATTGGGGCGGAGCTTCCCCAAGACCCGGAGAAGGACAGCCGCCGGAGCATCCTCACCCAGGCCGTGGGCAGCAGTGAGACCGTGGATGTGAAGGTGACTTACACCGACATCCGCCAGGGAGACCGCCTGCTGCTTTGCAGCGACGGGCTCTACAACATGGTGAAGCTGCCCGACTTGGCGAGCGTGCTGACGCAGCCGGACGCGTTGCCGGCGAAGTGCAAGACCCTCATTGACAAGGCCAACGAGAAGGGCGGCACGGACAACATCACCGTCATCATCGCGGAGATTTCCGGTCCGGGACTTCCCCCTCCTGATGCGCAGGTGGCAGTCGAGTTCAGGGAATTTCGCGAGGGGGGTTCTGAAACTCGCGCGTGAGCGGCGCGCCTCGCCGATGAAGTGCCTCGGGGTTCGACGGAGTTGTGCGGTGCCGTCCATTCGGTTGGGCGCTGCGAAGCATTTGGCGAGGTCGAGCCCCGCGAAAGTGGTTGAGCGCGACCCGTTCGAACTGGCGAGGAATCTGACCTTCTCCCTGGGAGTGCGCGCAACATGAGATGCCCAAGTTGCGGGGAGACGAACGAAGCGGGCTTCCGTTTCTGCCGCAATTGCGGCACAACCCTTCCCGAGCCTGAACCTCCCTCCGAAACGGCGGCCATCCCTAAGCCAGCGGTCGCCGGGCCGGAGACGATGGCGGTTGCTTTCCGCGCCCCGGAAGCCGCCGTCGCGCACCGCCTGGTGGCCACGGGAGGCCTGCTGACGGGCCGCACCTTTACGATCACCCCCAAAGGACTGTTGATCGGCCGCGATCCCTCGACCTGCCAGGTGGTCATTGCCGACGATGAAATTTCGCGCACTCATGCCTGGGTGGGTCTTGATCCGCAGGGGCAAGTTATCGTCCAGGATCGCCGCTCGGCGAATGGGACCTTCGTCAACAAGGTGCGCGTTCAGGAGCGCGTCCTGCAGCCGACCGACGAACTCTCGGTGGGCGCGGAGCACCGTCACCTCTTCCGGGTTGAGGGCGTAAGCGAACAGCCTGCCGTGGCCGCCCAGGCGCCACACGTTGCGGTTGCTGAGGCGGGCACGGCCGTGCTGCGTCACTCGCCGGAAACCTCGGTCATGGCTGCGGCCCAACCCGCCGAGAAGGCGGCGGGCGGGACGGTCGCCATCAAGCTGACGGACCTCATGGCGCGCCCCCATTTGGAACTCATCGTGGACAAGTATGCCGTGAAGACCCTGGAAGTTCCGGATGAGGGAGTGAATGTCGGCCGGGATGCGAACCGGTGTCAGGTGGTGATGGACCACCCGTCGGTCTCAAGCATTCACGCCGAGGTTCGCTTGAAGAATGGCAGCGCTATCCTCGTGGATCACTCGACCAACGGGACGTTCGTGAATGGCGCGCGCGTCCAGAAGGTGGAACTGATCGACGGCGACTACATCACCTTCGGGCGCTATGCCGGGAAGTCCCTCATCTTCCGGTCGGGCCTTGAGCCGCAGCTCAAGGTGGAGAAGGTCAACCTGACCAAGGACCGGCTTACGATCGGTCGGGATGCGACCAGCGACGTGGTGATCAACCATCCCATCGTCTCCAAGCGCCACGCGGAGATCGTCAAACAGAATGGCAAATTCATCCTCGTTGACCTGGGTTCAACGAACGGCACGTTCGTCAACGGCATCAAGGTGAAGCGGCATCAACTCACCGAACTCGACCGCATCGTCATCGGGCCCTCCGAGCTGCACTTCTCGGGCGAGAGCCTGTCCCATGCACCGGAGACGCAGGTCGTCCGCCTGGATGCCCAGGACATCACCTTCAATGTGACGGACCGCACCTCCGGAAAACCCAAACGCCTGCTCGACGACATCTCGGTGGTCGTCAAGCCGCGCGAACTGATCGGCCTGCTCGGGCCGAGCGGGGCGGGCAAATCCACGCTCATGAACGCGCTGAACGGCTTCGTCCCGCCCTCCAGCGGCCTGGTCCTCTACAACGGCGTGAACCTGTACCAGAACCTCGACAGTCTCAAGTCCACGATCGGGTTTGTGCCCCAGGAAGACATCATGCACAAGCAGCTCAGCGTGCGCCGCTGCCTGTACTACGCGGCGAAGCTGCGGCTGCCCGAGGACCTCTCGGAAGAAGAAATCAGCCGGCGCGTCGAGGAGATGCTCGGCATTCTGAAGATCGACCCGCAGCGCTGGGACAATCCCGTGGCCACGCTGAGTGGCGGGCAGCGCAAGCGCGTCAGCATCGGAATCGAGCTGCTTCCCAAACCCGGCGTGCTGTTCCTCGACGAGCCCACGGCCGGCCTCGACCCTCGCACGGAGACGTTGATGATGATGCTCTTCCGTCAACTCGCCAATCAGGGCTCGACGATCATCATCACCACCCACCTGCTGGCGTCTTTCGGCGTGCTCGACAAGGTCGTCGTGCTGGTGCAGGGACGGTTGGCATTCTATGGGCCGGGGAACAAGTTCCTCGACTACTTCAAGGCAAGCGTCCCCGCCGACGTCTACGATGACCTGACGGACAACAACACCGACGCCTACGCGCAGGAACTTAAGAAACGCTTCGAGGAGTCGAAACTCTTCAAGGAGCAGATTGCCGAGTCGCTCAAATCCGCAGCCCCCTCGGCTAAACCATCCGCTGCGGCGGCAGCGCCGGCGGCTGAGGAAAAGGGCTTCAGCCTGCACCAGTTCGGCGTGCTGGTGAGGCGGAGCTGGGAGCTGAAGTTCGGCGACCGCGGGCAGACCGTCCTGCTCTTCCTGCAGGCGCCCCTGGTAGCCTTGCTCGTAGCTCTCATGGCCGGCGAGCCGAACCAGATTCAGACGATTTTCATGGCCATGTTCGCGGCCCTTTGGTTTGGCTGCTCGAACGCGGTGCGCGAAATCGTCGATGAGCCTCCCGGCCGCCCGGGGGTCGGTGGCGAAGGCGGAGGAGTGCATCTTCACCCCGGCCGGGACCCCGAGGACCGGGACCCGCTCGTCGATCGCGTCCA
>JAIQGH010000101.1 GCA_020072655.1 Terriglobia bacterium | reverse complement strand
TGTCCAGGGGCGGGAGCAGGGCCGGGACCAGGACCGGGGCCAGGACCAGGACCGGGGCCAGGGCCGGGACCAGGGCCAGGGCCGGGACCAGGACCAGGGGCAGGACCAGGACCGGGGCCAGGACCAGGACCGGGGCCAGGACCAGGACCGGGGCCAGGACCAGGACCAGGACCAGGACCGGGACCAGGACCGGGACCGGGACCAGGGCCAGCGCCTGTGTCTCCGCCACTGTCTCCGCCGGAATCACCGCTGCCTTTATTACCGCTGCTCGAGGCCGAGAACTGCAACCAAGTCGAGGTCCCCGGGGCATCAGAAAAAACCTGGAAGGGAAGCGTCAGGGTTGTGGATGTCAGAGTGTACGGTTGGTTGGCAACCGACTTTCCAATGCGCGGAAGCGAGAGGGTTATCAAACTGCCGTGAGTGCTGTAGGTGCCCTGGTCGGTCAGGCTCTGGCCGGGGCCCGTGGCCGCAAAGGCGACACCGCCAACCGTGAAGGTCAACGTAACCGTCGCACCTTCATCGGGAGTGCTCCCGCTCGAGTCGCTCAGGAGGTGCCAGGTGCCGATGATGCTGATCTGCTGGGCTCGGGTTTGTAAGCTCGTGGAAAGGAGGCCCACAGCGAGCAAAAGGGAGAGCCGGGCGAGCTTGCGGCATGACTGTCCCCTCCCCGTGAACCACATGAGTCACCTCCTGAATGCCGCCTGCCAAATAGCGAACGGTTCAATTCTGCGCCTGGAAAATACTCGTTCCGTCTCAACTATCGAATGCGTCCTCAGCCTTACGCCGCGCTTGTGAAAAATGCCAAACCGGAATTGCGCGCACCGAACGCGCGGTCGCCACAGTAAAGGATGCAGGAGAAGAAAGTATGCGGGCTCGGGTGCGGAGGATCATTGCGAGGCTACAGCCAACGCGCAGGCAAAGAGGCGAGCAGAACATATCGTGGTTTCAACAGTGCGCTCTATGCCTTGATCCTGATAAAGCGCACCACCTTATACCACCGGCCACGGGTGTTTTCAACGTGCGCCAAGCGTGCCGAAGCACTTGCCTTTCCCCCGGCGGCTCGGCACTATGGGGACGAAGATGGAACTCAAGCAGGTTCTCAAGCAGCGGGCACTGGAGATCGGATTTGACCTGGTGGGTGTGGCTCCGGTCAGGCCCGGCCGAGACTTGGATTTCGCCCGCGAGTGGATCGAGCGGGGCTTCGGCGGCGAGATGCGCTACCTAGCAAACCCCAAGCGCTTCGATCCGCGCGCGGTGCTGCCTGGCGTGAACTGCGTCATATGTGTGGGACTCATTTACAACTCTCCTTTACCGTACTCCACAGAAGTAGGCAGAAGGCAGGGAGCAGAAGTCAGAAGCCAGGAGTCAGAAGTAAGGAGCCAGAAGCCAGAAGTCAGAAGACAGGAGACAGGGCCATCGAGTCCTTTGGTTCGACAGCCTTCTCCCTCGGGGAGAGGGTGTCCCGATGCAATCGGGAGGGGCGAAGGACTCGCTGAGCCGCTTTCGAGTTTCGATTTTCCAATTTCGATTTTCGAGTTTCGCCCTTCCGGCGCGGCAGAGCCGAGCGCTTGGATTTCGCGCTACGCCTGGGGACGTGACTATCACGAGATTATGCGGGAGAAGCTGGAGCGCCTGCGCGCGGCCGTCAACGAATTGGCCCCAGGAGTTGAGACTCGGGTGTTCGTCGATACCGGGCCCGTCATCGAGCGCGCCTTTGCGCGCTTCAGCGGCCTCGGCTGGATGGGGAAGAACACTTGCATCATCAATGATGAGAAAGGCTCATGGTTTTTCCTCGGAGTCATCCTCACTAATCTTGAACTCGACCCTGACCTGCCCGCGCCCGACCGCTGCGGCTCCTGCCGCGCCTGCCTCGACGCCTGCCCCACCGGCGCGCTCGTCGAGCCTTATGTCATGGACGCCTCGCGCTGCATCTCCTACCTGACGATCGAGCTCAAGCGTTCGATCCCTCAAGAGCTTCGGTCCCGCGTGGGCGTCAACGTCTTTGGCTGCGACATTTGCCAGGATGTGTGTCCGTGGAACAGTCGTCAGTCGTCAGTTGTCAGTTGTCAGTCGAGGGGCTTTCAACCAATGGCTGTCAGCTATCAGCGGTCAGTGGTCAGCAATCATCGCACGGCAGATAGTCTTGCCTTGGCAACCCAAAATCCAAAATCAAAAATCCAGAATCCCCCAGAACCCAGCCCCCAGCACCCAGAACCTGCCGCCGTGACTCTGTTCAACCCACCGATAGAGTTCCTCGCGTCACTTACCGAAGAGGATTTCCGAAAGCTCTTCGCCCACTCGCCCATCAAGCGCGCCAAATACCGCGGCTGGCTCCGCAACCTCTGCGTGGCGATGGGGAACTCCGGCGATGTGCGGCTCCTCGCCAGGCTCCAAAAACTCTCGCGGCACCCCGACCCCGTCATTCGTGAACATGCAGAGTGGGCGCTGGATCAGCTTCGCCAATCATAAGGGTGGTCAATTCAAAAACACCTGGATACAGGCTGTGTGCGTGGTTTCTGCCCTGTGCTAACATGCGGGTGACTTTCAGGTTCTGAACGGACCGCGGGAGTGTGTAGCAAGGCAGCGGACGTCGCCGAGCACCCTGGAAGGCTCAGAAGCCCTCGCGAAACTCTTCATGTCCCCAGGAGGAGGAAACCATCATGCGTTCTTCTCACAAGGTTTTCGTTTCCGCGCTAGTGGGTGCGGCGGCGCTGGGTGCTGCACTTATCTCATGCAGTCATAAGCCCCCGATTGTCGCCCGACCCCCAGCGAAGCCGGTGGGGACACCGATTCAGATCGCGGCGCCGCTCGGTCTGCCGCCGGTTCCGGTTCCGGCGGACAATCCTCCCACTGCCGAGACGGTTGCCCTGGGTCGGAGGTTGTATTACGACACCCGCCTTTCCTTGGATAACACGGTATCTTGCGGCAGTTGCCATGATCCGAAATTCGGCTTCAGCGACGGCCAGCAGTTTTCGGACGGAGTCCACAAACGGAAGGGGAATCGCAACTCCCCCACAGTTCTGAACTCCGCCTATTTCACGACACAGTTCTGGGACGGGCGAGCCCCCAGCCTGGAAAAGCAGGCGGAAGGGCCAGTGCAGAACCCGGTCGAGATGGCGAACACGCTCGAGAATGTAGAAAAGACGCTGATGGCGGACCCGACTTACCGGGCGGAATTCAAGAAGGCGTTTGCGGCCGATGTCATCACTTACGAGATGGCGGAGAAAGCGATCGCTTCCTTTGAACGCACGGTGGTGAGCGGCAGCTCACCTTTTGACCGATACATGTACGGCGGAGACAAGAAGGCATTGAGCGCTTCCGCCAAGCGGGGCCTGGAAGTGTTCCGCAATCCGAAAAAAGGAAACTGCGCGGCGTGCCACACCATCGAGGAAAAGTACGCCCTCTTCACCGATAACAAGTTCCACAACTTGGGCGTGGGGATGAAACTCGGCATCACGGGGGAAACGGAATTGACGGACCTGGGCCGCTACCAAGTCACCAAAGTGGAGAGCGATAAGGGCGCGTTTCGGACGCCGTCGCTCCGGAACATCGCCCTGACGGCGCCTTATATGCACGACGGTAGTGACAAGAACCTGAAGGAGGTCGTCGACTTTTACATTGGCGGAGGCAATTCCAGTCCCTACCGTGACGAAGAAATTCATCCGCTGGATTTCTTGACGGGACAGGAACGGGCGGATCTCCAGGAGTTCCTGATGTCGTTGACGGGGGAGGTTCCTCCGAATGTGGGACCACCCACGCGCGAAGAAGCTTTCAACCTTCTCGTGCCGGAGCGTCAGGATTAGCCGCATGGGACGGCTAAAATCCACAGAGCTGGTGCCGCGAGGTTGGGGTCTAACTAGGTTTTCGTCAGGCCCCCAGGGATAGCCGGGAGCGCTCGGACGCGGATGCCCGCAGCTGAGGAAAGCGCACTGTTACTCCTGGCGGGCGCAGGGTCGAGGGGGCCGTGATCGAACCCCCCCCCGTGTTCCCCGCAACCTATCCGCAGTCAAGCTATCACCTGACTGAACTGAACCGCTTTTCGATCTCGGGCCAGTTGACGACGTTCCACCACGCCGCAATGTACTCGTTGCGCCGGTTCTGATACTTCAGATAGTAGGCGTGCTCCCACACGTCGATACCCATCACGGGATATTTGCCCTCCATGACCGGGCTATCCTGGTTCGCGGTCGAGTAGATGTCGAGCTTTCCCCCCTGACTCACCAGCCACGCCCAGCCGGAGCCAAATCGCCCCATCGCCGCAGCGCTGAACTTCTCCTTGAATGTATCGAAACTGCCGAAGGTGCCCTTGAGGGCGTCCGCGAGTTTGCCGGACGGCTGGCCGCCAGCCTTCGGGCCCATGATTTGCCAGAACATCGAATGATTGATGTGCCCGCCGCCGTTGTTGCGCACCGCGGTGCGTATGCTCTCCGGAACGATGGCGCAATTCTTGGCGAGCAATTCTTCAATGCTCTTCGCAGCCAAATCGGGCGCCGATTCCAAGGCCTTGTTGAGGTTCGTCACGTAGGCATTGTGGTGTTTACCATGGTGGACCTCCATCGTCATTTTGTCTATGGAGGGCTCCAAGGCATCGAAAGCGTAGGGTAGAGATGGAAGCGTAAACGGCATGTAACCTCCTCAGTCTTTAGAATTTGGAATGGAGGGGACCTCGCCCTATCCGTCCCGCTCCATTAGATGCTTCGGCGAGACGAATAGGCACCGAATCAGACACTTCAGGGGAATTTGCTCTTTTCACGATGCCACGATTCTAGATTATGCGAAGTGCGACACTCTGTCACACTCTGCCGGACCAATCCTGTCGCTCAGGTGCCCAGGGGAATGAGGCAAGGGGGGCTAAGCTCCCGAAGGGGCTCGTGGATAAGGTCAGCCTGCGGAGGTATAGCCTCAATCCTCGGTATCCGCGCCGGTTGGCCGACCTCGCGCAGCAGGCTCCAATTGCACGGTGCGAGTGGGGAACGGAATCTGAATCCCATCTGTCTCAAACCGCTTCAGGATGCGCTTCCGCAGTTCGCTTTGCACGAGATACTGGTCGGTGAACTGCCGAACCTGGACGATCAGGGAGAAATCTAGCGAGGACTGCCCGAACCCGGAAATAAAGCGAACAAAGGGCGCAGGGTGGGCGAGGAGTCCTTCCACTCCGTCGTGCAGCGCTTCGTTCACGACATCCAGCAACGCCGTTTCCACCTTCACCGGATCCGACCCGTAGGCCACGCTGACCGGCAATACGTAGGACATCCGCGGCTCCGGCTGCGAGTAGTTGGTGATGATTGCCTTGGCCATGGTCGAGTTCGGGACGATCACATAGTTGTTGGCGAGGGCGCGAATGACCGAGGACCGCCAGCCCACGCGCACGACAAAGCCTTCCTGGCCTCCGTCGTCGAGCTTGATGTAATCGCCGACGCTCACCGGGCGGTCAACCAGAATGTAGAGGCCCGCGAAGAAATTGCTCAGCGTCTCCTGCAGAGCCAACGCCACTGCCACGCTGCCCACGCCCAGCGTCGTCCACACGGCGGTGAGCGAGATCCCCAGATTCTCGAGGATGATGATGATGGCGAGGATGGCAAACAGCGCGCGGATCAGAAACGAGGCAGGCTGGGCTACCTGCTCAAGATGCGGTTCCCGCTGGCCGAGCCGCCGGAAGAAGAGGATGAGGACCTTGGCAGGAAAATAGAACAACACCAGGATCAGGACGGCGAAAATGAGTTTCGAGCCGATCCGCTCGTAGGTTCGCGGGAGGGCGAGCATCTCAAGTCCGCCGTAAAGCGCCGCGAGAACCAGCAGCGGCAGAGGCAGGGACTCTAGGAGAGCGAAGAAGTACTCGCCCCAGGTATTCTGCTGCTTCTTGGTCCAGTAGTGCAGAACCCGGTTGAAGATGAAGCCCAAAGCCAAGGCGCAAACCAACAGCCCGGCCATGATGATGGTGTAGAAGACGCTGGGGGCGACGTGGAGCGTATGCGCCAATTCCTGAACCATAGGCTGGCCTCCTGAGACCGTCAAAGATAACCTGCCCCGCTTCCCGGCGCAATCCGCTCCGCGCTTCGTTGACGGCATCCCTGGGGGTTGATAACATGCAAGCGTTAATTCGCTACCAGGAGCTTTGACCGTGCCCCACATCAGCCGCCGCGAACTCAAGCAGGATCAGTTGCGAACCACTTACGAGGAGTTCGAAGAGTTTTTCAAACAGAAATACCGCGAAATCCTTACGGTCGTCGGCATTGTCGTGGTGGTGGGGGGGCTCGCCGGGGGACTCAGGGTCTACCAAGACCGTCGGGAGGCGGAGGCCGACTTGCAGCTCGGTATCGCGCTCCGGACTTTCCGTGCCTATGTGGGGTCAGCGTCGCAAGTCAGCGCGATCCCAGGCCTGCAGTCGTTCCCCACCGCCCAGGCGAAATATCAGAAGGCGCTCGAGCAGTTCCAGGAGGTCATCCAGAAGCAGTCGCGTTTCCCCCAACCCAAGTCCGTGGAGATTGCGCGTTACCACGTGGGGCTCTGCCAGGCGCGGCTCGGAGACACCGCGGCGGCCCTGAAGACGCTTGAGGAAGCGTCGCGCAGTTCGGACCCGGAACTGGCAGCGCTCGCGCAGTATGCCCTCGCCGGCGAGTTGGTGAAGACGGGCAAGATCGAGGATGCGGCGAAGATTTACAACCAACTCGCCAGTCACCCCACTTCCACGGTGCCGGAAGCAGCGGCGCGGCTGGCCCTCGCCGACGCCTACCGCGCGACCCAACCCGCCAAGGCGCGGGAGATCTACCAGCAACTGGAAAAGAAGTTCGGCTCGGACGTCACGGTCGCTCAGGCCTTGAAGGACCAGATCGCGACCCTCCCCTCCCGATGAACTTCGTCGGGGCGTAGGGGCGATGCAGTTCTCCCTTGCCACTGGCCTTCATTTTTCAAGCTGGCTCCCTGGAGGTTGCCGGCGGATGTCGCCACTTGAGCGCGAGACGCTCGAAACTGACGTGCTGATCGTCGGCGCGGGTCCTGCGGGACTGGCTTGCGCGCTGCGGTTGGCGCAGCTCATTAAGGCGCACAATGAGGCCGTCGAGCAGGGCAGGGCCGCGGGCGCGAGCCTCAGCGCCGAGAACGTCTACCTACTTGAGAAAGCCGCGGAAATCGGCGCCCACTGCCTCTCCGGCGCGGTGTTCGACCCACGGGCGCTCGCGGAACTCCTCCCGGACTTCCAGGAGCGGGGTGTTCCACTCGAATCGGCCGTGACGCGCGATTCGGTTTTCTATTTCACGCGCGGCGGCCAGTGGAAGCTGCCCATCAATCCCCCGTTCTTTCGCAATCACGGCAACTACGTCATTTCGCTGAGCAGATTCGCCAAGTGGCTGGGCAGCCAGGTCGAGCGCGCGGGGGTGAGCCTTTTTCCGGGCTTCGCCGGAGCGGAAGTGCTTTACGAGGACGGGCGCGTCGCGGGCGTTCGCACCGACGATAAGGGAATCGACCGCGACGGCAACCGCAAGTCGAATTTCCAGCCGGGCCTGAATCTTCGTGCGAAGGTCACCGTCTTCGCCGAAGGGCCGCGCGGCTCACTCACCAAGCAGTTGATCGCACGCCTGAATCTCGAGCGGGGCTGCAATCCGCAGGTTTACTCGGTGGGCGTCAAGGAACTCTGGGAAATTCCTGCCGGACGAGTCCTGCGCGGCGAGGTGGTCCATACGGCCGGCTGGCCGCTCAGTGCGCGGCAGTTCGGCGGAGGGTTCATCTACGCGCTGTCGGAGATGCTGCTCTCCGTGGGGTTGGTGGCCGGGCTCGACTACGAAGATCCACGCTTTGACCCGCACAACGCCTTCCAGCAATTTAAGACACATCCCTGGATGCGACGGCTGCTCGAGGGCGGGCAAATGGTGCGCTACGGCGCAAAGACGATTCCCGAGGGGGGATTTTTCTCCATCCCCCGCACTTCGATGGACCGCGCCTTGATCGTCGGCGACGCAGCGGGTTTTCTCAATTCCCAGCGCCTGAAGGGAATCCATCTGGCGATGAAGACCGGCATGCTCGCCGCGGAAACGGTTTTTGAGGCGCTGCTCAAGAACAATTTCTCCGCAGGGACTCTTAAGAGCTACGAGGATCGATGGCAGGGAAGCTGGGTGCGTGATGAGCTCTGGAAGGTCCGAAATTTCCATCAAGGCTTCGAGGGAGGCTTTTGGAGCGGCGTCCTGCATGGCGCGCTGCAATTCGTGACTGGCGGTCGAGGCCTCCACGCGCGCTATCCGGCGCGCGCGGGACACGAACGGATGCGACCTCTCCCTGAAATTGCCGCGGTGGGTGGGACCGCCCCTCCTGGGGGAGGTGGGGAGTTCAAACCGGACGGCAAGCTGACTTTCGATAAGCTCACCGATGTCTACCATTCAGGGACTCATCACGAGGAGGATCAGCCGTCGCACCTGAAAATCGCGGACTTCGACATCTGCAACAATCGTTGCGTCCGCGAGTACGGCAACCCCTGCCAATCCTTCTGCCCGGCGGCCGTCTATGAAATGGAAGATAATGCGGACGGCCCCGGCAAGCACTTGAAGCTCAACCCTTCCAACTGCGTCCACTGCAAGACGTGTGACATCGCCGACCCTTACCAGATCATCGATTGGGTTTGCCCGGAAGGCGGCGGTGGGCCGCACTACGACGGGATGTAGAAAGGTGGTCGGCAGGCCGCAGTCGGCAGAAGAAAGCAGCCGACGAACCGCTACCAGCGTCGTCGGATACCTTGCCGTGCTGCTCGTCGGCTGGACGCTGCGCTTCGAAGTGTTCGGCTGGGAGAACTGGGAGGCGGCGCGGAAACTCGGCAAGGGACTCATCTACACCTTCTGGCATCGCGAGATCTTCGCCGCGACGTGGTTCTGGCGCAAGCGCGGCATCGTGGTGATGACCAGCCAGAATTTTGACGGCGAATACATCGCGCGCATCATCCGCTGGCATGGTTACGGCGCGGCGCGCGGGTCAAGTTCGCGCGGAGCAGGACGGGCGCTGGTCGAAATGGTCCGCTGCCACCGCGGCGGCAGGGACACGGCGTTTACCATCGACGGCCCGCGCGGGCCTCGCTTCGTGGCCAAACGTGGTTCTGTCGTCCTCTCACGCGCTTCGGGCGCCGCCATCCTTTGCTTCCACATCGCGGTCCGAAAGGCATTTGTTTTCCGCAAGAGCTGGGACCAGACGCAGTTCCCATACCCGTTCAGCAAAGCCGTCGTCTTCATCGCTCCGCCCATTGTCGTCCCGCCCGACTCGAGCGACGCCGAACAAGACGCCAAGCAGCAGGAAGTGCAGCGAGCGCTAAATGAGCTTCGTCAGCGCGGGGAGGAATGGCTGGCGGGGAATAGCGCGGAAACTGGAAAGTAGAGATTGGAAACCGGTACAGCTCGTAACCAGTTTCTAATTTCTAATTTCCGGTTTCTTTCCACCTGAATCGAGTACGTGGAGTTGCGGAAAAAGGTTCGCGACCTGCCGGCGTGTTAGTTCCAGCTCGCCCGAGCAATCGATGACGTAATCCGCGAGGCCACGCTTTTCGTCGATGGGCATTTGCGCAGCGATGCGGCGCTCGGCTTCCGCGCGCGAAAGGCCGGTGCGAGCCATCAGCCGCTCGAGTTGCTGTTCGGGGCGGCACCAGGTGACGATGATTTTGACGAAACGGTGGGTGAGGTTCGCTTCATAGATGAGCGCGGCATCGACCAGCACGACAGCGCGAGGATCTTGCAGGTGGAAGCCTTCGGCGAGTCGCTCACAGCGCTCCATGATGCGCGGATGGAGGATGGCGTTGAGCGCCCGCAGCTTCTCGGGATCACCGAAGGCAACGACGCCGAGGCGCTGCCGGTCGATTTCTCCTTGCGGGTCGAGGATTTCAAAGCCGAAGCGGCTGACAATTTCGTGATAGGCGGGTGAAGGCGCGCGGATCAACTCGTGCCCGAGCCGGTCGGCGTCGATAGTCTTGGCGCCGAGCTCCGCAAACATTTGGGCGACGGTGGTCTTTCCGGAGGCCACGCCGCCAGTCAAACCAAACGGGCGACGGAGATGACTCATGACAAGAGGTGACAGGTGACGAGTGACAAGTGACGAGCAGGAATCACAATCCGCTTGTCACTCGTCACTGTCCACTGGTCACTGATATTAGGCCGCCGCGCTGCGAGCCCCGCGGCGAGCTTTCGCCGCCTGGACGGTGTTGACCATCAGCATTGTGATAGTCAGCGGACCCACGCCGCCGGGGACGGGCGTGTAGGCGCCCGCCTTTTCCATCGCGTCCTCGGGCTGGCAATCGCCGACGAGCACCTGGCCTTTGGCCGCGAGTTTTTGCAGCGCCAGAGTGGGGTCGTGGAAGATCCGGCGCACTTCCTCTTCCGTCTTGAGCACGTTCTGGCCAACATCGATCACCACCGCGCCGGGTTTGATGAAATCTCCCGTGACGTAGGCGGCCTTGCCCATCGCCGCCACCAGGATATCCGCCTCACGGGCCACGCCGGGCAGGTCGCGAGTGCGCGAGTGGCAGATCGTGATCGTGGCGTGGTTGTGCATCAGCAGCATAGCCGTAGGCTTGCCCACGATATCGCTGCGGCCGACCACCACGGCGCGCGCGCCCTTCATCTCAACCCCGCTGCGCTTGATGATCTCGATGACGCCGGCCGGCGTGCAGGGGACCAGCCCCGGCCGTCCACTTACCAAGTAGCCGATGTTCACCGGATGGAAACCATCCACGTCCTTGGCGGGATTGACGGCCTCCAGCACCTTCTTGGAATCGACCTGGGGAGGCAGGGGAAGCTGGATCAGGATCCCGTCGATCTCGTCCCGCTGGTTGAGGCGATCAACCAAGTCGAGCAGTTCCTGCGTCGTGCTGGTCGCCGGAGGCTCAATCTTCTCACTGAAGAGGCCCAGCGATTCACAGGTCTTCACCTTGCTGCGGACGTAAATCTGCGAGGCGGGATTGTCCCCCACCAGCACGGCCGCGAGGCCCGGCACGACGCCGGCCTGCTTCATTGCTTGGATTTCGTTTTGCAGGTCTTTCAGGATTTCGTCGCGGATTTTGTTGCCGTCAAGAATGCGTGCGCTCACTCAAATTCTCCCTGGAGGATATCAGGCGAAGGAGTTTAGCACACATCACCGCGCGGGAGAATCCGGTCCATTGCTGCGCCGACGCGGTTGGCACCCTGGGACCTTTCGACTATAATGCGCCAAGGACGATTCTCGTTGCCGCGCGGCGGGCAAGCCCGCAGGGTGAGAAGAATTCCTGAGTCTGGCCCGGCCGATCAATCTTTCGGATGGTGAAACGTGGCTGATCCCCTGGCGGTTCCCGAAACGGAGAAAAAGGTCGTTTACGGCATCCACGAGATCATGCGTTTCCTGCCGCACCGTTATCCCTTCCTGCTGGTCGACCGAATCGTGGAGCTCGAGCCGGAAAAGCGCATCGTGGGGCTGAAGAACGTCACCATCAATGAACAGTTCTTCCAGGGGCACTTTCCCGGGGCGCCGGTGATGCCCGGCGTGCTGATCATCGAATCCATGGCGCAGGTGGCAGGGGTGATGATCTACCGCGACCTGCCCGACAAGGAAAAGAAGCTCATCTACTTCACCGGCATCGAGAACGCCAAGTTCCGCCGCCCGGTGCTGCCCGGCGACCAGTTGCGCATCGAGATGGAGCTGCTCAGCCGCCACAGTAATTTCGGCAAGATGCAGGGCCGCGCCACCGTGGACGGCAAGTTGGTGGCCGAGGCCACCGTCCTCTTCGCGATTTCCGACCACCCGGGTGCCACCGCCAGATGAAAGCTCATCCCACGGCCATCGTCCATCCCCAGGCTCAGGTGGCGTGCAGCGTCACGGTCGGACCGTATTCGATCATCGGCGAAGGCGTGGAGCTGGGCGAGGACTGCGAAGTGATGTCGCATGTCGTGATCGAAGGCCCCACGACGATCAGCAAGAGGAATCGAATCTTCCCCTACGCAGCGATTGGCCTTCCCTGTCAGGATATGAAGTACAAGGGCGACCCGACGCGGCTCGTGATCGGGGACGACAATATCCTCCGCGAGTTCATCACCGTCCACCGCGGGACGCTCGACGGCGGCGGCGTGACGCGCATCGGCCATCACAATTTCCTGATGGCTTACGTTCACATCGCCCACGACTGCCAACTCGGCGATCACATCATCATGGCCAACGGCGCTTCGCTGGCCGGCCACGTGGAAATCGGCGATTACGCCTCGATCGGGGCGTTCTGCGGCATTCATCAGCATTGCCGCATCGGCGCTTACAGTTTCCTGGGCAGCTACAGTGTGGTCAACAAGGACATTCTTCCTTACTCCAAGACCACCGCCGAGCGTCCGCTGGGCGTCTACGGCGCGAACCGGCTGGGGCTGGAACGTCGCGGCCTCAGCAAGCAGGATCTCGACGAACTCGAGAAGGCCTTCCGCCTCCTGACCCGCTCCAAGCTCAATACCAGCCAGGCCCTCGAGGCCATTGAAGCCCAGGGTTTACAGTCCTCGCACGTCCGCGCCTTGGTGGAGTTCATCGGGACCTCCCAGCGCGGAGTGGTCAAGTGAAGGTATTGAATCATTGAATCATCGGGTCATTGATTCATTGAAGTTGCAGACCGCAAGGATTTCGGACGCGGCGGCAGGAGTCCAATCCTTCAATGAGTCAATGACTCAATGGCGCAATGAATCAATCCTCTCCTGGCGGCAAAGCCGTGCAGCCCGATAAACAGGCCGTGACGGAACACGCAGGCACCCGCTACGCCCTCATTGCGGGCAACGGCAGCTTCCCCATTCTGGCACTCGAGGCGGCGCGGCAGCAGGGAATTCAACCGCTAGTCATCGCGATCAAAGAGGAAGCGTCACCTGAGCTCACCGATAAGGCCCCTGAAATCCATTGGCTGAGCCTCGGTGAAGTCTCCAAGATTCTTGAGCTGCTCAGTGCGGAGCGCGTGGAGAAGGTCGTCCTCGCCGGGCAGGTCAAACACGCGCAGCTCTTCAGCACCATCCGACCCGACGGGCTGATGAAACGGGCGCTCGGCAGCCTCCAGCGCCGAAACACCGACGCGCTGATCGGCGCCTTTGTGAAGATGCTTGAAGGTCGAGGTATGCAAGTGGTCGATTCCACGCTGTTCCTGAGGCCTTTGCTGCCTGAGCCGGGCGTCCTGACGCGGCGCGCTCCGGACGCCGGCGAGCTCGGCGACATCGCCTATGGCCGCGAGATCGCCAAGAAAATCGCAGGCCTCGATATCGGACAGACGATCGTCGTGGCGGATCGCGCTTGCCTGGCGGTCGAGGCGATGGAGGGCACCGACGCCACCATCGAGCGGGCCGCAACCCTGAGCAATGGGCGCCGCCTGGTGGTCGTCAAAGTGAGTAAGCCCGACCAGGACATGCGCTTTGACGTTCCCGTCGTGGGGCCGAGGACCATCGAGGTGATGCGGCGCGCGAATGCCACGGCCCTCGCCCTCGACGCCGGCAGGACGCTCCTTTTCGAGCGTTCGCGTCTAATCGCGGAAGCCGACGAGGCGGGAATCGCAATTATCGGAATGAAAGATTGAGTCATTGAGTGGTTTGGTGATTGAGCGATTGAAAAAGGGGGAGATTGAAGTGCGGAAACGGAGGACCGCTTCCCGATCGCATGGTCAGGGGAGGACGGCTGAGGCGAAGGGCCTGAAATGACTCAATCACTCAATCACTCAATCGCTCAATCTCCCGGGAGGGTTCCCATCGCGGTCATCGGAGTGGGCGAGCATGGTCGAAAGCACGCGCGCGAGCTTCTGGCGGTCGAGGGCGCCCAACTGGTGGGCGTCTACGATCTTCGGCCAGAGCGTACGCGCGAGGTGGCCTCGGAACTGGGCGTGCGCGCCCTGGGAAGTCTGGACGAGGCCTTAGCGGTCGCGGCGGCGGTCAGCGTCGTCATTCCCACGAGCGAGCACGCTGCCGTGGCGCGTCGGGCTTTCGAGCGCGGGGTGGACGTTCTTTTGGAGAAACCCATCACCCGTACAGTGGAGGAGGCGGACGACCTCATCACCTGCGCGACGGCGGCGGGCCGGATCCTCCAGGTCGGCCATCTCGAGCGTTTCAACCCAGGGGTGGTGGCGGCCAAGGCGGTGACGCGCAATCCGCTTTTCTTCGAAATTCACCGCCTGGGAGTCTTCAGCCCGCGAAGCCTGGACGTGGACGTGGTATTCGACCTGATGATTCACGATCTGGACCTCGTGCTCTGGATGGTCGGCGCTCCGGTCAAGGAGGTGCGGGCCGTGGGGCTCCCGGTGCTCTCCGACAAAGTAGACATTGCGAATGCCCGCGTGGAGTTCGAAAATGGTACTGTGGCGAATTTTACGGCCAGCCGGGTGAGCACCGAACGGGTGAGGAAGTTTCGTTACTTTCAGCCCAGCGAATACGTCTCTATAGACTTCACGCGCCGCGACGTGCTGGTACTGAAGGCAGACCACAATAGCGGCGCGCCGCGCCTGGGATTCCAAAAATTGGAGACGCAGCCGGCTGAGCCCTTGCGGGCAGAACTTGAAGCCTTTGTCGAATCGGTCCGGACGCGGCGGCCGCCCCTCGTAGGCGGGGTCGAGGGGCGGCAGGCGCTCGCCTTAGCCGAGCGGGTCATGACTTGCATCGAACAACATGCGGCCCTGGTCCACGTCCCGCTGCGTCGGCCCGTGGGCCAGAGCGGAGAGCTTTGAGACTTCGGATTTTCTATTTTAGATTTTCGATACGGAGCTCGATTTCCCCAATTGCCCAGTCCCCTATTCGAGTGTCCGTTTTCGAATCTCTATTTTCGAATTTCTAGTTTCGCGTTTTGGTCCTTTCCATGGGTGCGGAACCTCAACTGCGTCTGCTGGTGGAACTGGAAGGGGAAGCCGCCCGCTGGCGCCGCCGCACCATGTTTCTGCTGTCTGTGGTGCTGCATGGGTTGATGATTCTCCTTCTGATGGTTTCCCCCGGCCTCTTCCGGCGGGGAGCAGCAATGCTGGGAATCCAACTCCAGCCCCAGCCGAGTCGGGAAACCACGATGCTGTGGTTTCCACCTGATCTGCTGAGGCGGTTGCAGGAGCCTCCGCCGGACACGGATACCCTCTCCGACCGCAACCGGCAGGCGCAGGGACGCTCCCCCGTCATCGATCCCCACGGCCTGCGCATGCCATATTCACGGGGCAATACCCCCCTGCCAGAGATCGCCGGTGGCGGCTCGCCTCCCCCACCCCCCGCGCTGCCTCCTCCCGGAGCAGGGTCGGCGCCCTCGGCGGGACGACCTTCGACGCCGCCACCGCCCAAGCCCGAATCAAATCAGGAAGCCCAGCTCCGCTTGATGGATGTGCCGCCACCGGGGAGCGGAGGGAACTCCGGGTTGCGCGTACCGCTTTCCAGTCCCGGCGAAGCAATCCAGCAATCGCTGGAAGAGGCGGCGCGCGGGCGCGCGGGAGGCCCCGGCGAAGGGCCAGGCGATTCTAGCCTGCAATTTCGGAATTACGACCCGAACTTCTCCACCGAAGCGCCGCTGATTCTCTCGGATACCCGGGGCGTGGACTTCGGGCCGTACTTGGCGCGAGTCGTCTACAACGTACGCCGGAACTGGTACAGCATGATCCCGGTGGCGGCCAAGCTGGGCCAGAAGGGGCGCGTGGGCATCATCTTCGAAATCGTGAAGGACGGTTCCGTGCCGCAACTGCGGCTGGTGGCGAGTTCTGGCCTGGACCCGCTCGACCGCGCGGCCATCGGCGCGATTCGTGCCGCGAACCCTTTTCCACCCTTGCCCCCGGAATTTACCGGCGAACACCTCGTGCTGCAGTTCATTTTTCTGTACAACCTAGGGTATATCCCTTGAAGCCTATGAAAGTGTCGGATAGAATGTCGCTGTGAGACGCAATTCCGCTGGGGAAGCAGAGAACAGGGTTGAACCTGTCGGTTCCCTAGGCGCCCAAGTTGAGTCTGCTTCCGGAGCTTCCGATCCGGGTGATGCCTCGCCTCTCCAGAACCCAACTTCTCGGCTGCTCGCTGCTGCTGGCGGCGATTCTGGCGCTGCTCCTGGTGCGATACCTGCGGCTCGTCTGGTGGGCACGCTGAGCGGCGACTACCCGCTCGTGGTGATTGTTGGCCCCACGGCGGCGGGAAAGTCCTCCCTAGCCATTGCTCTCGCGGAACAGTTGGGGGGCGAAATCGTCAATTGCGATTCCGTGCAGGTCTATCGCGGTTTCGACATCGGCACGGGGAAAGTCGCGATCGCGGAGCGGCGCGGCATTCCGCACCACCTGCTCGACGTGGCCGAACCCGGCGAAGTCTTCACAGCGGGGGATTACCGCCAAGCAGCCACGCGCGTGTTGGCGGAAATCCGCCGGCGCGGCCGGCTCTCGATTGTGGTGGGCGGGACGGGACTTTACCTTCGCGCGCTCCTGGAAGGACTGTTCGAAGCCCCGCAGCGGTCCGAACAGTTGCGGGCGCGGTTGGCGAATATGGCCAAGCGGTGGGGCCGGGAGTCCCTGCATCGCCTCCTGCGGCGCCTGGATGCGACGGCCGCCGAGCGGATCCATCGCCACGATACTTCCAAGGTCATGCGGGCTCTGGAAGTTTGCCTGCTGGCCCGCCAACCCATTTCCGCTTTGCAGGGGCACGGCCGAGCAGGTCTCAGGGGCTTCCGGGTTCTCAAGATCGGCCTCAATCCGGACCGAACAAAGCTTGCCCAGCGAATCAACCTACGCGTGGAGCGCATGTTTTCGTCCGGGTTGGTCGAAGAAACTCGCGTCATGCTGAGTCGCCCCGACGCGGAGCACATCAAACCACTGGGGGCTCTCGGCTATTCGCAGGCGGTCGCCATGCTGCGGGCGGAAATCAGTCGGGAAGAAGCGATTCGCAGCACGCAGGCCGCCACACGGCAATACGCCAAGCGGCAAATGACCTGGTTTCGCCGCGAGACCGGCGTCGAATGGTTGGCCGGCTTCGGCGACGATGCGGAAATTCAGCGCCGCGCGCTGGACTGGATAGCGCGGGCGTGGCATAGTGCAGGGGGCCCGGCGCGATCCGAAGTCGATTCCGAGGCTAGCTTTCAGGCCTAAAACGGAGACAGTGCATGATGACCACCGCTTCTGGAGAAAGACCAAAAGACAAGCAGACGCAGAATATTCAAGACGGCTTTTTGAACTCCGCTCGCAAGGAAAGAATCCTGGTGACGATCTACCTGCTCAGCGGCGTCAAGCTCTCGGGGCGCATCCGCAGCTTCGACAAGTACTCGGTCGTCCTCGAGAGCAGCAATCAAGAACAACTCATCTTCAAGCATGCGATCTCGACGGTTGTTCTGCCCCGCGCCGGAGCAGCCCCCGCCGCAGTCGCCACCCCGGAGGGTTAAGAGTATTCGCCGCCCGGCAATCCTGGAAAGAGCATACTTGGTGGGCTGGGCCTCCAGCCGACGAAAGCCCCCAGCGACTTCGGACGCGGAAGAAAGCCTCGCCGAACTCCGCGACTTGGCGACGAGCGCCGGTGCGCAGGTTGCCGGCTCGATCCTCCAGCACTCCCCCAAGCCCGACCCGGCGACACTCGTCGGACGCGGCAAGGTGGAGGAAGTCCGCGGCCGCGCGCAGGCGGCCGGCGCGGACCTGGTTCTCCTCGACCACGACCTCACTCCCACGCAGCTTCGCAACCTTGAGCACGCCCTCGATCGCAAGGTCTTGGACCGCACGCAGCTCATCCTCGACATTTTTGCGCGTCGCGCGCGCACCCGAGAAGGGCAACTGCAGGTGGAGCTTGCGCAGCTCAACTATCTGCTGCCGCGGCTGGGAGGGCGCGGAACGCTGCTTTCCCGCTTGGGAGGCGGCATCGGCACGCGTGGCCCCGGTGAGCAGCAGCTCGAATTCGACCGCCGCCGCATCCGGGCGCGCATCCGGAAGCTCCGCGAGGCGATCGAGCGGGTGCGTTCGCAGCGCGCCTTGCACCGCGCCCACCGGCGGGACCAGAATTTTCTCACGGTTGCGCTGGTCGGTTACACGAACGCCGGGAAATCCACGCTCTTCAACGCCCTGACACGTTCGACGGTCACGACGTCCTCACGCCTTTTCGCCACCCTCGACCCTACAGTGCGGGCACTCGAACTCGAATCGCGCCGGCCGGTGCTCCTCTCCGACACCGTGGGATTCATCCGCAAGCTGCCCACGCACCTCGTCGCCGCCTTCCGGGCCACGCTCGAGGAGCTTGCGGAGGCGAATTTGATCCTCCAAGTCAGTGACGCGTCCCAGGAGGAACGCGAGCAACAAGACGCGGCCGTGGAAGCCTTGCTCGAAGCGCTGGGCGTCGCCGCGACACCGCGTCTGCACGTTTGGAACAAGATTGATCTGCTTGAGCCGCGCGAACGTGAGCGCCTCACTGCGTCGCTCCGGGGATGCGGAAGCAAGCCGGACGCGTTCGCGGCTGATGCCGATGAGGTGATGATTTCGGCGCTTACCGGCGAAGGACTGAATACGCTCCGACGCCGGATCGACGAAGCCCTGAAGGAAGATCCCGTCGTCGAAACACAGGTCGAACTCTCCGCTTCGGATGGTGAAGGCTTGGCCTTGCTTCATCGCCACGGAACCGTGCTCTCCACGCGACACGAGGACGGCCGCGTGCTGGTGCGCGTGCGAGTCGCATCCTCGCTGCGGGCTCGACTGAATGCCCGGGGCGTCGCTTCCCCCAAAGCTCTCGCCAGGAATTGAAACCCTAGTGTTTTTGCGGCCCGGAAAGGTGTGGAAAATGTTGTGGAAAAACCCAGCAATTGCACCGAAACGAGGATTAGGCCGCAAAGCCGCTAAAATCGCGCCTCCGCGTGAGGTGGCATCCTCACTTCGTTGATTCTAAAAGGGTTGTTGAGTTATTTACCGACCCTAAAACCGCTGACGCCTGCCCTCTGCGAAGCTGACCCCACCCCTCCCTGGCTCCAGAAGTTTTGCACAATTCTGAGGCATATCCTTCGCCCGGCGACGTAGCCTTCCACCCTGTCGCTCGGCGCTCCAATGCTGGCCCGAATGGCCCTAGCCTCTGTTAGTAGCCAATCTGAGAAGATCACCACGAAGGTACAACGAACCGTCGAGAGTTGGGGGTCGAAAGTTGAGAATGACAGGCCGCAGACTTGCAGAACAAATCTGCCCCACCAAGCTGCGAACCCGCGGTCCCGAGGCACTCCATCGGGGCCACGGCTGAGAGCATCAGCCTCAACTCGTCAGCCAAAGCCACACGAAACCGAACAGCAGCGTTGCCACGGTGATCGGCAAGCCCACCGCAAAATACTCGCGAAAGCTGATGGGCGCCACATGCTTCGAGCGCTCGACGACGATGATGTTGGCGACCGACCCGGTGATGGTCAGGTTGCCGGCGAGCGTGCTGGCCATGGCCAGCACCAGCCAGCCGCCGTGGGGATTCGCGAAGCCCGGAACGAGCGATTTGAGGAGCATGACAGCGGGGACGTTGCTCACGACATTCGACAGTGCCGCCACGACGACAGTGAACGCCGCGGGATGGTGCAGGTTCCAGGAATTGGCGAAGGCGAGCAAGCGCTCGGTGACGCCCGCCTTCTCCGCGCCGCCGACGATGACGAACAGGCCCACGAAGAAGACGAGCAGGCCCCAATCCACCTCGTCATAAACCAGGCGCGGCTCGCGGGTGCGCGTGATGAGCATCATCGCCGCGCCGAAAGCCGCCACCAGCGCGGGGGGCAGGCCGGCGAGGAACCCGGTAATCACCATCAGGATGACGATGCCCGGCTTCACCAGGCGTGAACGGTCCACGGCCTCCACCGGGTCGGGGAGGTCGGTGACCGGATCTCGCGTGCCGACCCGTGCGCACAGAAGGTGAATCAGCAGCCAGTCGAGCAACAGCCCCACCAGGGCAATGGGCCCGAGGTGCAACAGGAAGTCCCGGTAAGCGATCCCTGAGAACGATCCGATCAGCATGTTCTGCGGATTGCCGGTGATCGTTGCCACGCTGCCAATGTTGGAGGCCGTGGCGACCGCGAGGAGATAGGGCAAAGGCTTCACGCCCATGCGCCGCGTCGCGTCCAGCACAAACGGCACCATAACGAGGCAGATGATGTCGTTGACGAAAAACGCTGAGAGCACACCGCTGGTGAAGATGACCGTGGGCAACAGGTGGTGCGGCTTCAGCCGCGTCACCACCAGCTCCGTGATCCAGTCGAAGAAGCCCGCCTGGTGCAGGTAGGCCACGATCACCATCATGGAGAACAGCAGCACGATGGTGGAGAAGTCCACCGCGGTCAGCGCGTCGTGCGGCGTCACCACCCCCAGCGCCACCATCAGCACCGCGCCCACGATCGCCGCTCCCGCGCGGTCGATCTTCGTCCCGGGAAACTTCCCGATGGCGAACACCAGGTAGCTGGCCAAGAAGATGGCGTACCCCGCCGCCACGCGCGCGTCATTCACGGCTGCGGGCGACATCTGCGGCAGCAGGCTGGCGATTAGAATCACCGGTGCGACGAGCTTACACCAGCGCAGAAAATCGCGCGGGCTCCAGCCCGCGCCTTCTGTTGTAGCGCCGGCGTCGCGCCCGCGCCTTCTCTCTTCCGATCCGCGTCTATCCGCGCAAATCCGCGGTGAGCTTTTTCCTCAGTACTTCCGCATCACTCCCACCACCCGCCCCTGGATCTGCACCGCCGCCGCCGGTAACAGGATGGGCTTCATGGCCACGTTCGACGGCTGCAGCCGGATGGTGTCGCCCTCGCGGTAGAAG
>JAIQGH010000100.1 GCA_020072655.1 Terriglobia bacterium | reverse complement strand
TGCCCTGATGGGAATTGTGATGGGACTGATCGGGATCGCCATGATCCGTGTGCTTTTCTTTCTTGAAGACGCCTTCGACCGGTTTCCGCTCAAACCCGCGGCTATTTGGGCGCCGGTAGCAGGAGCTCTGGTACTGGGTCTGATCGGTTATCTTTACTCCCAGGTTTTCGGGACAGGATACGACACGATCCGCGACATGCTGAACGACCGCCTCGCGGTGAATAAGCTGTTGGGGGTCTCGATTGCCAAATTCTGGGCGCTCGTGCTCTCCCTCGGCTCGGGAACAACGGGCGGCGTCTTCGCTCCCTCGCTAATCGTAGGCGGTGGTGTGGGCGCCGCTTACGCCATGGCTTGGCACCATTTCTTTCCGCACTTCGTCAGCGATCCGGCGCTTTACGCGCTCGTCGCGATGGCGGCGGTTTTCGGCGGCATTGCGCGCGCACCGTTCACTTCCATCATTTTTCTCTTTGAACTCAGCCGAAACCCCAACGCCCTGCTGCCCCTGGTCGTTTGCGTCGTGGTGGCCGACGGCTTTGTGCGGCTCTTCAGCGCCGAGTCCATTATGACTGGCAAGCTCGTCAAGCGCGGGCTGATTGTTCGCCAGGACTACACGGTCCCGGTGTTGATGCGTGCTCGCATCGAGCAAGTGATGCGCAAGAACTTTTTCCCCATTGCCGGGGATTCTGAGGTGAAATCCGTAGTCCTCCAGATTGCCCCGGAGTTGACCGGCGCCTTGCCAGTGATCGACAGGGACGGTCGGTTGTTAGGGATAATCGAGGCCCACGACCTCCTGAAGGGCAACGACAAGCCGCTCAAGGTCGCCGAAATCGTTCGCCAGGACTACGTCACCGCCCACCCGGGGGACTCTGTGGATGAAATCACGAAGCTCATGCTGGCTCGCAACGTTGAGAACGTGGTTGTCGTCGAAGAAGGCCCGGCGTCGAAACCCCTTGGAGTGGCCCGCGCGGCCGATATCCTGCGCCTGCGCCGCTGGATCATTGAAGAGGAGAGTCATGAGTCGCCGACCCCCCCATCCATCTCCAAACGCTCTGCCTCGCCACAGGCAACCCAGAAGGCGGAGGTTCTCTAACAGCACCTCCAGACCCGCGTCCTCGTGGCAACACTCATAAATATGACGGCGTAACTTTTTGCGTCCTCTACCGGCTAGGGTTCTTGTTAGAATGGGCGTAAGTTGGCTTCTGGGTGGAAGCATTTATGGTTGATACGCGATGGAAGGTGGATGTCCTCCTGAGCGGAAGCTGGCGCGGTGCGGCGTCGGTGCTGCTCTCCAACGGGCGGCACCGGGTTCTGGTAGATACCGGCTTGCCCCACGAAGCTCATCAGTTGATGAGCGCTTTGAAGGCCAGGGGGCTCCAGCCAACGGACATCGGCATGGTCGTCAACACGCATTTTCACGTGGATCACGTCCTGAACAATGGCCTTTTCCCGTCCAGCCTCATCTATGCCACGCAGCAGTCCTACGACTGGTGCCGCTCGCTCTACGCCGATATCCTCAACGAGGATGGATGGGAGAAGGTCGCGCTGAAGTACTACCCCGAAACCCATGACTATGACAAATCGGCCGCGAACATGGGCAAACTCCGCAAATTCGCCTTGCGATGGTGGGATGTGAAGCGGCTGGGCAAGCTATCGCAATTTCGCTGGCTTGAAACGCAACCCCTGCCCGACGGCCTCGAATGTCTCATCACGTGGGGCCACGTGCCAGGGCACGCCTCGATCATTGCTCACAGCGGAGAAGAACCAATCGTCATCGCGGCCGATGCCTTGCTCAGTCACGCCGGCGACGATCGCGTGCTGACGATGATTCCCTTCAACCGGGCGCAGTACGATCGCGATCGGGCTCGCATCTTGGCGTTTGGCGGACACATCATCCCAGGCCACGATCAAGCATTCGATTCGCCCCTCCCTGCAGCCGACGCCAACCTCAGGTGATAGTGCCCTCAGACCGGAGTATAAAGACCCATGACACCCTAGGCAGGTAGGCTGCAGCCACCCAAGTGCTGGCTATATTTGTGCGGGAGTAGTCAAATTGATATTTAGCAAAGATCAAGTATACACACAGAACCGATTGAAAAGGCTTGACTTTTCTGCGCCTGTGAAGTAATTACACATACGGGTCAATGGGCTGCTGATACGTTGGTTCTTTCTCGGAACGCAAGAGCCTTGTCAGCCCGTGGGAGACTTTTGGGAGAGTCCAGGTGGCTACGGGGTCGGAGCGGCGCAAGGTTTTGATTATTGAGGACGAACCCGCCATTCGCAATGTCCTTTTCGTCCTGCTCGCCGGCCTGGGCTGCGAAGGTGACGTGGCCTATACCGGGCAGCAGGCGCTCTCCATGGTCAGCCGGGAGAGCTTCGACGCCGTCCTCCTTGACCTCCGCTGTAACAATCTCGGCGCCGAACAGGTGGTCTCGCAAATAAAGGACATTAGCCCCAGCCTCGTAGGCCGAGTTTTGGTTATTACTGGGGAAGTGACCGACCCCGAGACCATGGAGCTTATCAGTCGTCATCTTCTGCCCCATATCCCCCACAATCGCCTGATGCCCGAGCTCTTCAGCAAGCTGCGCCGCATCTTGGGGTTGAACGCCTCGCCGAATCACGCCAATTCCTGAGCGAATCCTGAACATTTTGCTTCGATTGGGTCTTGAGGCGCGGCTGCCATGCCGCGGTTTCGCCGCCTCCCAGATGAGACGATCCCCACCAGAACAAGGCTCGCGACCGGCAGGCACACGAAAGGCTGTCTTGAGTACACCTTGATCCGTGTGGGTTTAGCAAAAGGCGGGCAATGTGGCGATGTATTCCTTGAGCGCTTCTTCCCAAGCTCGAGGCTCCTCAAAGCCCGCGGTCCGCAAGGCGTCCATAGCCAGCACAGCGTATTTCAGGCGCGGGGCACGGCGTCCCATCTCCGCGTCCGGCTTGCCGAGGACGCGGGCCGAATCCAGCCCAGCGAGTTCGGCCGCTTTCACGGCCAACTCATATCTGCTGCACACGCCCCGGTTCGAGAGGTGATAGAGGCCGTACCGGCGCGCTTCAACGACTTCCATGATCTTGGCCGCAGCGTCAAGGGTGTAGGCCGCTGAGCCGACCTGGTCGATCGCCACCATGTAAGTCTCTCCTTGCGCAATCCGGAGCAGGCACTTCTCAACGAAATTCGTCTTCCCCGATCCGAACAGCACCGGAACGCGGAAGATCCAATGCGCCGGCAAAGGCTCGACGACTTTTTCGCCCTGCA
This sequence comes from Terriglobia bacterium, assembly GCA_020072655.1. Lineage (GTDB taxonomy): Bacteria > Acidobacteriota > Terriglobia > UBA7540 > UBA7540 > JAIQGB01. The sequence goes on along the minus strand of JAIQGH010000100.1, from coordinate 8,822 downwards.
GCTTCGAGCGTCCGTAAACGGTGGGGGGCAGCGTCGGATCAGATTCCGTGTAGGGCGTGCGCTTGGTGCCGTCGAACACCGCGTCGGTCGAAATATAAACAACCGCTGCACCCACCTCCCGCGCTGCCTCAGCCACGTGGCGCGTCCCGTGGCAATTCACAAGGAAGGCTTTCGCGGGATCCGCCTCGCAAATATCCAGGTCCGGAATTCCGGCGGAATGAACAACCACCTCCGGCAAGAGCTCCCCCAGCGTCCGTCGTACGGCCTCGGCGTTCGTAATGTCTGCCTCAGCGCGGGTAAGCGCAAACACCTCATGCCGCTTGGAAAACGCCTGGACGAGCCCGCCGCCGAACAACCCCGCCGCACCTGTAATCGCAACCCTCAAGCCAACCCTCAATATGGACTGCATCCCCATGCTACCACGAGGGGACAAACTGTCGGGGCCAGCCCACGGATCCCTGAGCCAAACCGCTGGCTGGGATCGACCCATCGAAAAAACTTTGGGGCAGGATAAGAAAATGTGATGACAAAGTGCCCGGAATTACGCTCGCAAGTGATTGATTTCCCGGCCCGAGCCAAGTAGTCTCGGATTAACCGAGAGGGTGACCGGACGGTCGGGGGGTAGTAAGCCCGAGGAACGTGTCTACTCCTTTCCCCCCCCAGTGCGGAATTAGCCGAGCGGGCGGGATCGCCGCTTGGCATCTCAAGCACCTCGCAGGATCCCACCGTTCGACTGATCGGTTCGGAAAAGACTTGGAGAGAGATAGCATGCAAGAAGTTGGGGTTCGTTCTAGTCAATACGGCATAGAGCAGTACGGCATTCACAACGTCAATGATGTCTTCTGGAATCTTCCCACCGCGGCGCTTTACGAACACGTCGTACGGCGACGCGAGGGTCTGCTCTGCCACGAGGGACCTCTGGCCGTCACCACCGGCCACCACACGGGCCGCTCGCCCAATGACAAGTTCATCGTCCGTGAGGAAAGCAGCGAGCATCAGGTCTGGTGGGGAGAGGTTAACCGGCCTTTTGACCCCGCAAAGTTCGATGCTCTCTATCACCGCTTGCTTGCCTACTTGCAAATGAAAGACCTTTACATTCAGGACTGCTTTGCGGGCGCCGACCCCCGATACCGCGTGCCCATCCGTATCCTCACCGGCACGGCATGGCACAGCGTATTCGCGCGCTCGATGTTCCTTCGCCCGGAAAAAGGAAAGGCTGTCGACCATGTGCCCGAGTTCACCGTGATCGATGTCCCTCAGTTCCATGCCGTTCCCAGACTGGACGGGACGAACTCCGAGGCATTCATCGTACTCAACCTTGGCCGGCGCCTTGCCATCATCGGCGGCACAGGCTACGCCGGAGAAATCAAGAAGACGATGTTCTCGGTGATGAACTACCTGATGCCTCAGGTCAATGTCCTCTCCATGCACTGTTCAGCCAACGTGGGGGCCGCCGGCGACGTGGCGATCTTCTTCGGCCTTTCGGGAACCGGCAAGACCACCCTCTCGGCCGATCCGGAGCGTCACTTGATCGGCGATGATGAGCACGGTTGGAGTGATCGTGGCATCTTCAATTTCGAGGGCGGCTGTTACGCCAAGGTCGTTCGGCTGTCGCCGGAAGCCGAGCCACAGATCTATGCCTGCACACGTCGTTTCGGGACAATCTTGGAAAATGTCACGCTCGACACCGAGACGCGTATGATCGATCTCGATGACGATTCGCTGACCGAGAATACCCGCGCCGCCTACCCGATTTCTCATTTCAACGGCTCCGCGCCGAACAGAGTCGGCGATCATCCCCGGAACATAATTATGCTGACCTGCGACGCCTTCGGCGTGTTGCCGCCCATCAGCAAGCTGACGTCGGCACAGGCTATGTACCATTACCTCTCCGGGTACACGGCTAAAGTGGCAGGCACGGAGAAGGGAATGGGGAACGAGCCGCAGGCGGTTTTCAGCGCCTGCTTCGGCGCGCCCTTCATGACCCTCCACCCGATGGTCTACGCGGAAATGCTGGGAGAGCGAATCGCCAAACACCAGGTCGCTTGCTGGCTGGTGAACACGGGCTGGACGGGTGGCCCGTACGGGGTCGGGCAGAGGATCAAGATCGCCTATACGCGGGCGATGATTCGCGCCGCGCTGAACGGGCAACTGACTCATGCGAATTTCGAGCAGGACCCGGTCTTCGGGGTCCACGTCCCCAGCGAGGTGCCGGGAGTCCCTTCAGAAGTCCTCAAACCACGCGGTCTGTGGAAAGACGGCTACAGCTACGATGCCAAGGCACGGGAACTGGCTGAACGGTTCGCGCAGAACTTTGAAGACTACAGCGACGCCCCTGACGAAGTCCGCGCCTCGGGCCCGCGGCCCGACTTCGTGGCATCGTAAAGTCTGAGTCGCCGACGTCTGTCGCTGCTCGACTGCGGAGGCGCCCCTCTGCCCATTACATCCCTAAGACCCACGCTGCGCTGAAGTGTTAGAATCACACTTCACTCCCTTCCTGGAGACACACTTCTTGAACACGCTCGAATTGACCCTGCTGATCTGGCTGGGCTCACTGCTGGCAGGCTTCTTGGGGGCGCTGACGGGCCTGGGAGGAGGGATCATTATCACCCCTCTCCTGACCCTGGCCTTTGGTGTTGATATCCGTTACGCGATCGGCGCCACCCTGGTTTCGGTGATCGCGACCTCCTCGGGAGCCGCGGCCGCCTACGTAAAGGAAGGGTTCTCCAACATCCGCATCGGAATGTTCCTGGAGATTGCCACCACGGTCGGCGCGGTGGTCGGTGCTTCGCTGGCCGCCCGGCTTCCCACCACGACGATTGCGGTGATCTTCGGGACGGTGCTGCTCTACTCCGCGTACGTGTCGAGTCGGGGCGTGCACGAGTCGGCGGGCGACAGCCAGCCCGACCGGCTCGCCACGCTTCTCCGCATGGATTCCAGCTACCCGACTCCCGAGGGCCCGAGGAGCTACCACGTCCACGCCGTCCCCACGGGATTCGGCCTGATGTTTGGCGCCGGCGCGCTTTCGGGACTGCTCGGCATCGGCTCTGGCGCTCTCAAGGTCATCGCTATGGACCAGGCGATGCGCATCCCATTCAAAGTGTCCACAACGACGAGCAACTTCATGATTGGCGTGACCGCCGCTGCCAGCGCGGGGATTTATCTTCGCCGCGGATACATCGATCCGGGCCTCGCCATGCCGGTGATGTTGGGCGTCCTTATGGGCTCGATGATCGGGGCGCGGGTCTTGGCCGGGGCCCGAACCCGCGTCCTGCGCTTGGTCTTCGGCGTGGTCGTCGCCGTACTGGCAATTGAGATGATCTATCACGGCCTTACCGGGAGGCTCTAAGGTGACCCACGGCTCAATCGAATGGACCGACCGACGAGTGGAAGTGATTATTGGCACCCTTCTCCGCGCGGGAGTCGTGGCCGCTGCGGTGGTGGTGCTAGCAGGAGCGGCTGTTTACTTGGTTCGCCACGGAGCCGCAGCTCCCCATTATGCTGTGTTCCAAGGTGAGCCGACGGACCTGCGCACGCCTTCCGGCATCCTCGCCGACGCCGCCACACTGCAGGGCCGCGGCATTATTCAGCTCGGACTTCTGATCTTGCTTGCCACGCCCGTGGCGCGAGTGGCCTTCTCGGTTTTCGCCTTTGCCATGGAGCGCGATTCCCTGTACGTCGTCGTCACCCTCATCGTGCTCGCGGTGCTCGTTTTGAGTCTCGCGGGTGGCATGCTGTAAAACCTCGAGTGGCGACCACCGACCGTTCGCCGTCTCCCTCTTTCGCCGCAACTTTTTTCTGGCGCACGGGTTAATCACATAGTGGAGGCATCTATGAATCTTAAGAAATCGTATGCGGCGACGGCGGTGCTCGTGGGCGTGGCGTTGTTTGCCACCTGGGCTTTAAGTCGGGCGCAGAGCGAGCCCGCCGAACCACAGGCCTCGCCGAAGGTGAGCGCCGAACAGCAAAAACAACTCGATCAGCTCAAACAACTCGAAGACCAACTCCAAAAGGATCGTGATGCCGTGCACGCGGCGATCACGCAATACGGTTGGGACAGCGACCAGACCGACGCAGCACGGGATCAGCTCTTCCGCGACCGCGAGGGGTATCGCAAACTGCGCAGGTCTCTGCGCGGAGCGGGAGTGGCCGTGCCGTCACCGGCGGGCATAGGTATGCGCGCCGGCACCCGCGGCTACGGCCCCGGCCGTAAGGGTGGCGGCATGCATCACGGCGGCGGGTCTCGTGGCGGCGGCATGTGCGGCTGCCCGTGCTGGCGCTAACCCCTGCCTGTAAGGATGTGACGCTGCTTGACGGTGAGCCGGCGCTCATGCAAAGGGCGCCGGCTCACTTCCCTTCAGCACTTCGTCAGACCAACTTCTGTATGTCCGGATGAAACGTGAGATGGGTACACTCGAAGCCGTTGACGAGGAAAACGCGCGCTTCGGGAGGAAAACCGGCTAGGTGGCCCCCCTCTTCGCGGGAGAGCAGGAGGTAGCGGCTGATCTGGTAGTCTTCGTCCCAGGCCGAAACGAGCTTCTCAATCTCGGCCTTGGGAAGCCCGAACTGCGAGAGGTGCATGGGCCGACCGAACCCGCCCGCAACTTCCAGGTAGCGTTTGATACAGGCCGCAAGTTTCATACGCCGCCAGAAAAGCGGAACAGGTCTCCTTCGTTTCAAGAGCCTTCTTGCGCACTCGGCGCTATTCTAGCTGAGAGTGGCGGGTCTCACAAACCATCTGCCATTGATCAGCATTCATGCGAGCGAATACACAGGACTGACTGCGCCTTTCCGCGCAACCTGCAGACAATCTGGTCAATTCCGGACTCCGAACGAGGGAGGGCCAAGCTTCGACCGCCTCTAACTTGTTTGCTTTGTGTGCGTTGAAAGCTACCCTGAAATCAGAGTGGAAAAGGCAGTTAATTTGCTTATTCGCCTAAGCGAATGAATATAACCATGGCGGTTCCTCTCGATGAGCTCCTCAGCGCTGCCGGTGAGCCAACACGGCTGCGTTTACTGAATCTCTTGCGGATGGGCAGCATTTGTGTTTGCGACCTGCAGGCGGTCCTCCAGATTCCGCAACCCACCATCTCCAGGCACTTGGCCGCCCTCCGGCATGTGGGGCTCGTGCTGGACCTGCGCGTCGGGACGCGGATGGTCTATTCGCTTGCCCCGCCGGACGCTCCACAGCTTGAAGCGTTACACCAGTTGCTGGAGCGGTGCTGCCCATGCGAAGAGGTAATGCAATCTGACCTCGCACGGCTGCAGAAGTTGGTCCGCCAGGGGACGTGCCGAGTGGAACCGCACAGCAATACAGGGTGGCGTGGCGCCGTCCGCGGGGAGGAATGATGGCCGAAGAGTCGATCCGGGTGACTGTTGACAAGTTCAGTTTCCTGTTTCCGAAGGAGCTGTCCTATTCCGACGCAGGTGTTTGGGTGGCGGTCGAAGGCAGGCGCGCTCGCCTGGGCCTGTCTGATTTCGCGCAGCAGCGCAACGGCGACATCGCGTTCGCAAAGGTCAAGGCAGTGGGAACACAACTCAAACCCGGTGACGAGTTCGCCGAGATCGAGACGGTGAAGGTGAATGAAAGCCTGCCCTCTCCGGTCCAGGGAATCATTGTCGAGGTCAATGCAGCTCTGGAAGAGGCACCAGAATTGATCAACCAAGCCCCCTACGGCAAGGGCTGGCTGACCATTGTCGAGATCAGCGATTGGGAGAGTGACCATCAGCATCTTCTCGATGCCGAGGATTATGCAGCTCTGGTCAAAGATCAAGCCGAGACGGAGATAAAGTGAAGAAAGAAAGGGTTCTCATTGTTCCGTGCAGCGGGATCGGCAAGACTTTCGGCACTGTGACGCGCGAGGGGGCATATGTTGTTACGGAAGACCTGTGCCCTAATGAGACAAAGCTGGTGCCCCTTGCCTTGCTGGTGCTGGGAGAGGATGAAGCACGGGCGACACTCTCGGGAGCCAGGGCCATTGCGATTGACGGTTGCAAGCTTGCCTGTGCGGCCAAGGTGGTTGGAGAGCTTGGCGGCACGGTAGCGCACAGTGTGCAAGTCGTGGACGTGTTTCGCCGTCATCGGGAATTGAAGCCATCCGGCATCGCGGAACTCGACGAGAATGGCCGCAAGCTGGCCCACGCGCTGGCCGAGGAGGTGAAGAGACTGGTGGCAAGCATGACGGAAGGAACGACCCATGCCTGAGCTCCCCAAGAGGAAGGTGGGCATCATTGCCTGTTCGGGGGAAGAACTTCCCGAAGGCACGGTGACCCGGTTGGCGGCGCTTCGGGTGCTAGAGTCCCTGCGGCCTCACGAGACAGTAACGATTTGCCTGCCGCTGTTTCTCGCCGGCGGAGAAGGCGACCGCGCCTTCGCTCGATTTCACCCGACGATTGCGGTGGACGGTTGCGAAAAACGATGCGCTGCTCGTGGCACAGAAATGTATAGCGGCAAGCCGGCGGTCAGCATCGTGGTCGGGGATTCAACGCTAGCAAAATCTGGTGGACTGGGCAGCGGCCGGCAACTCAGCGAGGCAGGAATGCAACTGGTGAATAGTGTCGCCGATCAGGTGGCCCGACACGTGGACGAACTGCTGCACCTGGACTGGGATCGCCGGAGCGGTCGGGCGCTAGGCAGCTCTCACTCCCAGGACCAGTCAAAAGCCCGACAGGCCACATGCTCCTGTGGCTCCGGGATTCCCGTGCAGACCTTACAGGTCTCCGGACGAGAGGTCGCACTTGTCGCCCTCCCTCTCATCTTTACCCAATTTCGGGAGGATGGAAAACCCCCGATTGCATCTACGAAGACCGAACTCGTGAAGGCGGTCAAAGTCTACAATCCGATCCCAGATGAAGAAGAGGACGCTTACGCAGAGGAGATCCTCAGGGCGTTTGCTGCCTTCTGCCAGGGGAGGGGCTAATGTCTCGAACCGCCACCTACCGCACAAGTGTGAGTTGGAAAGGTGAGCACTGGGGCCATATCCGGATGGGAAATGGCCCAGAGATGGACTTCTCCGCTCCGCCGGACGCGCATGGGCACGCCGGTGTGTTAACCCCCGAGGATTCCTTCGTGGCCGCCGTCAACACCTGCATCACGATGATGTTCCTCTGGACGGCAGAGCGTTTCAAGCTGGACTTGGTCTCCTACGACTGCGACGCGGTAGGCACCAAACTCATCGAACTGGATCGAACCGAGATCTTCACGAGGGTTGCGCTGCGCCCGAGGATTGTCCTGCGCGCCAAAGAGGAGGAGAGGTCTACCGTCGAGAAGCGCGCGCGGCGTGCGCTGGAATCGGCACAGAAGTACAGTCTGGTGGCGAATTCTGTCAAAGCCGAGATTCTCGTCGATCCGGTGATCAAAATGGTGGAGTGAGGAGAAAAGCAAGGATCGCAAAAGCAGATATGGAGGTCGGAATGTTGTCCATCAAAGTGCTTGGCCCCGGCTGCTCAAACTGTGTCAAGGTTGCAGAATTGGCGCAACAGGCCGTAAAGACCTTGGGAGTGGAAGCGCAGATTGAGAAAGTCACTGCACCGCTAGAGATCGCGAATTACCGGATCCTGGCCACGCCCGGGCTGGTCATCAACGAGAAAGTGGTCTGCGCCGGACGCATCCCCGTACCCGCTGAAGTGACCACCTGGATCACGAATGCGTTGGTGTGAAGGGCGAGCAAGAATTGTGCGTCGCGAGTGTCAGATTAGAGTTGAATGGACGAAGCGCATTGCGGTTTCCCCGAGCCCCTGCCCGGAAAGCGACAGTGCGTCTTGGTTGAGCGGTGACCGTCCAACACAATAACCCCCACGCACGAATCCGGCGTGGCGATCCCTCCGGCTTGGGACTCTGCAACCGATTGGCTGCAATCTGTGTCTGAGCGCCCCCCGTCGATTGCCTGCGAGGGGGCGACGACTCAGGAGTTGGCCTTTCGGTCACCACAGCGGCATTCCTCGCGGGTAACCGTATAAATTCCGTCTTAGTTCGCTGATCGCTTCAAACCGGCTTCAGGAGCTGGTTCGCGCGCGTTATGCCATGGATCAAATGTGCGGAGTTCAGCCGTCAACTGAAGAATTGTGAGGACAAGGAAGAATCGGAGGCAACAAAAATCCAGCGCGATACCAGGTGCCAGGTTGAGTTCTGGGTTGTCTTCGTAGAAATACTTACCCAGCCGACCGCGTATCCTCTCCTACTTTGCCTGCTGGGAACAACGACTTTAGGATGCTTTGCGACCCCCGTAGCTTATTGCGAACACGTTCCGCGTCGCGAAGTGAGCCATTACCACGTTTAGTAGAGTTCCTTATGTTGTTAAGTTCAGATGCGTCGGTATAGATTTGATCGGGACTAAAACCATCAGTCGTCATAATCTTACGGACCTGGGGGTCGGAGTTCAGATACCCAAGCTGGTCTCCAAGGCCAATTCTTCCGTTGAATTTGCCCCGCATAATCAGCTCACGACGCGGTGACCCATAATTGCCATCACGATCTAGTGGTAGGCGTCTTACCAGAAGACCGCTGATCCTTCCACGGAATTCGTACTCATAGGCGCTATGGTATTGCTGAATCGCAGGACTGAAGTCATTCTCTATGGGGTTCCTGAAATGCAGTTCAGCCTTACGGATGTGGGATCGCGTCTCAGGGCTGAGCTTCGGGTATAAGTCCCTGCCGTAAAGCACGCAGAGTTCGTCCTCATCAACAGTTACTTTCAGTTCTTTTGATTCCTGCAGCAGGCTTATCTGGTCAGCCGCCAAATCCTTTAGGCGTTCCACATCGTCCTTAATCCACCCGACCGTTTCCAGGATTTTTCCGGTATCGGACGGCCCCTGACGCTCCC
>JAIQGH010000099.1 GCA_020072655.1 Terriglobia bacterium | reverse complement strand
GAAGAATGATGTGGGGACTTTTAGGCAAGAAGAAAAAGACTTCGAACCTCGATCGTGAGCCTCGCCTTGCGGTTACTATTCCCGTTCACTTCCGCGCTGCGGGCGAATTTGGCTGGAATGTCGGGAAGATAAAGAATATCAGCCGCTCGGGAATCCTCTTCGGCGCCGGAACAGTAATCCCCGTGAACACCGCCCTGGAGATGCAGTTCACTGCTCCTCCCGACATCGGACCCAAGGGCGGAGAGTTAGTCGTTGCCCGCGGCAAGGTGGTGCGGACGCTGATGCCCGCCGCTTCCGACAGCCAGCCGGCGCTCGCCGCGAAGTTTGTGCGCTTTGAGGCCGTGCGCCAAAAAAGTGACTGGTAGACTCACGAACCGCGTTGGCGCTCCAGCGCATTCCCTCGACTCATCGCCGTAGCGGTCGTCATGGCGTCGAGCTTCACCCCCCAACCCCAGTCATGCCGCCCACAAGAACTCCCCCTGCCAACAACCCTCCTTCCCGCGCTCCTCGATTGCTGCTAATGTAATCCCGCATGCGATTTGAGTTCTTTGTCGCCCTCCGATACTTGCAGGCCAAGCGACGCGAGGCGGCAATCTCGGTCATTACCGTGATTTCCGTGCTGGGCGTGATGGTGGGCGTGTGCGCGCTGGTGATCGCGTTGGCGCTCAACAATGGCTTCCGTCGCGAACTGGAGCAGAAGTTACTCGGGGCCAGTGCCGATGTCACGCTGCTACGAACCTCCGGCAACGGCATCGCGCACTATGAGGAACTTGGTGAGCGCCTGGCGCGGCGTCCGCATGTGGTCGCGACCGCCCCGGCGCTCTACGAGCAGGTGCTGGTCTCCAGTCACGCGCGAGCGCAGGGCGTGATCCTGAAAGGCGTCGACCTGGGGCGTGAGCTGCGGGTCTCCGACGTCCTCAAGAAACTGCGTGAGGGTTCGATCGAGGGGCTTTCGCAGACCTTCCCCAATGCCGACCCCATTATCCTCGGCAAAGAGCTCGCCAAATCCCTCGGGGTGTTTGTGGGCGACACCGTGACGATCACCAGCCCGCAGGGGTACCTGACACCGCTCGAGGTCGTGCCAAAGTTCCGTCACTTCCGCGTGGTGGGGGTGTTCGACTCGGGTTTCTACGATTTTGATGCTTCCTGGGCTTTCACCAATCTGAACGCCGCGCAGCGGTTGTTCGATTTGGCGAACGTCGCCTCGGTTATCCAATTCAAGGTGGACGATATCTACCAAGCTCAGGCAGTCGCGGAGTCCATCCGCCAGGGCGCCGGTCCGGGGTTTGAGACCACCACCTGGATGGAGCAGAACCGTTCGCTCTTCAGCGCTCTGCGCCTCGAACGCCTGGTGACCATTCTCACCATCGGGTTGATCGAACTCGTGGCGGCGCTCAACATCTTCATTACGCTGACCATGATGGTGATGGAGAAAAATCGCGATATTGCCGTGCTGATGTCCATGGGCGCGCGCCAGCGGCAGGTGTGGGCCATCTTCACGCTGCACGGCCTGCTGATCGGCACCGTGGGCACTGCCATTGGACTTGGGCTCGGATACGGCCTGGCGTGGCTCGGCGGGCACTATAAACTCATTCCCCTTAATGCGCAGATTTATGCGTTGCCCTCGGTGCCCTTTAGCGCCCAGCCGCTCGACGGCGTCTGGATTGCTTTCGCCGCGCTCCTCATCAGCTTCCTGGCGACGCTCTATCCGTCTGTGGCCGCGGCAAGGTTGAATCCGACGGAAATCCTTCGCTATGAATAAAGACCGAAACTCGAAAATCGAAACTCGCACCAGGCCATCCCTTTGCGGCCCGAGGCCCACATAAAGGACTTCAAAGACCTGGAGGTTTGGAAGGCCCGTGAGCTAAGAAAGGAGATGTACGAGGCGGCAAAGACGCTTCCGGATTTTGAGCGATTCGGCCTCGCAAGCCAGGTTCGCAGGGCGACGAGTTCTGTGACGGCAAACATTGCGGAAGGATTTGGCCGATTCGGGTATCAGGAAAATGCACAGCACTGTCGTCAGGCTCGCGGATCAGTCTATGAATTGCGAGACCACCTGACAACGTGTGTTGATGCGGGGTACTTACCAATGTCAGAAGGGCGGAGGCTCGACCAAATGGCTCAGCGTGTCGCGCAGTTGTTGAACGGCTACCTCCGCTCGACCCTCGCACGCAAGGCGGCTGCCAAGGCGGACTAGGGAGGAGCTTGCGACTCCTGCCGAGTTTCGAGTTTCGATTTTCGAGTTTTGACGCAATGGCCCGATGACCCGATGGTTAGATCATGTTGAAAGCTGAGAACCTCACGAAGATTTATCGAAGTGGCGAAGAAGAAGTGCTGGTCTTCGCGGACCTCAACTTCGAGATCCGCGCGGGTGAGCTGGTGGCGCTGGTCGGTGAGTCGGGTGCGGGGAAGACGACCTTGCTGCATCTCCTCGCCGCGCTGGACACTCCGACGCGGGGTGAGGTATACTTCGATGGGCAGAAGGTGAGCGGGTTCGGCGAGGAGGAACGTGCCGCCTACCGCAATCGCCGGGTCGGCTATGTTTGGCAGATGCACTACCTGCTGCCCGAGTTTTCGGCTCTCGAGAACGTAATGATGCCGCAAGTCATGGGGGGCAGTGACTTTGCGGCCGCCCGAACGCGCGCCGCGGAAATCCTGGGAGAAGTCGGGCTGGGCGGTTTGGCGCGCCGGCGGGTGGGGGAACTTTCAGGCGGCGAGCAGCAACGAGTGGCGCTGGCAAGGGCCCTGGCCAACCGGCCCACGCTCCTGCTGGCGGATGAACCCACAGGAAACCTCGACCATCGGACCGCCATTCGTGTGATGGAATTGCTCGGAAAATTGCACCAGGCTCACGCGTTGACCTCGGTGCTGGCGACCCACAACCTGGAACTGGCAAAGCGAGCGCACCGGACGTTGCGCCTGAGCGACGGAAAGCTAACGGAAGATTAGTTCCAGAAGTTCACTCAGCCTCCCGGCCCTGAGCCAGGAGGCGCCAACCGGGAACTGAGGAGCTATGTTCGAGCGATATACCGAGAAGGCCCGACGCGTCATTTTCTTTGCCCGTTACGAAGCCAGCCAGTTTGGCAGCCCCTATATCGAGACGGAGCACCTGCTGCTGGGGCTCCTGCGCGAAGACAAGGCGCTGACCAATCGCTTCCTGCGTTCTCACGCCTCCATCGAATCCATTCGCAGACAGATCGAAGGCCGCACGACCGTTCGCGAGAAGGTTTCCACGTCCGTGGACCTGCCGCTCTCGCCGGAGTGCAAGCGGGTGCTGGCTTACGCCGCGGAGGAAGCGGAGCGGTTGCAGCACAAGCACATCGGCACCGAGCACCTCCTGCTCGGGCTGCTGCGTGAGGATAAGAGCTTCGCTGCGGAGATTCTCCACGAGCGCGGTCTGCGCCTCTCCACGATCCGCGAGGAGCTGAGTCGCACCCAAAATGACAAAGTGTCCGCCAGCCGTACCAAGGAGACGTCGCTGCTGGGCGAATTCAGCCGCGACCTCACGCAGGCGGCGATGGAAAACCAGCTTGACCCGCTCATTGGCCGCGAAAACGAGCTCGAGCGCGCCGTCCAGATTCTCTGCCGGCGCACGAAGAACAACCCGGTCCTGATCGGCGAGCCGGGCGTCGGGAAAACCGCCATCGTGGAGGGGTTGGCGCAACGCATTGCCGACGGCGACGTGCCTTCGTTCTTGGCCGACAAGCGCATCCTGGCGCTGGACCTCTCGCTGATCGTCGCCGGCACCAAGTACCGGGGACAGTTCGAAGAGCGGCTGAAGACCATCATGAAAGAACTGATGGAGTCGCAGAACGCCATCATCTTCATTGACGAGCTGCACACGCTGGTGGGCGCGGGCTCGGCGGAAGGCTCGCTCGACGCGGCCAACATCCTCAAGCCGGCGCTCTCCCGCGGGGAGGTCCAGTGCATCGGCGCCACAACTCCGGCCGAGTACCGGAAGTCCATCGAAAAAGATCGCTCCCTCGAGCGGCGCTTCCAGGCCATCAAGGTTCCGCCGCCGACCGAGGCCGAATGCGTCAAGATTCTTTTTGGCATCAAGGACCGCTATGAGAAGTTCCACGCCGTGACCTACACCGACGAAGCCTTGCACGGCGCGGTTTATCATTCCAACCGTTACATCCCCGACCGCTTCCTCCCCGATAAGGCCGTGGACCTGATCGATGAGGCGGGCGCCCGCGTCAAGCTCCGGCAAAGCACGCTGCCCGAGGAAATGATCGACGTGCAGAAGCGCATCAAGTTCGTCGTGCACCGCATGGAGAACGCCATCGCTAACCACGAGTTTGAGAAGGCGCGCTTCTATTCCGACGAGGAGCGCAAGGAACGGGAGAACCTCCGCCTGCTGCGCGAGAAGTACAACATTGACGAAACCGCCATGGGCTCCGTCTCGCGCGAAGATGTCGAGGAAGTCGTCTCCCGCTGGACCGGTGTGCCGGTGACGGCGATCAAAGAAGAGGAGATGTCCAAGCTCCTGCGCATCGAGGAAGAGCTCCACAAGCGCATCATCAGCCAGGACAAGGCCATCTCGGCGCTGGCGCGCGCCATCCGCCGCTCGCGCGCGGGCTTGAAGGCTCCCGGGCGGCCGGTGGGCTCGTTCCTGTTTTTGGGACCCACCGGGGTGGGCAAGACGGAAATGGCGCGGTCGCTGGGGGCGTTCCTCTTCGGCAGTGAGCGGGCGCTGATCCGCTTTGACATGTCGGAGTTCATGGAGAAGCACTCGGTCTCCAAGCTGATTGGCTCGCCGCCGGGCTACGTCGGCTACGAGGAGGGCGGCCAGATGACGGAGCGCGTGCGCCGCTCGCCCTATTCCGTGATCCTGCTGGACGAAATCGAGAAGGCACACCCGGATGTCTTCAACATCCTGCTGCAGGTTTTCGAGGACGGCCAGTTGACCGACGGGCTCGGCAACACGGTGGATTTCAAGAACTGCATCGTGATCATGACTTCCAACATTGGCGCGCGCTTCCTTGAGCGGCGCACCCACATGGGTTTCCAGTCGGCTAACGAGGGCGCGACCGACAAGAAGATTGAAGATCTGGTCATGAGCGAGGTAAAGCGCCTTTTCAACCCGGAATTCCTGAATCGGCTGGATGAGACCATTGTCTTCAACGCTCTCAACGACAACGATCTGATTCAGATCATCGACCTGCTGGTCGGCGACATCAACAAGAACCTGATTCCCAAGAACATCTCGATCACGCTCGCGCCGGAGGCGGCCCGCTGGATTCTGGAAAAGACCTGCGCCGACCGCTCCTACGGCGCGCGGCCGTTGCGGCGAGCCCTGCAAAGGTACGTCGAGGACCCGCTCTCCGAGGCGTTGATTCAAGGAGAGATTCAACCGCCGACAATCCTGGAAGTCATTGTCGAGAACGAGGCGCTTTACTATCGTTCGGTGAACGACAAGCTGGTTGCGGCCACCCCCCTTTCTCATTAGGGGATCCGCCCGCCCTGATGACCTGTGTCGGGGCGGCAGCCCGCCCCAGAAGGCTCCCCAACTTTCCCGTCCCGGGAGCAGCGGCGCACGTTTTCTGCGCTCGGCAGCGGGCCAACTTCTGGTGGGTACCCGGCATCGGAATGTCTGAGTTCGAAACGAGGCGAGCGGAGAGAACTATTTGGCGCCAATAATCCCCGCGTCACCAAGAGCGGCTTTCCGGTGGGGAAAGGGCGTGCTTCTGGCCACGCTCCTGCTGGCGGCCAAGGCGCCTTTATCCGCCCAGGAATCTAGCTCCCAGCAGCAAACTTCTCCCCCCTCTCGGTCGAAGGCCGGGCAAGGTCAATCGGCTGGAACCCCGCAGAAACCACCGCCGTCACCCCCGCCGCAGGCACAGCCCGAGAAGCAGCCTCCCGAGCAGAAACCCCCGGAAGCCCCACCCCCGGGACAGTTGAAGCTCGAGGCTCCTGAAGTGGCACCGCAACCCAAGGCGGCGCCGCCCGCCCCCGGGGAGCGCGCGATCAAGCCGGCCATGCCTGGCGAAGAGCAGAAGCCGAATGTCATCGAGGACATCATCTTCCGCGGCAATCGCCGTATCCCCGCCGCCACCCTGCGGGCCCGGATTCTCACTCATAAAGGCGACGTCTACGACGAGAGCGCGCTCGAGCGGGACTTCATGGCTCTTTGGAACACGGGCTTTCTGGATGACATCCGCTGCGAGGTCACGGATGGGGAAAAAGGGAAGATCGTGACCTTTTACGTGCGCGAGAAAAAGCTGGTGCGCAGCATCGACTACAAGGGCCTGAGCACCGTTCAGCAGTCGGATATTCTGGATGAGTTCAAGAAGCGCAAGGTGGGGCTTTCCATCCAGTCCCAATACGATCCGGTCATCATCAAGCGCGCGCAGGTCGTGCTGCAGGATCTCTTGGCGGCTCACGGACGCCAGTTCGCGACGGTACGGGCCCGCACGCGCAGTATTCCCCCCAACTCCGTGGCGCTGACGTTCATCGTGGTCGAGGGTCCCAAGGTCAAAATCGGCCTGATCAAGTTCGATGGGGCCAAGGTGTTTTCCTCTCGCCGCCTGGTGCGGACGATGAAGTACTCCCGCCCGGTGGGCGCGCCGCCGTGGTTCTACTGGTTTCACAAGACCTACGACAAGGACAAGATCCTCGCCGACCTGGAACTGAGCATTCGCACCCTCTATCAGGACAACGGGTATTTCTATGTCGTGCTGAAAGAGCCAGTGACCAAGATGACCGATACAAAACGCCGCTGGCCGTTTTTCTTTTTCAGTTGGGGCCGGGGCAAGAAAGTGGACGTGACCATCCCTGTCGAAGAAGGGAACCAGTTCCGGCTGGGCCGATTCGTCATCCGCGGCAACAAGCTCTTCAAGCAGGAGCAGCTGGCGCCCGTGCTGCGGCTCAAGACCGGCGATATCTTCGATCTGGGCAAGGTTCGCAAGAGCATTGAGAACTTCCAGAAGCTTTACGGCGCTTACGGTTACATCAACTTTACCGCCACGCCCGACATCGAACCCGACAACAAAAGGAAAACCATCAACCTGGCGCTGGATTTCGAGGAAGAGAAACAGTACTTCGTTCATCGGATCGAGTTCTCGGGGAACACCAAGACGCGGGACAAGGTCATCCGCCGCGAACTGCTGCTGGACGAGGGCAACGTCTTCAGCTCCGAACTCTGGGACTTGAGCGTCTTGCGCATCAACCAACTGGGGTTCTTCGACGAGGTCAAGAAAGAGGACTACGACATCAAGCAAGACAGGAAGGATGCCACAGTGGACATCCTCATGAAGGTGAAAGAGAAGGGCCGGAACTCCATCTGGTTTTCGGGTGGGGTGAGCGGCCTGGCGGGCAACTTCGTGGGGCTGAATTACGCCACGAACAACTTCCTGGGCCTGGGGGAGACGCTGAGCCTGCAATTCCAGTGGGGAACCTACGAGCGACTCTATTCCTTCGGCTTTACCGAGCCCTATCTGTTCGACCGGCCCATTACGACGGGATTCACGGTCTTCAAGAGCGATTACCGCTACGACCAGCTTCGCTATGCGGCCTACTACTCGGGGCTGACGACCGCGGCGGCCCAGTCGCTTTTCGGCGGTTCGGCCTTTCAGAACTTCGAGCAGAACTCCTCCGGCTTCAGTGTTTTCGCCAGCTACCCCTTGCGCCGGACCTTTGCTCGCGTCGGCCTGACTTACAGCTATACAGTGAGCAGCCTACAGGCGTTCAGTGCGGCTTCCGAGAACTACTTTGAAGCCCTGACCTTTCGCGGCATCGCGGGGCCGAGCGCGTTGAGCGGCATCACGCAAAGCCAAGTTATGCCCACGTACACCTACAACACCACGAACCACCCCTACGCCCCCACACGGGGCAAGTACCTTTATGCGGCCGTCGGGTTTTCCGGCAGTTTTCTGGGCGGCAACGTGAACACCATCCGGCCGGTCGTCGAGTTCAAATACTTCCGCCCCATTGCGAAGAAGAAAGCGGAGAAGCCCCACGTGTTCGCTATGCGCTTTTTGGGGTCAATGATCTCGGGTTATGGCGGCCGCGTGCCACCACCTTATGACCGGTTCTATGTGGGTGGGGAGGATGACATCCGCGGCTTCTACATTCGGAGTATCACCCCGATTGCGTTCTATCCGACGGTCAGCCAGGTCTGCAACAAGGACGCGAACGGGAACGACATCCCCGCGGTGGATTCCTCCGGCGCTCAACAGGTGGGGACGTGCGGCTCGTCTACGCGCTTCCCGACCAACACCATCATCTATCCGGGCGGCGACACCGAGCTCGTCACCAATTTCGAGTACCGGATCCCTATCGCCGGCCCCGTCACCGCCTCTTACTTTGTGGACGTCGGGTCGGCCTTCGCGTTGCGCAACAGCCAGTTAAAAATCACACCGTCCGCCCTCTCGAGTATCCGCCAGGAGTTCCCGTGGTTTCCGCTCCCCACGGCGGTGAAGCCGATCGGGCGCACGAACTACCGGCCGCGCGGTTCCACGGGCATCCAGGTCGAGGTGGTTTTGCCGGTGCTCAACGCCCCGCTCCGGGTTTTCTGGGGCTATAATTTCCTGCGCTTGAACGACATTGTGATTCCGCCTCAGTTCTATCCTCCTCAGTCCCTTTTCCCGAATATCGCCACTTACCTGTCGGCGGTGGGGACCTTCCGGGGCTTTCGCCTGGTGGACCCCCGGTCACACGTCGGATTCACGGTCGCTCGGACTTTCTAACCCCACGCCCCTTGTTGTATGATGTGGAGCTTTAAGTCTGCATTCCCAATGGTCAAAGGAGTTTGAATGAGAAACAGAGTTGCTATCTTAATTATGACCCTCGGCTTGCTTGTCTGGCCTGTCCTCGCCTGGGGGCAAGGCAAGGTCGGCCTCATCAACCTGCAAGAAGCGATCGCTAACACCCAGGAGGGGAAGAAGGCCTTCGCGGATATTCAGAAAAAGTACCAGCCTCGCCAGCAGGACTTGCAGCGCCAGCAGCAGGATATTCAGAACCTGACGGACCAACTGCAAAAGCAAGCGGCCACACTCAGTGACGACGAGCGTGTGCGGCTGAGCCGGGAACTGGACGATAAGCAGAAAATCTTCAAGCGCGCGACGGAAGATGCCCAGGCGGAGTACCAGTCGGACACCCAGGATGCCCTGCGGCGCCTCGGTCAGAAGATGGTGCGGGTCATCAACGAGTACGCGCAGCAGAGCGGCTATGCCCTGATTCTGGAAGAGGCCCAGGTTCAGCCTTACTTTGTGACCAGGGACGTTGAAATCACGGAGGAAATCGCCAAGCGCTACGATGCCGCGAACCCGGTCGAAGGCGCCGCGACCTCCGGGGCGGTGTCAGCACCCGCCGCGACGCCCGCTACGGCCCGGCCGGCAACCCCGACGCCGGCCGCCAAGCCTCCGGCCAACAAGCCGAAGCCCTAAGCCTAGGATTCTCGTCCGCCTCACGCAGCGACCGCTCGGCGCCTCGTGAACTGAGGAGTGTCTTCGCGGACACTCCTCCGCCCCGTGAGCCAGCTATCGCCTTCTGGTGCGTTGACTTGCCGATACACGCGGCGTATGCTGGCGGCATTCATAACTAACCTCTCTTCTACGCTGAGGCCAGCGGGTCATGGTCGGCCAGACCGTTTCCCACTATCGCATCTTGGAGAAACTCGGTGGCGGCGGCATGCTGGTTCACAGTTCGCTCCTCAACATAGTCCTCTATGACTAGAGTTCCCCCGTCGCGAATGTCTTAGGCCAACCAAGGCCCGAGTTGAATCGCACCCATAATTTGAAATGTGAGCAATATTGAACAGATTGCCGGGTCCGGACGTGCTATGCTGCAGCGGGCGTGAGTTGGGGAAAACGGCGAAACGCTGGTACGAGATCTTGAGCGGCAAGGCTGTTTGCTCGAATGCTGTTCGCGATCCATACCGGCTCAACTGCTTCTGAGACTACCCCGCCACTCAACTTCGTGCACCGAGGGGAAAACTAGATGAATATTCTGCTCTATAACCCAGACAACGAAATCACCAACAACTTCATGCCGCACCTCTGGATGTTTCTCCTGAAATCGCTCACGCCCCCCGGCCACCAAGTGTTTCTGATTGATGGCAACGCGAGGCGTTTGACGAAGGAGCACCTCGTCGAGTACGTCCGGGAGAACCACATCGGGCTGGTAGGGATTGGCGCCATGACGCGCATGATCCGGAAGGCTTACTTGATGGCGGATGCCGTGCGTGCGGCAGGCGTTCCGGTGGTGATGGGAGGGCCGCATGTTACCGAGGTGCCGGACGAACCGCTGGGGCGTGACGGTGAGCCTCGCCACGCCGATGCTGTAGCTCTGGGGGAGGCCGACCAAACCTGGCCGACCATCGTTGCCGATGCCGAGCGCGGAGAGCTGAAAGAAATCTATGCCCCACTAAATACGGACGGCAAAGACGTCAAGCCTTCCCTGGACGATTACCCGGTGATCCCCTGGGACCGCATGGACCTTGACCAGTTCAACCTGATCAAGCACTTTCCCAGGATGGCACGGCGGCTGCTGTCACTGTTCGGCATGACGTGGCAAAGCTTCCACCTGATCCCGATTGAGTCCGGCCGTGGCTGTCCTTACGGGTGCGAGTTCTGCACGGTGACGGGTTTCTTCGGTGACTCGATCCGCTTCCGGTCAAAGGAAAGCGTCGTCAACGAACTGCTGATGCTGAAGGCGCTGGAGAAGCGCCAAAAAGGAAAGATCGCGGTCTTTTTCATCGACGACAACTTCGCGATCAACCCCCGGCGCACCAAGTGCTTACTGCGCGAGATCATCGCGCGCGACGCCCAGGTGCCCTGGGTAGCGCAAATCAGCATGAACCTGCTGCGCGACGAGGAGCTGGTTTCCCTGATTGCCCAGAGTGGCGGCAGGTGGATCTTCATGGGGCTCGAGTCCATTGACCCGGGGAACCTCAAGAGCGTCAGCAAGGGGTTCAACAAGCCCGATGAGTACAAGGCGATTCTGGAGCGCCTCGCTCGCCACGACCTCTATGCCATGACGTCCTTCATCTTTGGGATGGACGGCGACAAGCCGGGCGTGGCCGCGCGCACTCTGGAGGTGATTCGGTCCTGGCCGCCGGGGCTGCCTGTGTTCGGATTGCTCACACCTTACCCGGCAACTCCGCTTTACGAACGGTTGCTTTCATCCGGCCGACTCACCCGGCCGAAACACTGGCTGGAGTTCAAGCCCTTCACCATGGACTTCACACCTCTGGGGATTACCGCCGACCAAGCGGAGGCGGAGGTTCGGCAGGCCTGGGCTTCGTCTTACAGTCCCAAGGCAATCGCCTCCGCCATAGGATGGCTGGAATCGAGGTCTTTTCCCGATCGCCTCATCCATCTGCTCGGTCGTCTGGCCTTCCGGGGGATTTACTTTCCGCAGATGAAGCGGCGGGAGTGGGTGCGGGTCCTTTTCGAAAACCGAGGTCCCATCCTCCGCCTGCTCGCCCAGGCACTGGAACTCAAACTCAAGCTGCGGTCGCGCGGGACCTTCTCTCTCGATCCGCATCAACGTGTCGAGCGTACGGCCTGAGTAAGCGAGCAACCGGGTTTGGCACCGGAGCGGCCCTAGCGTTCGGTCTGTGCTGACCTCGCAACCAACTTTGTGGGGAATCTCGTCCGGAAGCAGCCGTGACCAGCTCTGATGGTCAGCGCCGCAGTGAGGACTTGAGACTCGGGACGGGACCAGAGCGCTGGGGGTCCTGCTATGCGGAACGCGCCTGCGTTTCTCGGCGACTCAGGACATTCTCGATGGCGCAGCGCACGACGTGGGTGAGCTCATGACCGGTGAGGGGAGGAACGATAAAGTCAAACGCGCCCCCGGTGATCGTTTGCAGGTAGAGCCCCATGTTTGCCAGACGTCCCACGACGATAACGTTCGCGGGCTTGGTGGCTTTGATCGCCAGGCTCACGATATCCGCCCAGGTGGCGTCCGGGAGCTTGGGCTGGGTGAAAATCAGGTGCGGTGGGTTCGGCCCCGTGAGCAGTGGCAGAGCTTCCTGGCAACTCCGCAAGGAGCACACCTTCACAGACTGAGCTTCTAGAGCCAATTTCAGCGCGTCCAGCGAGTCTCCGAGTTCGTGCAAGAGCAGTGTCGAGATTTCTTCGGACTTG
>JAIQGH010000098.1 GCA_020072655.1 Terriglobia bacterium | reverse complement strand
AGTGACAGGCTTATCATATCAAGAAGGTAATCATTACCCCCAAATCAGAGAATTAAACATCAACTTGATGAAAGAGGGGTTAGAGGTCGTCAAAGTAGCTGGAATCGAAACGCGAGGGCGGATTATGTGCCGACATCTCGCTGAGCAATCTCTGCCATACCCGGTAGGATAAATAAGGGGGCAGCCTCTCCTCGGTCAACCTTCTCTGTTTGCCCTGCACGTGTCCCCCTTGGGCGGAAGCTATGTCGGGCTGAAGCATATCATGTCCGGATAAAAAAAGCAATAGTTGGACAACCTATTTTCTCCCCAATCGCACTTCCTTTGCCCCGCTGCGCTTGCCTGCCACGCCACTACTCCCGTCGCATTACGTATTTGGCTTACGTCAGTCTTGGCGGCGGAGCACCATAATGGTGAGGTCGTCTGCCCTTGGCGCTCCGGCCAGGAAGGCGTTCACATCCTCCAGGCAGGCCGCAGCCAGGGCTTGCGGCGAGAGGCCGTGGCGCGCGGCAAGCAAATCCGTCAGGCGGCTCTCGCCATATTCTTCGCCCGAGTGGGAGCGCGCCTCGGTGAGACCATCGGTGAAAAGGAACAGTGTCTCCCCTTTTCCCAGCGAGACGCGGCGGGCGGAATACTGGCTGTTCGAGAACAGGCCGATGGGGAGGCCGGTGGGCTCAGTCCTCTCGACTTGGCCGCCGCGCACCACGAGCGGCGGGCAGTGGCCGGCGTTCGAGAGCTCGACCTCTCCATTGTGGCTTGCCCGGCCGCAGACCAGGGTGGCGAAGTACGCCGCCAAGGTGCTTTCGCAGAAGAGCCGATTCGCCTGCTCGACGAGCTCGTCGACGCGCCGATGCAAACTGATCAAGGTGCGGATGGTGGCATGAATGTGGGCCATCAGCATGGAGGCCGCCACGCCCTTGCCCACCACGTCACCCAACAGGAAGAAGAGGTTCCCGCCGTCTGCCCCGGCCGTGAGGACGTCCACGTAGTCGCCGCTCACCGGTCCCAGCGGCGCGTAGTGGTAGCAAAGCTCCCAGCCATCCTGAACGACGTGGGGCTTGGGAAGCAGGCTGGCCTGAGTGCGCGATGCCAATTCCAGGTCTTGCTCAAGGGCGCGTTGCTGCTCGGTGGTCAGATGGGAGATACAGAACCGGATCAGCGGGTCAGCCATGAGCCGGTCGGCTTCGACGGGTTCGTGGCATGCTTCGCAGAGGCCGTAAGTCCCCTGATCCATCCGCTCCAAGGCCGAATCCACTTCCTGAAGGAGCTGGGCCAGCTGACCCGCCCGTCCGAACTGGTTGAGTGCGGACTCTAAGCGATCCCGCCGGTGCTCCAACTGTTCCCTGAGAAACGTGTTTAGTGCGTCTCCCATCAACTCTTCTCCTGTTAGACGTTTCGAACGCCAAAAGGGCGCCACGGCGCGGCGGCTAAATCGCCTGGACGGCGCCAGGCACGTCGCGAGCGGCGCGCCAGAGCCTTAGTTGGACGCCCGCTTCGTCCCGGCGATTTGCGCTTCGAGTTCCGCCATGTCGAGCACAATCACCTTGCGGCGTTCGAGGCGGATGATGCGGCGGTCGACGAAGCGCCGCAGGTTCCGCGAAACGAGGTCGCGCACGGTGCCGATTTTCGCGCCGATCTCCTGGTTGGTCTCTTCCAGCGGGAACTCGATGCCGCGTTTCGTGCGCACGCCGGATTCCAGAGCGCGCTCGCGCAGGAAGCGCGCCAGCCGGTGGCTGACCTCCTTGAGCGACAGTTCCTCCACCAAGCTGGTCATGTAACGGAAGCGCCAAGCGAGTGTGCGGATGACCGCGAAGGCAACCTCCGAGTTGTACCGGCACAAATCCAAGAACTCGCGTTTGGGGAGAAACAATAAGGTCGAATCTTCGATCGCCGTTGCCGAAGCCGGAAAGGCGCCGCCGTCGAAGAGCGGCAGTTCACCCACGGTCGAGCCGGCGCGCTCGATCACCAGCACCTGCTCGCGGCCCGTGTCCGCCATCTTGAACAGCTTGACCGCGCCATCTTGGACCACGTAGAGGCCCTGGCTGGCGTCGCCCTCGGCGAAGAGGATTTCGTCGCGGGCAAGGTGGCGCACCACGCAATGTGTCGCCAGCGCCTCTAATTCCTCGGGCGGCAGCACGGCAAAGAAGGGCACGCGGCGAAGGGTATCGACGGGATCCACGCCCCCATCCTATCTTCCTCTCCCATGAGGCACAAGGGAATTGCACGCGCGGCTAGCGGACGCGGAGCCGTTTCCAGGGTACGGCCCGCTCCACGACTTAAGTCATCGCCAGGGATGGTGGCCCCAGCTAGGTTGTGAATTGGGGGCCGCGCCCCACTCCAGGAGGATTGCCCAATGGCTTATGTGATTGCTGAACCCTGCATCAACACCAAGGACACCGCGTGCGTCGACGTTTGTCCGGTGGACTGCATTCACCCGCGCAAGGACGAGGCCAACTTCGCTGACGTGCCGATGCTCTACATCGACCCGGTCGAATGCATCGACTGCGGCGCCTGCGTGCCCGTTTGCCCGGCTTCGGCCATCTTTCCGCTCGACGACCTGCCGGAAAAGTGGAAGGCCTTTACCGAAACCAACGCGCAGTATTACCAGAAGTAGCTGCCATCCTGCCGGATTTGACCTCGGGCCGACCCCTCGGCTGATTCGCGGTTAAATCGGCCGAGGCGAGCCTGAAGCCTTCGGGCACCGCCGTCAATGGCCATGGCATAGTGCAAGGAAAACCCACAATGTCGGGCGCCACCCTGTAGAATTTCCCGAGCGCACGACTTCTCTTCAAGGCTCTCTCCATCGGCGACTTCCTACCCGGCCGCAACGCCTTGTTTACCAAGTGATTGGCGACGTCCTACAAAGGGAAACGAAATTGCCTTCCGATATGCCCAGCAAGGCGAAATCGTGCTCAACGGCCTGCGTTCCAACGGGACGCGGGGCATGGAGATTGTGGCTCGGGACTATGGGCCCGGCATTGCCGACATCACGGAAGCGGTCATGGAAGGGTTCTCCACGTCCGGGGGCAGCGGGCTGGGCCTGCCCCGAGTGCGCCGCGTGACGGATGAGTTCGAGATCGCGTCAGAAGTGGGCCGGGGCACCATCGTGGCAGTCAAGAAATGGGCGCGGTGAAGCCGAGCGGGGGATGACGGAGCTGACGAGGCCACGCGGTGCACTCTGTTTCGCGCTTGGCCGCTACAAGCGGCCGCGTGTGCTTTAACAAGGTTAGCAGTAAAATCGTTGGTATCCATCTTGCGAGCAAGACGCTTGGAGAGGAATTTCGATGACCCTTATCCCTCGACGCAGAAACACGACAGCGCACCAACGCCTACTTTCTCTCCACAGGCTGGCGGCGGTGCTCCTGGCTGGCGCCACGGCGCTCGCGGCGGTCCCCGGCCTTGCCAGCCCGCCCAACATTCCCCGCGCTGAAGCCATGAGGGCGAAGGTCGAGAAGCTCGGCGTCGGCGAGCACGTCATGGTGAAGCTCGCCGAAGGCCCCAAACTGCACGGGCACATCGTCGGCATCGACCCGCAAGCCTTCCAGCTCAAGCCGGATAATGCCCAGGCGGCGATTGTGATCCCCTACGATCACGTCTTGAAGGTGAAGAAGAACCCCGGGGCGATCACCTGGATGCTGATCGGCGCGGCGCTGGTGATTATCATCATCGTCGCCACAACGAGATGAGCGCCACCGGGGTAGCCACCACGAGCGCCCTTCCTCGTCGTGGGCCTTCGCTCTTGTAGGGGGGCCCCGATGAACTGCATCGGGGCTCCCGCGGGAAGGCCATGAAGGCCCTCCCCTACGACCTACAGGTGGATCTGCATGGTGAGGTTCATGGCGGGCGTAACTTCCTTGAAAACAGCGAGCATGGATTCGACGAGGTCGAGGCCGGTCGTTCCGCGGACTTCCTCCTCCGTCATCGGATAGTAAAGCTGGAAGCCGGCCCAGTGGCGCGCCGGTGCGGCATCGAGCACACGCCGCAGAGCGGTCATCGCGGGGAAATTCGCTTTCGAGTAACCGGCGGGGGCGGCTTCCCAACTGCCCGCGAAAATCCGGAAGCCTTCCCGCAGGATGAGCCGGCGCAGCTCACGCTCCATCGGGCCGCCGGGCCGGAGCGATCTCACCAGGCGATTCCAGACTAATGCCATGGCTGACCAGCAGAACACCGTGAAGGCGGTGATCATATCGAGATTCCTCGGATCGTGCAATTTCTTGTTGCAAAGCAAGCCGCATAATCCCAACATCGGTAATTTCCAGCTTTCGCCAACGCTCGGTCACAAACGGCTGCCCGTGCTGCGCTTCCAGCGCCAGCTTCAGAATCCGTGTGATCCGCTCGTTCTCTTCGAGATTCCCGACGCGAATCCCGCGCTTGAAATCCAGAAACTCCGGCCGAAAGCCAATCGCCACTGAGGGAATCGGCAAACTCGCAGCCTTGCGCGAAGCCATACCACCACCTGCTCGTGAAGATGCGCCGCGAATTGTAGCAGCCGCCAGCGCCAAGCGGTAGCCCCACCGCGATTGCATGGCCCGACGCCCCGTCAAGTCGGGGAAATCTCGGGCAGGGATTCTGTTCTGATGGGCGGCGGGCCGAGGGGCAGACGATTTGCCTACCGACCGGCCGGTAGGCTGTTCACACCCGCAAGCAACCTCCCATTACCCAGTCCCGAGAAGAACGACCTATCACGGAATTCCCCTGGAGGGCATCAGTGGGAGGCAGGCCTCGCGCGATCGGCCGTGGCGACCGCGTCTGTCTTCAAGCGCTTGGCCGCCCGAATCAAAGGGAGACCCACCAGCCCATCGGGGTGCGGAGTCGGGCATGGTCCGTCACGCACCGTCCGCGTGCTCAGGATCCGATGCTAAACTCCTCACACGGGACTCAAGGAACGCGAGGAAATGGCCGATGTATTCGGTCAGATACGACCTCGAGGAAAGCGGTCGGACGCCCTTGGGTGGAGAGAATCCCGAGGAGGGCCTGGGTGGCGGCGGTCGCGAGCGAGGTGCCCAGCGGCAAGGCGCGCCCGCGCAAGCTCAGCCTACGTGTCAGTGGGCACGGAGAGAGGTGAATCGTGCGAATCTTTGACCGAATTGATCCCGCCATGTTGGACCGCCGCGAACTGCACCTGTGGCTGCTGGCCCTCACGGTCATTTTGGTTTTGGCTGCCGGCACGGCCTTGCTGATGTACCCGACGGCCTTCTCTGACCCGATCATTCTGACGGGCCCAACGTTGCGAAGAACGTTCTTTGGTTTCTGCGTAATGTCCGTCCTGCTCGTCGGCTACTTCCTGGACCGTCAAATGACCATCCGCCAGCTCCGGAAGCAGCTTGTCGAGGAGCAGACCCGCATGCTGCAGATTCGTCGCGAGGCCAGCGCGGAATTGTTGGAGTCTCTGCCCGGGGTGGGCCATTTTCAGGATCGGCTGAGCATGGAGTTTCGCCGCGCCTCCACGACCCAACAACCCCTCTCCTTATTGACCGTGGAAGTGATATCTTTGCACCCTTCCCTGGATGCCCGAGACGTCGCCGCCTCCTTTGGCGACGCGGCCAAGGCGCTCATCCACACGCTGCGGCGGGAAGATTCGATCTTCCAGTTCGAGCCTGGGGACTTCGGAATTCTCCTGCCGGGCGTGTGCGCCAAGGACGCCTATTCCGTCTCGGACCGGATCGCCGATCGTCTAGGGGCCGCGGCGGGGGCCAGTGAGAGCTTCTCGTTTGAAATCGGGGTCGTCAGTTACCCCGAGCATGTCGCGACCGCGCGCGAGATGGAGAAGGTCGTCGCCTCCCGCCTGCCGGCAGGTCAACCGACGTCTGCCAGCGTAGGGGAACGCCGTCCCTAAACCTCCGTCACTTTCCCGACGTTGAACCCTTCCAGCACCAGGCGTGGCTTCTCCCCGCGTGCATCGGCGTCCTCGAACTCCGTCAGGATCATTTGGCGTTCGCCGGGCATGAGCGCGATATAGTTGTCGCTGTATAGGGCCGGCAGGATGCGGTCTTGGCTGTTCTCTCGCACCACTTTCAAGCGGACCATCAGCGCAGGCGGATTCGACAGGTTACGCACTTCGGTTGTCATCTGCCACCGATTGCCCCGCCGCTCGGCGCGCGTTCGAGCTTCCAGTTCGACCTTGGGCAATTCACGAATGGCGCGGTAGTCGCCTTCCTGCAGTGGGCGCAAGTAGAAATTCCGCGAGATGATGTTGCCTCCCTCAGACAAACTCAGCCGAAGGAAATGCACCGCCGTCAATGCGGCAGGGTATTCCATCTTGATGCAGGGTGTGACGCTGTCTTCCGCGCTGTCCAAGGGAGCGGATTTCCCCCACGTTTTGGCCCCGTCCATATTCAGGACTTCGACCGAGGCGGTCAAGCCCCGGCGGTTTCCGGCACTGTAGTTGACCACCTCGATGCTTTCCGTGTGCGGATTCCATTGAATGTGTAGTGGCTCGCAAGCCTTTTTGCACCCAAAGTAAGCCGCCGAGGGGTCAAAGTAGTAATCGTAGGTCTGCCAGACGAACGACGGCCAGCAAGCGTGGCTCATCCAAATGAGCAAGCCCATACGGTTTTTGCTCTGCGCCTCGAACATGGCGCGATAGCCGTCGTAGTTGATGAATTGCGCAAGCGAAACCCATTCTTCCAGGGTCTTTGCGCCGCCGTAATTGAAGTCGATCATGTTCCGGAACGAGTCGCCGCCTTGGGCTCCCTCGAGGCAGAAGTCGTGCAGCCCCCACTCGAGTCCTTGCGGCCACCGGGACGCTTCGGGCAGCAAGGCGCGCACGCTCTCGCTGGTCGGGATATTCGGCAGGCCCATTTCGCTGTGCAGCTTCTCCGTGGCCCGGTGCGCGAAGTAGTAGCTGCGCGGCATTGCCTGATAGGGCCCGTGGCCAGTGACGACATCGTCCGCCGAACTGGAGATGTAGTGAACGCCGGGATGTATCTTCGCCAGCACTTCTCGGATGCCTTCCTCAAGGGGCTTGGGCGGGTAGCCTTCGTTGCGCCCGCAGTAGAGGCCGATGGAAGGATGGTTGCGAACTCGTAGAACCATGTCCTGCACGTTGCGCAAGAACATGTCGTTGTCCTTCGGGTCGGGCCCGTCCGCGGGGTTGGCGAGCCAGAAGTCCTGCCAAACCATAATGCCGTGCCGGTCGCACGCCTCGTAAAACTCGTCCTGACCGGTTTGCCCGACCCAATTGCGGATCATCGTGAAGTTCATATCGCGGTGATAGCGCACGGCTGCATCGAACTCGCGCGCGCGATAGCGGAGCAGGGATTCGCTGAAGCCCCAGTTTCCGCCGCGCGCCACGAAGCGCCTGCCGTTGATCCAAATCCGTAGCGTGCCGCCCTCCTCGCTGTAAGACATCTGCCGAATGCCCACCTGCAGCGTTTTCGTATCCGACACTTTCCGGCGCCGCGGCTCAAAACTCAGCTCCAGTTTGTACAGGTAGGGCTCGCCGTATCCGGCAGGCCACCAAAGCTTCGGATTCTCCAGCCGCAAGGCAGGATGGCTTGATGGGTCCAGTTTGACCTTGCTCCTCGCGGAGCCTTCGATGGTGACACGCTCGATCAACTCCAATTCACCGAACCGCGCACGCAGGATTCCGGCCACAGGCTTCGATTCGTGGTTCAGCAGGTTAACCTCGATAGTCACATCAGCCCGCGAAACATCTGGCAGCGGCAACGCGGTGGTGACGAAGGGATCTTCCAGCGTCACCGGACCAGTTACGTTGAGATAGACCGCATTCCACAGGCCCGTGTCGCGTCCACGAATCGTCGGAATCCAGTCCCACCCGACGGAGCCGTGGAAGGTGGGATTGTCGAGTCCGAGCGCACCGCCGTTCTTGCCGGGGCTGTCGAACGTCTTCTGCTTCGTGCTTCCCGGCGTGGCGTTCTTTTTGACGCGCACGGCAAGGGCGTTCTGCTGCCCCGGAAGCAAACGGTCCGTAACGTCGAAGCGCCCGCGGATGAAAGCGCCTTCCATACGGCCGACCTTCTCACCGTTCAGAAAGATGTCCGCCTTCCAGTTCACGCCATCAAAGTTCAGCCAGGCACGGTCGCGTTTGGCGAGCGGAGGCGCTACGAACTCGTTCCGGTACCAGAAATCGGCCTGGAAGAATGAATCCGAGATCTGCAACTGGTTATCCCCGTAATTTGGATCGGGGATCGCCCCAACGTTGAGATAGGACGCGAGCACTGTGCCCGGAACGGTGGCAACGGCCCAATCGTTGTCCTGGAAGCCGACCTGGGAGAGCGCCGCCCCCTCCGCGTCTACGAGCGAGGCTCGCTGCAACCGCCAGGCACCTCCCGCCAAGTCCAACCGCCC
Organism: Terriglobia bacterium; assembly: GCA_020072655.1. GTDB lineage: Bacteria > Acidobacteriota > Terriglobia > UBA7540 > UBA7540 > JAIQGB01. Next base: position 16,055 of record JAIQGH010000098.1, on the reverse strand, counting down.
ATCTCCACGGGCCGCCGGCGCGGCCTTCGGTTGGGCCACCGGTCCCCCGCGCCCGTAGATTTCGATTTCACTCAGGATATAGCCGTAAGGCGATGTGGGCCGCTTCATCAGCACGCGCACATACCTTCCTTGCACGGGCGGCGTAAGCTTCATCTCGTCGGTCAGCCCCGTCCCACTGGGCAGCGCTTGAATGTCCCGCCAATTCCGGGCATCGTCCGAGACCTGGACGGAGCCTTCCGCCGCGCGTTCGATCCAGTACAAGACCACGCGATCGAACTCGCAGCGGGCGCCCAGATCGACGTACACCCACTCTTGGCCCAGTCCGCCGCCCATCCATGCACTGGTAAAGCTGTCGGGTCCACCAATCTCCACACGACGGTTCTGGTGAAAGAACGCTACCTCGCCGATTCGCCACTCGCTGACGTTGGCGGAGTTGAATTCGATTCGATAGAAGCGGCTCCGCGAAACCGTGCTCAAGGGAATCGAGGGTTCGTACAGTTGCCCCATCTTCGCAAAGTCGACGGGATAGCCCGTGACGGGGGCCGGTTCAGGATTATCAACATGGCCTGCTTCCTTCCAGTCACGGCCGTCGCCAGAAACCGACACCGTGAAACTCAAACTCTCGGGCCGCGATTCATCCGTCAAGGCGATCGCGAGCACGTCAAGACGATCGACTTCCGGAACACGTTCTCCTCCTGCCAAATGAACTTGCACCGACGCGCGCGGAGAGCTGAGCTTGAGCGTGGTGATGGGGTTATGGTCCAAGAGAAATTCGCGCTCGTTCTTGGGGAGTTGGCCGCGGAAATCCGCTGATGTTGCCACCCAGCGCGGCAGATGTGAATCCTTGATCCCGTCGGTTATCAGTTGGGCGGTCAGATTGTAGTCGTAACTGCTGGAATGATACGCGGGCCGCCGCAGTGCAAGATTGCGGTAAGTCGACCCATCGATGACGAGCGTCGGGCTGAAATCCTCCTGGGGATTTCCCGGATACACGCCCAGCCCCCGCGTGTACGCCGGCGCTTCGGCTGACGGCGCAGCGCCAGACTGAGGCGTGCTCGGGCTCGAGAGCGGAGCAGCCGTGCCGGCGGATTTCCCCGCGGAAACTGCAAGGCTCTGGAACTCACCTAGCGCCACACTCGCGCCGGCAATCGTCCGCTTCAGAAAGGTCCGCCTTGAAGTTGACATGCGATTCCTCCCTTGCCTCTTGGGACCGCGGGCTGGAAGCCGCTAAGCCAAGCGTCCGCCGTCTCAAAGCCTCAATCGCTGCCCATGCTAATCGTTGGAACTGACCGAACCGCGCCGTCTGTCGGGACAAGGCATCACTATACCCAAACGAGCAGGCACGCTCCAGTCGAGATCTCGAACCAGATAAGTGTGGAATTCATGCGTCCAGCGAGCATTGACGGCTCTCGGGGCGAGTCAATTGCGTACGGACTAGCGCAGAAAGTGGCACAATGAGGGTCAGGTCAGGCCACACTTCTCCCTTGAGCCCCGCCGCAAGGCCGGCGGGGCGAAGGTCCACCATCCGACCTGGACTTCTACGGAGTGGGCCGCACAGTGGGGTCGAGCACTCTAATTTCGCCTGGCTTGTTCGGGTCCTGACATACAACAACGCTGTACCTGTATATCCGCCCGCCACCCGACCCCTTCTTCGGAGTGCCGGATTTTGCCTGCTTCGTAAACCCGCTTGCTGGAAACTCACCTTTGTCGAACGGGCTCTCTCCTGGGAAGATGATCTTGAAGTCGAAGGCTGCCTGCCACACCACCTCTTCGCGATCAATCTCGACGTACACCGGGTCTGGGGACACCTGTGGACGCCCGTTGTCAAGACCTATTGTTACTGTTTTCTGGGTTAGCCGAGTTTCCGCAGTCGGCTCGTTCTTGGTAGCCTCCTGCGCCAACGTGAGAGTCGACAAGACAAACAGGAGGAACGAAAGAGAGAGAAAAACTTTGAGCTTGGACATCATGCACTCCTCCCTTATTGTTGGACAGTCCCGACAATCTTCTGATAGACCGGATTGTCATGGAGGTCCCGCATTTCCGGGTCCGCCCGGATTTCCTGTACCGGATACCCGTGAACTACCGACTTCTTAAGCCACTCCAAGGCTCGCGAGCGGTGGCCCGCAAGCTTGTAAACAACCGCACCGTAATACATGTACCGCGGGTCGGCCGGCGCCAAAGCGAGAGCCCTTTGGATATCTCGCACAGCCTCCGCCGGGGAACCGCTTTTAGCCCGCCAGAGGGCGAGATTCGCTCCGATCTCTGCGTCGCGGGGGTTGACCTGCAACTCCTGTTCGCCCAGTTCAATCGCCTGCCGGTAGCTTTCCTCTGCCCTTTTTGCCTCCCCTGGGATCCATCGATAAGCATCCGCGAGATTGCCCCGGACAATGGGGTTTCTGGGGGAGAGGCGCACCCCCGCCTCAAACGTGCGAGCGGCGTCTGCGTAACGGCCCTGGAAAAAGTAGAGTGCGCCCAGGTTGGAGTAGGTATCGCTACTCTCATGCAGCGCGATGGACTTCCTGTATGCTTGCTCGGCCTCGGCCCACGAACCCAGCATATACTCGGTCACTGCGACGTTGGCATATCCGCGGTAATTCTCCGGAGCGACCTCCACCATCTGTTTGAACGTCTGCTCGGCTTTGACGTATTTGCCCGTCAGAAAGTAGAAGTTTCCCAGCCAGCTGTATCCCGCCCAGTATTGCGGCCGCAGGTTGATAGCCCGCTGATAGGTTTCTTCGGCCTCCCCCAACTTGCCGAGGTGTTGATAGGCGGCGGCGAGACCACGATAAGCATCGTCGCGCGTGGGCTCTTGCGAGAGGGCGGCCTGGAAATCGCCGACCGCCTGCTCATATTGCCCCGTGCCATTGTGCAGCGTACCCAGGCAGACATGGGCATCGGCCAGCTTGCTGTCCAGGCTCGTGGCATGGCTGCAGGCTTGGCGAGCCGCCTCCACCAACCCGGGCTCCTTGCGATTTTCGTACTTCTTCCAGTACGCCTCGCCCAAGCCAGCAGCGGCCCGCGCGTATTGGGGGTCCAGCTCCAGAGCCCGCCGGAAAACGTTGATAGCGCTCTCGACGTTCTCGGGTTTCTGGTACTCCTGCAGGTAGCCGCGACCCCGCAGGTAGAATTCGTAAGCAGAGGGCTGGGTCGTCCCGTGTGCCGCGAGGGCCTCGCGTTCCTGAGGCTGCAGCTCGATTTCCAGATTGCTCAGGACGCTTTCCACGACGCGGTCCTCCATGGCAAACGGATCGGCCATGGCCGCGGTGATGGTGTCGGCGCGAAGTTGCCGACGCGTGGTGGCGTCGACCAGGGCATAGCTGGCGCGGGCCATTTTGCCCGCCTGTTGGAGGCTCCCTTCGATGACCAGGTTCACGCCAAACTCCTGGCGGGCCTCGTCGAGTGTGCGCACCTTCTGCGCGCGCACCTCGCCCGCGGGAATCACCTGCAGAGGGTGCCGCTGAGTAAGCTGGGTCAGTCGGGCAGTCACGGTTTCCGTGAGACCGTTCGCAAAGGCTGCGCTCTCCTGAGGGCCACCCAGCACCGTGAACGGGAGCACCGCCAGGTTCTTCTTCTGCGGGACCGTCGGGAAGCCCAGCCAACGCCGGACTTCGCGCCGTACCGGAGGGGAAAGTCCGGCCAGGACGAGGGCTACGAGCAGCAGAACCGCCACCATCACGCCCGCCCAACGTCTCCGCCGTGCGGCGGCCCGGCCGGGCAAAAGGGCGAGAGAAGTCTCGTCGCGCTCCACGGCGCGCAGCTCCACCAGCACTTCGGAAGTGCTCGCTGGACGATTCTTCGGGTCCTTTTCCAACATCTTCCCCACGAGGTGTTCAAGGCGGGCGGAGACTTTCGGATTGAACTGGCTTAACGCTGCCGGCGCCGCGTGGAGGATGTGGTCACAGGTTTGCACGAGGCTTTCCACGCGGAAAGGGTGCTTTCCCGCCAGCAAGACTTCCGGCGCCATGTAAGCGGGAGTCCCGCTCAGCGCCGCCGGCCCGCCGACGGTGCTGCCGGTACCGGTTCCCTCGTCGGCGCGGGGCAGGCGCTTCGCGACGCCGAAGTCGAGGATCTTCACTTGGCCCCGGGGGGTGAGCATGATGTTTTCCGGCTTGATGTCGCGGTGGACGATGCCCTTTTCGTGCGCCGCCACCAGGGCCTCGGCACACTGCAAAGCTACAGGAAGGAACTCCTCCAGGCTGAGAGGCCGGCCAAGACGCTCGCGCAGCGTCGACCCTTCCACGAACTCCATCACCAGGAAGGTCTCGCCCTCTTCCTCCAGAACGTCATACACGCCGGCAATGCGCTGATCGCTCAGCGCGGAAACGCGCTCGGCCTCCTTGAGGAAGCGCTGGCGGAAGTTCGGGTCCGTCCGCAGCCGCGGCGCGATGCGTTTCAGGGCCACGGCGCGTTTGGGCTTCGTGTCGTCGGCGCGGTAGACTTCGCCCATGCCGCCCACACCCAGCCGGGCACGAATGGCAAATCGCCCCACCGTCATTCCGGTTAGATCCGGAACACCTTCGGCATCCTTCGAGCGTGCCACTGGTGGCTCAGCCATGGAGACCTACACGATGGGCGGTGCGGCTATAAACACTTTTATAAACTCGACAGTCGAGGAGGCTTCTCCGCTCTGTCTTTTACCTTATCGTTAGCCGCTCAATTAATGGCCGAGATTCTACGCCCAGAAAACTGAAGAATCAAGCGCGAGTTGGCATGGGCGTGGTCATATCGTCCTGCAATGGGCCCCACTGGTATTGGCCACTCCCTGGCGCTACCACTTAAAACTGACGAGGATTCGACCAAGACGTCTCGTGGCAGCCAGCTAAGGCCAGCCAGCTTCAATCCGGGCAGCAGTTGGTTGCGTGGGGATTTGTCACCCCCTGTTGGTTGGAGGGCTCCGGCCCACGAGATGCCGACCGCCTGGCTAACGCTTCGGAGTGCTTGACGGGGCGAGACTAAGCTCTCGATCCGGACAAGGCGGCACGACCGAGACGGGTGATTGGGGTTGCGGCTCCTGTCGTCCAGGCACAGAACCAGCTTCACGCCGCTCGCGATCCTGAGGATGACAAGGTTATCGAATGTACTTTGGGGGCCGACGCCAAGCGCTCGCTCTGCGGCCCCGCCAGCCCAGAGCTGTCTACGCCTTTCGGATCGTGATGGCTTCGCCCGGCGTCCAAGGGACTGTCACGTGCAAGCTTTCAGAAACGCGAACGTGTTGTTCCCTCCCGCCGCACCCGATTCTGTAATCGCCGCTTTGCAGTCCGCTGATGGTCATTTGGATCGTCTTGACGATGCCGCTCGAATCCGCCATACGAAATTCCAGCGCCTTGGCGGTTCGATCGAAGGTAACCGCCTGGATTTCGCCGGTAGCCGCTTCGATGTCGATCGCCTCCTCGACGAACCTCACTCGCTTCTTCAGGCCGTCCCGGGGATAGACCGTAATTGCGTGAGGTGTTAACTCCAGGCTACAGCCAAGTCCAATCAGGCCAAACGCCTCGTCGTTGACGACATACGCTTTCGCTGCCTTCAGAAAGCCCCAAAGTCCGGGGCCGTTTTCGAACGTGCGCGGGGGCTCGTGCGCGAAGATGCCCGGCGTGACCATGAACCAGCCGAAGCCGGCGCCCTCCGGCGTGATGTTCCGCAAAACGCTCATCAGGCCGGGATAGCCTCTCTCCAGTAACGCGATGTCACCCGTGTCCTCAAAGGCTCTCAGCAGCACCATGCCATTCAACGCGCTCGAATACCAGCAGACGACCTCGCCGCGGAGGTCAGGATGGGCGAACAGGTCTATGCCGTAGCGGAACCAGGCAGGCTGAGGGCCCCGCAAGGCAGCCAGAACCCGGACGGTGTCGTCTCTTCTCTCGGCGCTGCCGAAATGCCGCGTGAAGAAATAGACCTGCTCCTGCGCGGTGGCGTCAATCGGGATCTCGGAGCTGTAAGGATAAGGGTCCCTGACGAACTCCTCGCAACACTTCTTTATCTCCGCCAGGAGGCGCGTGTATTCCTCCTCCCAGCCCTCATGGCGAAGGTCTGCGAGGATGTTAAGTGCATTTGACCCGCCCATCAGCCCGATGTGCTTCCAGGGGCCAGTATTGAACCACTGCAGGCAAGTGCGATACGACATCCTCAAGTATTCTTGCGGCGTGCGCTGCGTGAGCAGACCGTATTGCTTCCCGATGCGATAGAGGGCGTGGTAGATATTGGCCGGGTGCGGGTAATTGTAGGTACGCCAAGTCGTCTCGGAACGCTCCTTTGACCAATTTCCCCACGGGCTGGATGGATGGCGATCCTTCCAATACAAGGAAGCCCGCACAGCGTAGGTCTGTGGGTTCTGAACGTATTTGAACAAGCAGTCAGAGACGTAGGTTTCGAGGGTCGCAACCTCCTCTTGGGAGGGGTAGTAGACGTTCTTTTCAACCAAGAACAGCGGGGCCGAAAAGCCCGGCTCGTCGCTACAACCCACCTCCCAGACGTCGTCGTAATCCTCGACGCGCATGCCCCGGCGATCATCAAACGGCAGGAAGCCGTGGTGGCGGTGGTACGGGTCCGAGGGGTTGTCGTAGAACTCCCGCTCGACGATGAACCGGCCTCGGCTCTTCAGGAGTCGCTCGGCGTCTTGAACGCAGTAGAAGTGCAGGTTCGTCCATTTCCCGCCGCCGTACACGAGCCGGAGAGTCTTCTGGCCCATCTTCGTGAACGAGAGCGTCAACAGCGTAGCATCGCCGACCTGCTTCCTTTCCTTTACCCGAATACCGTCCGAGTGCGCCTCAACCCGGTCGAGCCCCGACTTCGACTTGACCTCGACGTGAACATCCGAGTCGTCCTGCACGACCATGGCGGGTAGAATCCGAATGCCGAGGTCGCCCGCTTCGTACAACTCGCGCCGGATGTCGCGATAGCCATCAAGGAATGCGAAGCGGAATTGATACGACTTTTTTTCGCCTGGCTGCAGCAACAAAGAAGTGTGCCCATTGACCCAGGGGTTGTTCTTCCATCGACGCTGCTGCTTCGTTGCCCAGGAATGGAGGGCGAGTAGGTCCGTGCCAATCCAGTCGTCATCGAACCAGGGACGAAAACCCTCGACCTTGTACGCGCACTCGAAAGCCGCCTCCTTGGTTGCATGAAACAGGAGAACGGGCGCATCACCGCGTGGGCGCTGGAGCACGGCATAGGAGCTGTGGCCACCAATAAAGTGATGCGCCAACACCTTTTGCTCATAAATGGTCCTTTGCAGTTCGGGCATCTTTCCTGCTTCGATCGCTTCACGGGGGCCCATACCCTTGTAGATTTCGGAATAATCGTCGTTGGCGCGGAACGGCAGGGCCAGCTCACCGACTTCCAGGAGGCGACCCGTGACGTTTTCGATATCCAGGTCCCATAGCAGGGAGCCGTCCTGTGCGAAGTGATACCGCATCTCCACTCGGCAGCTCCGTATCCCCTGCGGATCCTGCGACGCGCCCGCATAACGAACAGTAAAGGTGCCACGGCCGGAGGCCACTCTGCGCACGTCCGCTGATTTCGACGTCAGCTCTTTCCGCCACTTGCCCAAGGGCTCCAACTCAGTCTCTCCGGCGGCACGTTCCCGCGGCGTCCAGACCGCAGTCACAATGTGGCCCGTCCACTCCACGTCTCCCAGTTGCACACCTCGGGTGTTGCCGGCATTGCCGAGGAAGTTGGTCCGGAAGGGATCGCCCGCCTTCTGGATCGAGTAGATCGTGCCAGTTTGCCGGTCGAACGCAACGGCCATCGATTTCGACTGGAGATGAACCAGCCCTGCCGGCTCGCCCGGTGCGGATTTCCGGCGGGTCGGCGGTGCGGAGATGAGCGGCACCGTCGCCGCTGCACTCAGGCCCTTCAAAACTGTACGGCGTGAAATATTCTTGTCCAAGCTTCCCTCCTGGGTGCGGGGCGGCAGGAGCGCCGCCCCAATGCCAAACGGATGCTACCAAACTCCTACGGTGCGGAAACCGAAAACTCTCACCAGGCAGGAGCCGTCGGACACGGCCGCGTTGACGACCGCCGCAAGAAAGCGTAGCTTTTGGCTTCCGTTGCTCGGCCTGGAGTGACAGAGGACGAAGGCCAGGTATCCAGGTCGGCCTAGGAAAATCTGAAGGCGGTCAGCGCCATCCTGACTGTGTGCATGATTTGGAGGTGATCCATGGATCACACTACCGGCAGGAGGCAGTTCCTGAACTCCCTGCTCGGGACTTCTCTGGCGCCGTACCTGTGGCACGCCGCGCCCCAGACCGCACCTCCCTCTGGTGCTTCGGAGCCGCAAGTCTTTCTGGCGCCGTTCAATTACAAAGGAGTGCGCCTCGGGGATGGCATGTTGAAGAAACAATACGAGGCCACCAGAGACTTCTACTACAACCTTCCCGACGACGACATCCTGAAAGGCTTCAGGAAGAGGGTGGGCATGCCCGCTCCCGGGAACGACATGGGCGCCTGGGGCACGGAAGACACCGGGATGGTTTTTGGCCAATGGTTGAGTGGCATGGCCCGGATGCACAAGGCTACGGGGGACGCGGCGATCCGCACCAAGGCCCTGCATCTCATGCGCGAATGGGCGAAAACGATCGAGCCGGACGGCACGCCTTACCGTCCCACCTGGGCGCAGGAACTGAGATTCTCCCACTACGCCTGGGACAAGCTCGTAGGCGGTTTGGTGGATCTTTATGAATACGGTGCCGCGAAGGATTCGCTCCCGGTGCTGGAGAGAATCACCGCTTGGGCTATGCGGAACCTCGACCGCGCTCGAAAGCCGGCCACCGCTGATGACTTCCAGGGCGTCTCTCCGGAGTGGTACACCCTTTCCGAGAATCTCTATCGCGCCTACCGCTTGACTGGAAATAGCACTTACAAGACATTCGGCGACCTATGGCGCTACGAGCACTACTGGGGAATGTTCAACGGAAAAGTGCCGCTCGAGCCGGCCCACTTCCACGCCTACAGCCACGTCAACACTCTGAGCAGCGCTGCCAGGACCTACGCCCTGACCGGCGACCCCAGCTATTTGCAGACCATCGTCAACGCTCACGACCACTTTCAGGAAGTGCAGTGCTATGCCACTGGCGGGTACGGCCCGGCCGAAAGGCTCGTAGCCCCTGACGGAGAACTAGGGAGGTCGCTCGAACGAGAGGCTAACACTTTTGAGACCCCCTGCGGGACGTGGGCGGTCTTCAAGCTGGGGCGCTATTTGATCCAGTTCACCGGCGAAGCCCGGTACGGAGACTGGATGGAGAAAGTGCTTTACAACGGGATGGGCGCAACGCTCCCGATGGCGTCGGGAGGGAAGACTTTCTACTATTCCGATTATCAGCTCGGCTCGGACACCCCCATCGCCTCCGCGCGCAAGCTCTATTATTGGGATCCCTATCCCTGCTGTTCGGGCACCTACATTCAGGCGGTGGCAGACTACCACAACATCATCTACTTCAAGGGCGAGCGCACGTTTTGCGTCAACTTGTTTGTGCCTTCGGTGGCAACCTGGAATCTCGACGGACACGAGGTCCAGATCGAACAGGAGACGGCGTACCCGGAATCGGACACCATCACGCTGACCGTGCGCCCACCGAGGAGCGTCACGTTCAGGCTTAGCTTCAGGGTGCCCGGATGGTCGCAGGGGGCGGCGGTGAGCGCGAACGGCAACAAGCTCGATGTGGCAGCCAGTCCCGGATCGTGGGCCACCATCGAGCGGCTGTGGAATGCTGGCGATCGCGTCACAATTCAGATACCCATGCAGCTTCGCTTGGTGCCGATTGACAGGCAGCATCCGCAACGAGTTGCGTTGATGTACGGCCCCGTGGTCTTGGTCCAAGACGGACGCTTCCCCCAGCGACTAACCAGAGTGGCGAACGATACCGATCTCTCTAGATTGCTCGTTCGCCAGGGGAAGCAACTGCAATTCCGGGCAGCCGCCCTGCGGGAAAGCCTCTTCCTGCCAGAATGGGGAGCGTTCGTCCCCTTCTACCAGGTGCAGCAAGGATTCCCCTATCGGATGTACGTTGATCTTATCGCCTGATGGCGGTCGTTTGCCGGAAGCAGGTCGCCCTTCAGTTCCAAATCTTACTAACCAAGGCTTGAGGAAGACAATCCTGTACTGTCAAATGAATCGGATGTGCCCTGGATCGTCGCCCACCCGGAAGTAACTCGCCGCGTTGCTCGCGACGACTGCCACCCAGCCGGTAATTTCCGAGCGCGCTTTCAATCGGGAGGAATCTTGACTGGCGCGAAGGGCGTATCGTGCACACCGGACGGCTCTTGAGGAATATTGCCGGAAACGGGCCGCTGCCTTTTGCGAATAAGCTAGTCCACCAATTGGGCGGGGGCCGGCGTTTTATAACCCGATGGGGTTGGCTCCCTGTCCCGAAACCCCGTCCGTTTCTGACCCCTAAAGCAATGGTTAAGACGCCGCCGGGCGAAGACTGCATGTGAAAGCCACATGGCCTCCGCCCGAGTCGCTAGACGGCATTCACCGGCCCGAGGTCATACGAGGCGGCCACGCACGCAGACCTCACCGACTGACCTAGGTCCCCACGCCTCCCCTACGCAACGCCTCGGCAGCAACTTCCGGACACAAAGAATTGTAGTAGACCTCTTTCAGGCTGTAGGACTTGTATCTGGAGGGGATGACGGGCAGAACCTCAAAATGCCAGTGATAGTCTTCCGCCAACGATTTCCACTGGTCGACCCGCTCGGACTTGGCATGGACATTCGGAGACGTGTGGAGAACCAGGTGGTAAGTCGGCGTGACGGATTCCAAGCGCTGGAGAATGGATTTCAAGAAGCGTCCAAAGCGGAGCTGGCGATCCCAGGAGGAGAGATCTTCCTCGAATGACCAATGATGCTGGCGGGGAAGAATCCAGGTCTCGTAGGGAACGCGCGATGCGAAGGGACAGAAAGCCAGGAAGAGTTCATTCACTTCCACTGTCCGCGCTTGCTCTACTTCTTCTTGGCCCACAACGTCACATATCAGACAACGCTCCTTCAGCCTAAAGTGTTGCTCAGAGGATCGGATTTCGTAGCCTACGCGTCTGGGAACAAAGGGAGTCGCAGTGATTTGAGAATGCGGGTGCTCCAGGTCTTGCCCGGCAGTCGCTCCCTGATTGCGAAAGACGGTGATGTACCTGAACCGCCGATCCTTTTTCAAATCTACAACCCTCGACACGTATGCCCGTATGACCTGTGCGATGTTCTCATCACTTTGCTGGGAGAGTGGCAAGTGGTGATCGGGATGCTCGACCACGATCTCGTGCGCACCTACGTTGCGCATCCTGTCATAGATCCCCTGTGCGCGGCGCTGAGCATCGCCCTCTATACGGTATAGCGGTCGAAGGTGCGGAATTACCCGTACCTGCCAGGTCGGCTGACCATAAGGGTGCACGTACACTGCTTGCGGAGAGAGGGATTCCTGGCCCGGGCAGAGCGGGCACACGCCATACTGGCTCTCGATCACTTCCTCGTCTTCTTGCATTACCCAACTCTGCGTGATGGGGTCCCTGCGAAGCTCCACGTGTCCTCCCTCCACCAGCGACTCGGCGTTCTTGGGGCTTGGTGTATCGGGCCGCGCCTCCCCACCGCGAGGCTACCGCGCCCCGGGAGAGACGAGAACAAAGAAAGCGCTCCTCCCCCTCCGGACGTGCAAAAGGACGTCGCCGGTGGCCCGCTCAGCCAGACTCTCGAAATCATCCTCAGACCGCATGGGGCGCTGCCCGATGCTTTCGATTACGTCCCCCTGCTGCAGCCCGACCTTGGCCGCAGGGGAATCAGGTTCAACGCCGGTAACAAAGAGTCCCGCCATGTCAGCTGGCAATCCCAACCGCTGTTGCGCCTTGGCTTGAGGTAGCCGAACATAAATTCCGCGCAGCGTCCCTCGGGTAACGTGCGGATCAGAGCGGCGAGTCTGCGGTTGCCTGCCAAAGAACTCTGTAAACAGGTCAGGTTTCGCCCCTTCGAGGCCCGCGCTCAAGCTGGATGAATCTGTTCCCGCAGGCCGCTCGGCGAGGACCAGAGTAGTGCTGAACGTTCGGCCGGCACGCCAAACGGCCAACGCGAGGGAAGACCCAGGAGCCTGGTTCGCCACACTGGCGCGAAATTGGTCCGCGGTCGCCACCGCAGCGCCGTTGCACGTGTGAATGATGTCACCGGCTTTCAGGCCGGCATTCTCCCCGGGCGCGCCCTGTACGACATCGTTGATGAGGGCACCCGAATCCTGAGGATAACCAAACTGCCGGGCAATCGCCGGGCTTAGGTTGGAAATCGCAATACCCACGTAACCCCGCTGGACTCTGCCCATCGTGCGCAGGCTCTCGGCCACACGCCGCGCGGCGTTGGAAGGGATGGCAAACCCGATCCTCGACGCTCCGCCACCGTCCTGCGCGGCGGCGGGAGTTGCGACGATTGCCGTGCAGATCCCTACAACTTCGCCGCGGACATTGACGAGAGGGCCCCCAGAGTTGCCGGGATTGATGGTGGCATCGGTCTGGATAAAACCATCCTCGAGGCCGGCGCCGGCGGAGCCACCCGCGGCACTTACGACACCTCGGCTCACAGTCGGACCCCGGGCAACCGGATTGCCGATGGCCAGAACGATGGCACCCGGGCGCAGGGCTGATGAATCACCCCAGGTAGCAACTGGAAGGTTACTTCCTTCCACGCGAAGAAGCGCCATGTCGGTCATGTCGTCGGTGCCCAGGATTCGAGCTTTGAGAAAGCGTTGGTCGGCGAGTGTAACCGAAAGATCAGTGGCTCCCGCCACGATGTGCCGGTTCGTCAGGACGTTTCCATCCGAAGAGATGATCACACCGCTTCCCAGACTCTGTCGGCCGCCCGGTAACTGTGCCACAAGGTTTACAACCGCGGGGGCCACTGACTGGACTATCCGCTCAAACTGGTCACTTTGTTGATCGAGCGTTTGGCTCGGAGATGGTTCCGCGGTTTTCCGCGATGGCGCTGTACTTTTGGGTTCGGCAGGCCCAAGAGGTTCGAGCTTGGCAAAGATGCGCGCTGTCTCGCCCCCTTCGAGAGTAATCTTCTGCTCGAAATCCTGATGACCGGCAAGCGAAAGGCGCAGCAAATGCCCGCCGGCCTTAAGCCGGGGAATCTTGAGACGTCCTTGTTCGCTCGCTGTCCCGAATGACTCGTCGTCAAGATAGACTTGGACGCCACCCGGCGAAGATTCAATCAATAGAACGGCCTCAGCAGGCGCGGCAGGTTTCGAGGCAGGTTTAGGTGACAACTCGCGCAGCGCCGCGATCAGCGGTCCATCGGCGCCCGCCGCAGCCAAATCGCGTTCAACCTCCGGCGTCAGCTCAAAAGCGATCCCGTACTGGCGCGCCAACTCCTCCACGCGCCTAGGCGGAACCGCGTTCCGCAGCAGATCGGCAACCTCCAGCTTGCTGAGCGGTTTCCGTGGTACGGGTGCCTGGGAGTACGCGGCGTGGAACCCCGTCAGCAAGACGACGGCCACCAGAAGGACGATTCTCACTCGAACGACTCTGTGTAGGAAAAGGTTGAGGCGGAACTGCGACAACGGCGCAATCACAGGCAGCCTCTCGCTGGAACTGATCAGCACTCTACCGAGACGCTACTACAACGAGTCCATCTGTGCAAGGACGGGAGGGGCTCAGAGGGCAGGGAGGGTCCAATTGTCAGCGGCTGGGGAAGAGCAAGCCAGGCACAAATGCACTGGAGGACACAGAGTATTGACCTCGATAACGCGAGGCGTCGATGCTCGACTTCGGCCCAACCCAAAACCAGCTTCCTGCTCTCGCCTGCCGAGGACCGTACCCGTGGGGACCTTGGAGGCCACGGGTTCACCCTTGCTCTCATAGAAAAGTTGGTACAGTGCAGGCGAATTCGTTCGGCGACCGCTCCTTGAGAGCTCGATGAGGACGGCTATCTACCTCGCGGCACGCGGCGGCCAGGCCGAAATTGTTGATGTCCTGGCTGCCAAGGGAGCCGATCTAGAGGCCCGGGATAGTGATGGCAGAACCGCTGCGACGGAGGCGGTCGTTCACAGGAACGCTGTCATTCCGAAGCTCCTGTTTGCCACAGGCGCCGGCGCCAACATAGCGTTCAGCGATGGCACGACTGCCTTGAAGATGGCCACCAAGACGGGCAGCACAGACATCGCCAAAATCCTCAAAGAGGCAGGAGCCACGAAGTTTCGAGCTCGTGCAGATTGCGCGATAGGCGAGCGAGGGGATAGACTCCGGCGAGAGATTCGTCTGGCATCTGCTATGATGCGCCTGCTTCGGATAGACGAGCAGTGCCCCGGCTTTCCGCAGTATGCGGCGGGTGAACGGGAACTGAAATCGGACCATCATAAAGCTTCGAACTCGACGAGAGAGGCGAGGTTGTGGAGGAACCCATGCTAAAAGAATTCAAAGAATTTGCCATGAAGGGAAACGTGCTCGACATGGCTATCGGCATTATCATTGGTGCGGCGTTCGGGAAGATCGTGACTTCGCTGGTGGAAGACCTCCTGATGCCGCCGATCGGGCTCTTGCTGGGAAAGGTAGACTTCACCAATCTGTTCATCAATCTTTCCGACAAGACCTTTGATACGCTTGCCGCCGCTAAGGCTGCGGGGGCCGCCACGTTCAACTACGGGATATTTCTCAACACCATTATCAACTTCTTGATTGTCGCCTTCGCGATCTTCCTCCTGGTGCGACAGGTCAACCGACTGAGACGGCAACCGGAGCCCGTGCCGGCTGCTGCGCCTACGACAAAGGAGTGCCCGTATTGCCTCTCCACGATTCCGTTAAAGGCGCGCCGCTGCCCCCAGTGCACTTCTGATCTGACGAAGAGCGCTATGTAGCGTCCAAGATTGGCGCGCGGCTATCGGTAATTGTGACTGATGAGGGACTTCTGAAACGCGACTTGCGTCCCGCCGGCCTGACAAGGCGACTTGACGTCTTCTTCCATGTTCTCGATTTGCCATTTGGCTCCACGATTTGGCAGCAGATAGAGGTGCCAAAAGGCGCCGGCTGAACGCGGTCAGGCTGAAGCATTGGTGCGCCTTCCGGCGTCGCCTGGCCACGAATCTCTATCAACTAGGGGTCAGGGAGAGAACGATTCAGGCGATCCTGCGTCACGCCGATCTTTCGACGACCATGAACCCCTATGCGAAGTGCGTTTCAGCAGAGTGCGTGTCGGCGATGCGGCGACTGGAGCGAATATGCACCCAGTACGCACGAATCCGGGAGCGGGCCAAGGCGGTCGTCATGTAGCACTAACAATCCCGGAGGGTTAATAGTAGGCCTGGGGAGATTCGAACTCCCGACCCACGGTTTGGGAAATCGAAGGGCGGGAGAGCCGCGGTTTTCTTGACCGTTGCTCGGCACATTCACGCCTCTTTGGCCTGCACGGTTGCCGCTTCTCCGCTGGCCCCAGTAATGAAGCATCGTAGGAGTAGTCTGAATCGTCTGGGGTAGGGATCTGGCCTCGACAGTAGCCCCACGCACCAACCCGATGCGGCCACTTGTTCGGTTTGCGACTCCACGGCCAATCGGCTGCTAACTGACGCCGAGTAACTGCGGACGATACAGGGGTTGAGCGACTTCGCTCTACCCTACGGCGTTACTGAGGGTCTATCTTGGCCGGCGGCCATTTTCCGTGAGGCCAACTCTCCATTCCCAATCCGTCATGTGTGCGCCCAGCACCCATGATGCACACAGGAGCCCTTGGGGAAGTCTTGGTCTACTGAGGGCGCCGCTTCCCGCTCGATCCAGCAGGGAGAGGTGTTGCTGCAGTCGGCTTTTCTGCGTCCCCCCTTCAACTCCTCCCGTCAGACCGGTACCGTAACTTCTTCTGTGTAAATTGGGGTTTGAAAGTGAAAGAGGGTGTACTTTTTCGGGAGCGGCAAAACTCACCGAAGGAGGTACACCCTCGATGCGAGAACTGGAAGTTCTCGACGGAGGACATCTTAAGCTTGGCTGGGAGGAGAGAAAAGCATTCTTTGAAGAAGAGCTGGGCGAGCAGGTTCGGGGGGAAGTGAGGCGCCTGTTGGAAGAGGCGCTGGAAGCGGAGCGGACGGACTGGTTGGGGGTGGG
>JAIQGH010000097.1 GCA_020072655.1 Terriglobia bacterium | reverse complement strand
TCAAGCGCGTGCTGGCGTTGAGCAAGGGAGGATTCGCCACTTGGCCCGCCGGCGCCTCAGGCACGGGTTGCATAACACCGCCCAGGGCCACCAACTGACTTTTCGTAAAGAACCCGGCGTCAATCAGCGCTTGGCCGGCAGGGGTGGGGCTTCCCGCAAAAGTAGTGTTGTAGCTTTTGATCACGTTGTTGAGGTTACTCACCTTCACGTCGCGTCCAAACGACCCCACGTTGGTCCCCGGCAGGATGTGACCCTGATAGCTCCCGTCCCCATACCAATCGCTCAGGTATATGTCAGCTTCACCCTGAAGCGGCATGGTCATGGTCACAGGTCGAGCCGTGGCGACGCGCGCGTCCAAGGACCAGCGAAACCCTTTGGCAAAATCGAACGCGCCACCGAATCCAATCTGATGGGTACGGTCAAGTGCGCTTGGCCCAAAGAAGTGGCTAGTGTTGGCATAATCCTGAGCTGCAGGAACAAAGTCCTGATCGTCTGCCATGCTCTTGAACCGCGACAATGAGTAGGTGGCCAGCAGACCCATGTTCTTCACGCCCCGGAACGGCGAGGTCTTGTTGACGCGAAATTGGACTTGCAGGGCGTTATAAACCGAGCGCCCGATGGGGAAGAGCATCTCGTTCTCGCCCAAATTGGGATTGATGCCTGGAAACGCCGCACCCTCGTCAGGTGTCAGCCCGTAGATGAAGGCGGGAATCCCGGCGAGGTATTGCTTCCCCCCATCCAGGCCGTTGTCGGCATAAGAAAAGATGTCTGCCCCCGCCGCAATCGCGCAGTCGACGCCTGCAGGGCCGTCGGCGCAGCCAAGGCCCTCGTTGGTCGCGTTGATGGCGTTCATGGCGGCCGTCTTGTTCAAATACCGCGCATCGCCCACGTGGTTGGTGTCGTAGTTGAGAAGGTAGTGCAGTGAAACGTTGCGAACGTAATCCATGGTGAGTACGTATCCCGGCTTGAGCTCACGCTGGAAACCCACATTGAATTGCCAGGAGAACGGGGTGCGATAGTTGGGTCCAATCAAGCCGTTGCCGGTGGAGTTCCCCCCGGAGGCCAACAGGTCGCCAATATAGATCCCATTCGCCTGCGCTCCGAGTGCGGCGGTTTGGGACTGGTACTGCTGCCGCCAGGCGAGTATCTCCGGTATGGCTTCCCCGATCCGCTCGCTACACGTTGCTGTGGTGTCAATCGAAGTCCCGTCGGGGAAAACGAAGCTGGTGGAGTCACAGGGGAACGCCTCCGCCATGAATAGACCCTTTTGTAGGCGTGGAGGACGGTCGAACAAGATGTTGTTGAAAACCGCGTTTTCATAATAGAGCCCGGCTCCGGCACGGATAACCGTCTTGCCATTCTTCCACGGGTCCCAGGCAATTCCCAACTGCGGTGCAAAGTTCCGGTTGGGCTGATGCACTCTGTTACCAAGACCCTGACCAAACGCGTCGAGGGCGGGAATAGCCGGCAAGTCCGAGTCGCTGCGTCCCGTGTCGCGCACGTAGCGCAAACCAAAGTTAATGGTCAGATTGCGCTTCGCTTTCCAGCCATCGCCGATGTACCAGGCAAAGCGGGTGTCGTATTGCCCGCCCCCCGGGAAGCCGAATTGAGGGACCTCGGTGAAGAATCCCTGGCCGTTCCCGATCCCCACGCGGTTGATGGGCCAGTTGAGGGGATTCGAAGCGCCGCCGGCGTAAGGGCCAGCCGCCGCTATGGCTTCGTTGGCCGCCGTGAAACTGGAGCGAATCGACGGCGCGAGGGCCACAAAGGCGGCGAACCCACCACCCAAGATTCGGTTGACGCTGATGCCATAGCGGATGACGTGGGAGCGATAGACCTTGCTTCCATCGTATTTGAATTGCAGGTTACGCTGGAGCGTCATCTGGGGCGCCAGAATATTGGGCCCCGAACAGTACACGTCCTGTCCGGCTCCGGTGCAGTGCGTTCCGGAGCCGATGTGAATACCAACGTTGGCGGGGATCCCCGGCGGCGTGAAGCGGTCCTGCGCGTCGGCAATGGCGTTTCGGAAGCGCGTATAGCCAAACCGAATCGCGTGGCTCCAGCTCCCCTGCGTCACGTCCAGGCCCGCGCCCTGGACCGGAATGTGGTTCAAGTTGGAGAAGGGCTCGAAGGTGTCAGAAATGTAGGGCGACTGAGCGTTGCTTTGATCGTACGTAAAGCGGTAATAGGCGCGCCAATTGGACTTGATCTGCCAGTCGAGGCGGCCCACCAACATGCTCTCATGAAAGGGGGAGTTGAACGAGCCGTTCAAGACATTGAACGGCGCTGGCATCGTGACCGCCTGGCTCAGATCCTGCACCGTCCGCTCCCAATCCGCGAAGAAAAAGAGCTTGTCTTTAATGAACGGTCCGCCAAACCGCACCCCGTACTGCTGCCGGTCAAATGGCACACGGTCCAGACCGTAGCGGGCCGAGGTATGGTCACTCCGGGCAAGAAGAAAGCTCTCGCCATGGAAGGAATTGCTTCCCGAGCGCGTCACGATGTTCACCGCGCCCATAGAGGTGAGCTCCGTCGTAATATCGAGCGAAGATTGGCTGACCGAGAACTCCTGAATGGCGCTCATGGGAACGTTTTGAAGGGTCGTGCCCACGGTTTCGTCGGTGATGTCAACGCCATCGAGTTCGATGCGCGTCGTGCGCCCCTGGCGCCCGCCGACGGAAACGGCCGAATAGCCGTTCTTGGTCGGGTCGAACTCGCCACCATCCTGGATTTGCACTCCCGGCTGAAGGGCCGCGAGATCCAGGAAATTCCTTCCGTCGATCGGCAACTGGTCGATTTGTTTCGCCGTCAGAACGCCCTGCACGGTCGCCTGCTCGGTGTTCACGGTGACCGGCGTGGCTTCCACGGAAACGACGGTGGTTGTCGCGCCCACCTCGAGGGTCACGTTGCCCGGAGCCGTCACCCCGACTTCCACCGTCACGGGCAACACGACGGTCTTGAATCCTTGGGCCTCAATAGTCACCGTGTACTCGCCGGGAATCAGCGCTCCCGAGCTGTAAGTGCCGCTCCCGCTCGTTACAAGGTTGATGGCTCGGGCGGTTTCCTTGCTGGTGATTGTGACCTTGGCGCCAGGAATGACCCCGCCCGTAGGATCCGTGATCGTTCCTTGAATGCTGCCTGCGTAAATCGTCGTCTGCGCCATGAGGCGCGACGCGGGCAGGACGAACAGACCCGCCAAAACGACAATAGCTGCGAGGGCGACGAAGCCCTCAAAAAGGTTACGCCCAATGGTCCTGGCCATTTTTCCCCCTTTTGTTTCAGAACTGGGTGAGACTGCGCGATAAGTGCAGGAGTCCCCACATACCCGCCTCACGCCCGGAACGGCTGACATATGCCCCGTCTGCTGCCGCGAGTGAGGTCCAAAAGATGTGCAAGTGTTTGCTTTCTAATAGCTTCCCGCCGTACAGGGAGTGAGTGCTTCCAGAGAAGAGGCGCGAGAAACCCAGCGAAAAACTACCCAACCGCATTTGTTTTCAATAAGCAAGACATCGGCCATAGACGAACACTTCTGGCCTGTTCCCATCTTTTTGTAAACATAGGAGATATGATTAGGGCGAGGGAATTGTTTCAGAGAGATTACAGGATGTCATATACAAATATTGGAAGACTCCGAGTGAAGGAATGTCCAGTCGGACAGAATGTACCTTTCTGATAGGAAGCTCTGCCTTCCGCCAAGCACTTTCAGATTGACCCATGCGCGGGCTAGCTTGCGGAGGAGTGGGGCAAAATGGGGCAAATTGAGGTCATCGCGGAGCCATAGGTGGGTGCCGTTCCAATTACTTGGCCCTTCTGCCGAGGCCGTCGATTCTGTCCCAACCCCAAAGGTATTGGGCTTAAGACATCGGCCCATTAAGGCCGTCAAGAAAAATCTCGTGCCTTGACAAGGGGCTCTGCCGCGGCGAGTTCTACCCAAAGCGGGAGAAGGAGCGGTCGATCGTGAACGACATCGTGGCGACGGCGTTTTCGACGTAGTCGGCCAGTGCCTCGCGGTAGAAGGCGATGCTGCGTTCCCGAACGGAATCTTCAGGCTCATGGGGGCGCACGAGATGATTGATCTCATGCACAAGAACGCTGAGGAGGCGCAGCCGGAACTGCTGCGCGTGGAATTCTTCCAGCCGCGAGCCTTCACGGAACTTGGCATCCAGCGCCGTGTCGGAAAGCGGCAAGGCTTGCCAAGTTGCGATCCGGCCGTAGGCGATGTCCAGCTCACCCACCGCCGCGCCGCCAAAAGCGTCATGGGGCTCGGAAAACGGAGCCTCGCGTACGAAAAGATGCCGATGCCCGAGGCACCCGCAGATGTTCTTGCGCCGGAGCTGGACGACAATCAGGCCGGGAGCTTTGAACAGGATTTCGTCATAGCTGGCGCGGCCCTGAGGTGGAACGCCCGCCCAGTCCTGTTCGGCAACCAAGGCCACTTGGCGCGCCATCGCGGCGTCGCGAAAGGAATGCGCCACGATGATCAGCGGCGTCGTGCGGTCCGCAAAGCGCGTGACGCGATAGCGCCGCCCGCTCAGCCACAGACGCCAGCGTACCCGCCGGGGCAATTCGCGCAGGTACTCCTCAATGGCGGTCGGGGAAAGAGGGGTTCCCATCGCAATCCATTCTAACAGGCTAACGTTCAGCCCAGGTTAAGCGGCCCGGCGTCGCTAGCCAGCAAGCCCGGCGCGACCCCCAGGCGCACGGCCAGAGTCGGCGCCACGTCGGTTAGTCTGATGCGTCCAAGGTTCGTGCCGGGCGCCACTCCTGGCCCGGCGATGATGAAGGACGCTTCCATTCCCCTCCGGGTTGGAAGATGTCCGTGCGTCCCCCGGTCTCCCGCGCCCTCCTTCAAGGTCGGCCCCTCAAAGCGATCGGAAAAGTAGAAACCCTGCGCCGCGTCCAGCATCCATTCGGCCTCCGGATCGCTTCCGAGAGACCCCAGCCTTCCGCGGTCCACGACTTCCGCCACGCCGCCGGTTTCGGTCAGTCGCTCGAGCGCCCGCGCTAACGCGACCTCCTCCCGAGCAGTCGGCGTCTCCAGCCAGAAGACAGCGAATGACCCGCCGGCGTGCACGGCCCCAAGCTTCAGGAGCTCCCGTTGTCCCTCGCCCGTCGAGCCGAAAAGACCTTCTTCTGCCAGGATGGTCAGCGGAGCGACATCCTTCTCGACGGGCAGGAACCCGTGGTCCGACAAGACCACGAAGGTGACGGAGTGGTCGTGCGAGGCGGCGTCCCGGAGGCGGCCGACCTCCACATCAACCCGCTCCAGCGCCGCGAGCGCTTCCGGGGACCGCGGGCCGCACCGATGCGCCTGCTGGTCGTAGCCCACGAAATGCACAAGCAGCAGGTCAGGGCGATACTTCTCCCAGAGGTAGAGGGCGGCCTCGCCGCGCAGTTGGTCCGGGTCAGCCATTTCGGTCGAGAGCCGTAACACCTGCGCCAGTTCTTCAAAAAGTCCCGGCGTGGCGTATTGGGTCACGGTCGTGAAATCCTTGCGAGGGTCGGGCACGTGGGGATCCCAGATTTCCGGGACGTTGAGGTCAATCGGAGCCCCCACGCTCACCGGCCAACTCACGGCGGCGCTTCTCAGACCTTGCGCGCGCGCCAAGCTCCACAACGCGGGAACACGAATCGCCTGGGCAAACCAGTGCCAGGGCCGCGCGCTCTCGGTCGGATCAAGCGAAGCCAGATGACTGCAAATCCCATGAACGCGCGGCGGCACACCCGTCATCAGGGTGGCGTGGGCGGGATAGGTCGTCGAGGGATAGACGCTCTCCATGGCCTCGGCGCTCGCTCCCGCTGCGGCAAGAGCCTGGATGCTCGGAAGCTTGACCCCAAACTCGCTCGGCCGCCGGCAAAAGTTCGGGTGCATCCCATCCACGGACAGAACGATCAACCGCGCGGGCTCGGCATCGTCCGGCATCTCGTTCTAACTTCGCTCCGCATCCCTTTCGTTTCACTCGGACATGGGCTATAATATCAGTATCAAAGGCGATGGAGTTCGCCTGAACCGTCCCGCACGCCGCGGGACCGATGACTCCTGGCTGCCACGTGGCGTCCAGGAGTTTTTTGTTGGGCGCAATGGCACGCGGAAGGTTGAGCGACGTTGCGCGTTTGCCTTCTCCTGGTGTTCGGTTCAGCCGGCACTCTCGCCCGGTACGCGTTGCAGGGATGGGTCCAGCAGCGCTCCGGATCAACCTTCCCCACCGGAACACTGCTCATCAACCTGGTCGGCTGTTTTCTGCTTGGGGGCATCGGCCAGTTCGCCCTGGAGCATCTGTGGGTTCACCCCGAGTGGCGCATCGCGATCACCATCGGCTTCTTCGGAGCCTTCACAACGTTCTCGAGTTTTGGCTGGGAGACCGTCCATATGCTCGAGACCGGCGAGTGGACGCGGGCCGCAATCTATGTGGGCCTGAGCGTTCTGGGTGGAATCGCAGCGGTGATGCTTGGCATGCGGCTGGCCGAGCGGATTTAGGAGACGTGATGGAGCACCAGAAATTCGAGGGCGAAAGAACTCTCATGCGGATTCATATCGGGGAATCAGACAAGTGGCAGGCGAGACCCCTCTACGAGGCAATCGTCAAGCTTTTCCGGCGCGAGAACTTCAGCGGCGTGACCGTGCTGCGCGGAGTGGGAGGGTACGGCTCCACCAGCCGCTACCACACCGAGAAGATCCTGCGGCTCTCCCAGGACCTTCCCATCGTCATTGAGCTGGTCGAGGATACCGAGCGCATCGAGCGCATCCTGCCCCAGCTTGACGAAATGATCGGCGGCGGGCTCATCACGCTTGAGAAAGTCCGGGTGATTCTGTACCGATCAGGGAAGTAGCCGTCAGCACGGAAGCGGGTAGCGCGCCGGCTGCCGCCCCGATGACGTGCATCGGGGCGATCTCGCGCAGCGACTCTCTTGAAGTGATCGCGCCGGGGAGGGATACTCCTCCTGGACATGCCATTCTACAGGCGGCATTACAGTCCGGGACAACTGCAATTCATTACCACCAGCACCTACCGCCGCGCCCCGCTGTTCCTCTCCGAGCGCTTTCGGCGCGGCTTTGTTGAAACGCTGGCGCGACTTCGACGAGAGATGGGGTTTCTGATCATCGGCTGGGTGCTGATGCCCGAGCACTTCCACTTGCTCCTCAAGCCGGAGCCGGCGGAAGCCACGAGCCGGATCGTCAAGCGGCTTAAGGAAGAAACGGCCACCGAGATTCTCAGAACCCTTCGTGAGCACCGGCAGTATCCTTGGTGCCGGAAGATGCTGGCGCGGCTTCGCCTCCCCCCCGGTTCACGATGAGTCGCATGATCGCGTGTGGCAGCGGCGGTTCTATCCATTCAACGTGTACAGCGAAAAGAAGCGGTTGGAAAAGTTGAGCTATATGCATAATAATCCCGTCCAGCGCAGGCTGGTGAGAGAGCCGGGGGAATGGGCGTGGTCGAGTTGGAGGTTCTACTTCCGGCAGGACGCGTCACTCTTGGAGATGGACCGGCTGGGATGAGTAGCGGGGGCGAGACAAGTCCCTTCGGGAAATCGCAGACCCCACAAACCAGGGGTCTGCGCCAGCCGGCGGAAGAAACTAGCTGGATGCCACGGAGGGACCCTCGATGTCACGCCTTGATTGTTTGAGGAACGTTCGCAGGCTAACGACAGCGTGGCTAGCGATTATTGCTGTAATCCCCTCGTTTGGGTCGGCCAACGATAAGGGGATGGCAAGAGAGATCAGCGCGACGAATTTCGAGATCGCGGGCATAACACTGGGGCTCAGCACCGATCAAGACGCGGAGCGGGTTTTTGGTCCAGCACCGGCGGTGGACACGCCTGACCACGAGGGGGCACGCCGCTGCTATGTGTCCGCCAAGGGGGACGGGACGGTTCTCGAACTTGAGAGCTGGGTTGGGACCCTTATTCGCTTTCGCTTGGAGTCCGCGCTTTGCGAATCGAAACCCTCCTGTGCACAAGCAGCGTTGGTGTCTAATAAACTAACAACTGGAGCGGGATTGAAATTGGGTTTGCTCCGGAAACAGATTGTTGAGATCTTGGGCCCGCCCACCGCAATCCACGGATCTCGGCTCACATATGAGCGCTCCTTCGACCGACCTCTGACGGCGGAGGAGGAAAAGCGCCTCAAGGAGAAAGGTGGGCCACCATGGGATGTCAAGTCGGTACACGTCGATGACAAAATCGAGATTGTATTGTCCAACTCTAAGGTCGTTTCAATCGACGTGCTGCACAACGAAACAGATTAGCGAGCGGGTAGCGCGGACCTGCGCGGTTCAGGTCCGCGGCTCGTGCTCCCCCGACGATGATCGAATGTGGAAAGCGAGTAGCCACGGCAGCGGGCTTTGTGCCGTGGGTTTTTGAGGGTTCAGATGTACTGCGATTGGCGCATACAGGCTGCATTGCCAGGCCAGGGCGGGACCGGAAGCTCGCACAGAGGGTTCGCTCTGTGTGCCACAGACGGAATCGAATCCGGGCTGGCGAGGTGCGGTAGCCCAATGGCGCCGGGGTGCTTCATTCACACTCGGTGACCCGGACGTTTGAGGATGGTTATATGTATTTGAAATATGTCCCGTCGCATAGGTCAGGCAAACCGACGGCTGGCAATGTTGCCAACAACGAACCGCAGAGCAATCCCCTAAGGCGGGACAGCTCTCGGCTACCTTATTGCGTGGCAAAGGAGGGCGCTTCCATGTCCCCATCCGCTCTTTCCCCGGTGTTGATGCCTAGCCCGCTTGATGGCCTCACGCCGGCCGATCCCAGAAAGCCCTCGAAGGTGGGCTGGGGAACCCTGGCCCCGCAGGCTGGCGCAGACCCTGGCCCTTGAGGGTCTGCGATCTCGCGCAGCGACTGGTTACTGGTTGCCAGAACATCGAAGCTCATTGGCCCGACAATGACGACAAAGACAATTCCCTTCGGGAAATCGCAGACCCCCCAAATCAGGGGTTTGCGCCAGCCGACGGGATGGCCATACCAGAGCCGCGGACCTCAAAGACGGAGGTCCGCGCTACCCGGCGCGCCAGCCACGCTTTACTGGGCGTGGTAGACGTAGACGCCGCCCATGCGGACGCGGATACGAATCTCCTGCTCGCCGGTGGGATTCCAAAACGCTATACCGCGGCCGAAGCCCGCCGCGTCCTCGCCATGGAGATCGCTCTGGACATAGCCCAGGAACGAGCGGGCGCTCAGCAGGCGCAAGCGGTCAACGGCGGGAACCGTGACCTCCACGTCGCCATAGCTGACGCGGATCTCCTGCCGGCCCCCAACCCCGCGAATCGTTACGTCGCCATCCACGCATTTGAGCGCCACGCTCGCCTGGTACGGCACCCGGATGCGGAAATTCGCAGAGAGCTTGGTCTCGCCTCGGAAGAGCCGCCACGGCCGGCGCGGGGGATAGATCGTGCGCAGGAAAACTTCCTCGCTGTTTTCCTTCAGCTCGATCCGGATCTGGTCGAAGCGCCGACGCGCTTTCGCCTCCGACCCGGCGTTCACGACCTTTTCCGCTTCGATCTCGACGCCCGATTCCTTCGAGCCCTCGATCCTGACGTCGCCAATCCGCGTGTCGATATAGAGTGTACCGCGTGGATAGATTCCCGCTTGATAGTGCGTGATTTGGCTGAATTCGTCGGCGCGGGCGACTAGAGGCAGGAACAGAACACAAATGGAGACTGCGAAGTGTAAAGGTTGAAGGATAAAGGGTAAAGTGCGTGGGAAGGTGTCCGGGCGTTGGCGGTTCATACTTCATCCTTCAAACTTCAACCTTTACACTTCCCACCACACTTCAAGCTTTACGCTCCTCGTGCGGCTTCTGCACACGTGACACGGGCAGCTAGCCCCGACCTGTCGGGGTCCGCCCGTGATGCGGCCACGATGGCCGGGCCACGGATCACCTAGACGATTCGCAGGTTCTTTCCGACCCTCTCCAAAATCTCCAGTGCTCGCGTTAAGTCCTGCTGCGTATGTGTGGCGGTGACGATGGTGCGAATGCGCGCCTTGCCCTTCGGCACTGTGGGGAAGCCAATCCCCTGGGCGAAAACCCCTTCCGTAAAAAGTTGGCGAGAGAACTCGTGCGCGAGCGCCGCATCGCCCACGATCACGGGCGTGATCGGGGTCTCGCTCATCCCAGTGTTGAAGCCAAGTTTCTTCAGCCCCTCCTTGAAGAACCTCGTGTTCGCCCAAAGCTGCTCGATGAGTTGCGGCTCTTCTTCCAGCACCTCGAACGCCGCCAGGCACGTCGCGGCCACCGCGGGGGGGTGAGACGTTGAGAAGAGAAATGGTCTGGCGCGATGGTAGAGGAATTCAATCGTGTCGCGGGTGGAGCAGATATAGCCGCCGAGCGCGCCGATGGCCTTCGAGAGCGTGCCCACCTGAATATCCACGCGGCCGTGAAGATTGAAATGGTCCACCGTGCCGCGCCCGTTGCGGCCCAGGACGCCCGAGGCATGGGCGTCGTCAATCATCATGATGCAGCCGTACTTTTCGGCGAGCTCGACGAGGGCGGGCAGCGGCGCGATGTCGCCCTCCATCGAGAAAACACCGTCGGTGATGAGCAGCTTGCGAACGTTGCGGCATGCGAGCTCTTGCAGAATCTTCTCGCAGGCCTCGATGTCCTTGTGGGGAAATACCTTGATTTCGGCGCGCGAGAGCCGGCAGCCGTCGATGATCGAGGCATGGTTGAGCTCGTCGGAGATGATGACGTCCTCGCGGCCGAGGATCGCCTGCACGGTGCCCGCGTTGGCGGTGAAGCCCGACTGGAAGACGACCGCCGCTTCCACGTGCTTGAACTTGGCGATTTTTTCCTCGAGCGCCATGTGCAGGCTCATCGTTCCGGCGATGGTGCGCACCGCGCCCGACCCGACACCCCACTTCTCGATGGCTTCGAGCGCCTTCTGCTTGAGCTTGGGATGCGTCGTGAGGCCGAGGTAATTGTTGGAAGAAAGATTGATGACCTCGCGGCCGTCGAAGCGCGCCACGGGGAGCTGCTCCGTCTCCAGCACGCGCAGCCTCTGATAAAGCTTCGCTTCGCGCAGCTTGGCGAGCTCGTCACTCAAATACTGGAGTTGTGCTTTGGGCATGAGAAATCCCTGAATGATGAATTGCGAATTCTGAATCGCCGCCTAAGAAGCGCGCAACCCCACGGGGCGGGATCGCCGGCGCCAGGCGTTCGGAACCTATCGTTCACAATTCAGAATTCATCCCCATTCCCCGACCGGAAGTGGGCATCATAGCACAATGGCTCCGTGCGAGCCGGGGTGCCCGGTCCGCGCCCCGATGCAGTTCATCGGGGGGCGAGCGGGCTGCTTACAGAAGCCGGCCCCAACGAATGGAACGGGACTAGAATCTTCTGCTTCGAGGTCGCAGTGCGATGGATGCCCTTCTGCGTCCACTCATGCGGTCCATTGACCGGCTAAAGATTCTGACGAGCGCCAAGAAGCCGACCGTGCGCCACGCCCCTTACACGACGGACATGGGACACATCATGTCCGCGGAATTCCTCGCCGAGCCTGAGCGGTTTTATTTCCGCCCGCCCCCCGCGAGCGACGTTCGCGCGCTTCGGGAACAACCCCTGCGCGGGCGACGGCTGACCGAGATCGCTTTCCCGAGCCCGATTCGCACGCGCTGGCCCGAGAACAACACTTGCTACGGCTACCACCTGCGCATCGGCGACGGCCGGCCGCACCCGGCGTTCCTGATTCTGCACGGCTGGGGCCGGCAGTCGCTCCGCCTGGAATTCCGCCAGATGGGGCTGCGGCTAGCGCGGTACGGAATCGAGAGCCTTTTTTTGGCCATGCCATTTCATTTGCGCCGCGCGCCGCCAGGAAGTTGGAGTGGCGAGTACATGGTCTCGGGCGACGTGGTGCGCACCGCCGAGTCCTTCCAGCAGACCGTCGCGGAGGTCCGCGCCATCCTGCCCTGGCTGCGGCAATTCTCGCCGACGGTAGGATTCCTCGGCTACAGCCTGGGCGGCATCATCGGGCACCTGGCCATTACCGTCGAAGCCTTTCCCGCCGGCGTGACGTTCCTCGCGGGCGGCAACAGCGCCGGCGGCACCTGGGAGGGCCGCATGACCCGCCACGTCCGCGCCGACATCGAGCGGGCGGGCATCGACCGCGCCCG
>JAIQGH010000096.1 GCA_020072655.1 Terriglobia bacterium | reverse complement strand
AATTTCCTGCTCGACAAGGAACGCGTGGCAGAATATGGCGTGGACAAAGTCCCTGCCACAATTATCCGCAACGGCAAAGATTACGGCATCAAGTTCTACGGCATCCCCGCCGGATACGAATTCTCGACCCTGCTCGACACCATCTTGAGTGTCTCGAAGGGCGACTCCGGCCTCGAGCCCGAGAGCCGCGAGAAGCTCGCTGCGGTCACGCAGCCGATCCAGCTGGAAGTCTTCGTCACTCCGACCTGACCGCACTGCCCTCGGGCCGTGCGCCTGGCATACAGTTTCGCTCTGGAGAATGACCTCATCCGCGCCGACGCCATCGAAGCCTCGGAGTTTCCGGACCTATCCGCCCTGTACCGCGTTTATGCGGTTCCGAGAACGGTGATTAACGGCGAGGGTTCGATTGAAGGCTCGCTGCCGGAGGATGCGTTCCTGGACGCTGTCCTGAAAGCGGTCACTCCCGCTACGGATGGAGCCGGGACTTAGCGCCGCGTAGGGGAGCCCTCTGGGCTCCCGCGGGAGCGCGGAGCGCTCCCCTACTTGTCGTATTTCAGCACCGAGTGCACTTGGTACTTGGTGAGTTTCTCGCGGCCCTTGAGGAAATCCAGCTCAATCAGAAAGCCCATCCCCGCGATGTGGCCGCCGAGCGATTCGACGAGCTGGGCAACGGCGGCGGCGGTGCCTCCCGTCGCCAGCAGGTCGTCGATGATCAGAACTTCCTGGCCGGGCGCGATGGCGTCGCGATGCATTTCGAGCGCATCCTTGCCGTACTCCAGGCTGTAGCTGGCGCTGACGGTCTGGGCGGGAAGCTTGTGGGGCTTGCGCACCGGGACGAAGCCGGCATTCAACCGGTAGGCGACCATGGGGGCGAAGATGAAGCCGCGCGCCTCGATGCCCACCACGCGGTCAACCAGCCGGCCCACGTAGTGGTTCGCCAGCGCGTCCACGGCGTGATGCAGCCCCACGGGGTCTTTGAGCAAAGTCGTGATGTCGTAAAAGAGAACTCCCGGCTTGGGCCAGTCGGGAACCTCACGAATATACCGTTTCAATCCTTCCACGGTGCCTCCACCAATTGATCCATTGCTTCATTGAATCATTGGCTCATTGCCATGCTAAGGGCGAAGCCGCCTCGCCCCTTCCACGCGGCAGTTTCTCTTTCAATGATTCAATGAGTCAATGGATCAATGATTCAATCCGAAAAATCACCCGATTACCAAAACCCTTCAATCTCGAACCGTTTGTAACGATGGATCACCGGCGCTTCCGATTCCTCGACGCTCGCAACCCGCGCCCCACGCGGGCCGTCGGAAAGGAGACGCTTGAATTCCTCGAGCGCGGCCTCGGGACCGATGGCGTAGACTTCGACATTCCCGTCGTCAAGATTCCTCACGTAACCGCGCAGGGCAAGTTGATTAGCCACACGTTCCGCAAAGAAGCGGAACCCGACGCCTTGCACTCGGCCGGAGATGACGTATTTTTTCGCGGTGTCCATCGCGCCCGCACGAAACGCGGAGTCGGCGCTTCGTTGCCGCCCCATTGCCGCCGTGAGAGCAACCCGGGCGGGATTATAGCGGACGAGCGGCGGTCGGACAACGCTCAGGCCTGGCGCGGACGCCCGCCCAGGATTCGGGCAGGAAGTAAAATCACGGCGCGGACCAGCTCCAGAACACCGTCCACGGCGATCCCGAGCAGGCGGAACGGAAGCAACAAGAGCCAAACGACGGGATAGAGAACCAGCGCCAAAAGCGCCAGCGGCCAGCAAAGCACCAGCAGAATGCACCAGAGTAGAAACTTGATCATCGGACCAACCTCTCCTCTGATTGTAATACGCCGCCGCTCGGCCGAAGTTCCGTGACCGGGGCGCGCTGCCGACCATTGTGTCATTGGAGTGGTCGGATAAGGGCCGCGGCGTCGGCGCGGATTGCTTCGCCCTGGCCGACGGCGTCCACGCCCTCGCCGGTCTTGGCCTTGACGCTGACTTGCTCTGGCTTGATGCCGAGCGCAGCGGCGAGCTTCTCCTTCATGCGCGAAATAAAGGGAGCCAATTTGGGGCGCTCGAGGCCGATTGTGGCATCGACATTCACGATGCCGTATCCGGCTCTCGTGAGCAGGCGGCTTGTGTGGCGGAGAAAAAGGAGGCTGGAAGCGTTTCGCCATTTGGGCGAAGAATCCGGAAAATGCCGCCCAATGTCGCCCAGGGCCGCGGCGCCAAGCAGCGCGTCGCAGATGGCGTGTGCGAGCGCATCGCCGTCCGAGTGGCCGACCGGGCCTTTCTGGGACGGAACGCGCACGCCGCCGAGAATCAGCTTGCGCCCGGGAACAAGACGATGGATGTCGCTACCGATGCCAATCCTTAAAGGATGAAGGGTAAAGGGTGAAGAATGAGATGAGGCATCCCCCTTGGCTTTGTTGACGCCGGATTTTTCTTTCATCCTTCAGCCTTTATCCTTCACACTTTACACTTCACCCTTGCGGTCTTTCCCTTTCCTGCGCGATGTAAAGCCGCGCCAGGGGCAGATCTGAAGGCTTGGTGATCTTGATATTCCGGTCGGAGCCCATCAGCACGGTCACATTGCATCCGAGCCGCTCGGCGAGGCTGGATTCGTCGGTGCCCACAAAGCCATCGCTCGCGGCGCGGTCGAACGCCTCGCGAATGATCGGATAGCGGAAAGCCTGCGGCGTCTGCGCCAGCACGATGCGCTCGCGCGGGATGCTGCCCAGGATGGTCTGCCGCTCCACCTGCTTGACGGTATCGACGCTGAGAATGCCCAGGATGGCCGCGCCGTCCTTGCGGGCCGCCTCGACCACGCGCTGGATCATTGCCAGTTCCACGAAGGGCCGCACGGCGTCGTGCACGACCACGATTTCCGTGCCCGCAGGGGCTTCCGCGAGCGCGCGCGCGACGGTCTCCTGGCGCGAGGGGCCGCCGGCGACCAAGCGCACCGGCCGGGAGAAGTGCTCGCGGTCAACTTCCACGCGCACCCGTTCCATGTCCTCCGGCCGGAGGGCCAGCAGGATATTGTCGATGACCTCCGAGGCGGCGAACTTGCGCAGCGTGTGGATGAAAATCGGGACGCCTTCGAGCGAGAGGAATTGCTTGGGGGTGTCGCCGCCCATGCGCACGCCCCACCCTGCCGCCGGAATAATGGCGAGGACGCTCATGAAAAAGTCAGAAGTCTAAAGTGTAAAGTCAAGAAAAGGAAAGTGCAGGCGCGAGGCATCATATGCCGGCTTCCCGGCGATGCTCCAACCTTTCGCCTTCACCCTTTACACTTTCATTGGTGTACTGCCTCGATGCGCTGTCGGTCGTCGTATTTCCCGAAGATCATCTTCCCCGCGGTGGTCTGGAGGACGCTGGTCACGGAAATATCGATGGTCTTGGAGATCATCTTCTTGGCGTTGTCCACCACCACCATGGTCCCGTCGTCGAGGTACGCAACTCCCTGGTTGTATTCCTTGCCTTCTTTGAGGATAAAAACGCGCATGACCTCGCCGGGCAGCACGATCGGCTTCAAGGCGTTGGCCAGCTCGTTGACGTTCAGGACCGGCAGGCCCTGCAGCTGCGCCACCTTGTTGAGGTTGAAGTCGTTGGTCACGATCTTCCCCTCGTAAAGGCGCGCCAGTTCGATCAGCTTCATATCGACATCGCGGATAGCCGGGAAGTCGTCCTCGACGATCTGCACCTGGATGGTCGCCATTTTCTGCATGCGTTGCAGGATGTCCAGCCCGCGCCGGCCGCGGTTGCGCTTCAGCGAGTCGGAGGAGTCGGCAATGAGCTGCAGTTCGCGCAGCACGAACTGTGGGATGATGAGTATGCCGTCCACAAAGCCGGTTTCACAAATATCCGCGACTCGGCCGTCAATGATGACGCTCGTGTCGAGGATCTTGTAATTCTTCCTAGGCTGGCGCTCGCCGCTGAAAAGCCCGCCCAGGGCCGCCAGGTTCAGCAAATCGCCCTTGTTAGCGCCCAGGATCAATCCCACATACGCCATAAGCAGCAGGAGAGTGATCTGGAAGAACGAACGCACATTCTCGTCTATGGTTGTCAGGTTGAGCAGATGGCTCATCATCAGGGCGCCCAGAATCCCCAGAATCGATCCCACGGCGGCGCCGATCAGGCGTTTCAGACTGGCCCGTTCCAGGCGGATTTCGAAGAAGACGAAAAATACTCCCAGCGCAGCTCCCAAAAGTGTCGAAGGCCATGAAGGCAAATGAAAAGGACGTAAGTGAAACGACGCAGTGCAGAGGACGAGCACGAAAATAGCTCGTACCGCCCACATTTCCCAGGACATCTATCCCACCTCCAGTCTCGGGGCATGACAAAGAAGTAACCATGAGTCCCCTCTCCCCACAGGGAGCAGGTACTGAGCAGTATAGCATTCCACAATACGGGAATAAACATACGCCGTGCCTAGGGAATTCCGCAATTCGAGGTGTAGCGCCGCCCTTCAGGGCCGCAAGCGTTCGCGACCTCGTCTCCCGGGCTGAAGCCCGGCGCTCCTAGTGCCGTGCGCGGGATTTGATGACAAGGGGAGTGCCCAGGAATCCGAAGCGTTCCCGAATTCGGTTCTCAAGGAACCGTTCGAAGGAGAAATGGAATTTCCCGGGGCGATTGCTGAAGGCGATAAACGTGGGGGGCGCTACACCCGCTTGGGTGAGGTAGTAAAGGCGGACGGGCTTGCCGGCAGGCGAAGTCGCCCGCTCGAAGTCCACCTCCTCGAGGAAGCGGTTCAATTCTGCGGTGCTGACGCGTCGACGGCGGGCGCGAGCGACCTCGGCGATCGTGGCGAGGAGCTTGCCCAGCCGCTGCCCGCGCAAGGCCGAAATGAAAACGAGGGGGGCGTAGTCGAGGTATTTCATGCTCTGACGAATGTCGCGCTCGTATTCTTGGGTCGTGGTCGGGCCTTTCTGGATGGCGTCCCACTTGTTGACCACGATCACGACCGAGCGGTGGCTTTCGTGCGCGTAGCCGCCAATGTGGGTGTCGAGCGCCGTGACGCCTTCCGGCGCGTCAAGGATGAGCAACGCCACGTCAGCGCGTTCCAGGTGCTTGCGAGCCTGAATGACGCTCAGTTTCTCCGCCAGCAGCTTGGTCTTGCCTTTGCGCCGGATGCCGGCCGTATCCACCAAGCGGAAGCTCAGGCCGTCGCGCTCGAATTCGGCGTCCACGGCGTCGCGCGTGGTGCCAGGAAGCGGCGTCACGATGGCGCGCTCCTCGTTCAGCAGGCGGTTAAGGAGCGTCGATTTCCCAACGTTAGGCCGGCCGATGATGGCGACATTGATGGTGGCCGGCATTTCCTCTTCTTCTGTAGCGCCGGGCGGAACTTGTCCCGACACCGTCGGGAGCCCGGCACCCCCTGCCCCGACAGGTCGGGGCGCTACGGGCATGTCGGCTGTGACGTGGATGAGCAAGTCGTCCACGCCCAGGCCGTGCTCTGCGGAAACCGGAAAGAGGTTCGCAATTCCCAGGCGATGGAACTCCGCGGCGAGCGGCAATTGGCTCACGGTGTCGATTTTGTTGACGGCGAGCGAGAGCGGCCGCCCGGTCTTGCGCAGCAGCGCGGCTAGCTCTTCATCGAGCGGCACCATGCCCCCGCGGGCGTCGACGACCAGGACGAGGTGCGCCGCTTCCTCGATGGCCACACGGGCTTGGCGGAAGATCTCGGCCACAATCAATTCCTGCTCGGCGGGAATCATGCCCCCCGTGTCCACCACTTCGAACTGCTTTCCCATCCACTCGGCGGGCGCGTAGAGGCGGTCGCGCGTCATGCCCGGCTCGTTGCCTACCAGCGCGCGTCGGTGCCCGCAAATCCGGTTGAACAGCGTGGACTTGCCCACGTTCGGTCGGCCGAGAATGACGACGCGGGGAAGGGACATGGACGAAGCCAGAATTCAGAATCCAGGGCAGCCGCACATAGATTCTTGAGTCTGGTATCTCAAATCCGCAAGCCCTGTGCAAGCGGGGCGGGAGGAATGCCGCCTCCAATTCCTTGTGCTATCCTTTCCTGTCGGAGCGGAAGAACCGAACCCATGGATCGTGCGGCCCGAGTGACCAACTTATTCTTCGCGCCAAGGATGTGTCAAGCCGACGCACTGCCCGTGAATCCAAAATCGAAAACCCTAAATTGGTTTAGATGCCCATAGCAAGCAAAGAGCCGGCTGAACGAGTCCCCCTGGAGCGAATCTTCGGCCCGCAGGGCTGGTTGGCACGGCACCACCCCAACTATGAGTATCGCCGCGGGCAGCTCGAGATGGCGGAAGCGGTCGAAGCCGCGCTCGAGAACCGCCAGCACCTGATTGTCGAGGCGGGCACCGGCACCGGCAAGACGCTCGCTTATCTTGTGCCGATCATCCGCAGCGGCAAGCGGGTGATTATTTCCACGGGCACGAAAAATCTTCAAGAACAGGTCTTCTTCAAGGACATCCCGTTCCTCCGCAAGCTTTTTCCGGACATCCGCGCCACGCTGATGAAAGGCCGTCAGAACTATCTCTGCCGGCAGAAACTGTACGACATCGAGAAGCAGCCCGTCCTGAGCGGCATGGAGGAAGTGGACCTCTACGCGGAGATTCGCGCCTGGGAGAAGCGCACCCAGACCGGCGACCGCGCGGAAATCGCCCAACTGCCGGATGCGAGCGACCTCTGGAGCCGCATCGATGCGCGCAGCGAATCCTGCACGGGGCAGAAGTGTCAGCAGTTTGAAAAGTGCTTCATCACCTGGATGCACCAGCGCGCGGCCGAGTCCGATGTCATCATCGTGAACCATCACCTCTTTTTCGCCGATTTGGCCTTGCGGCAGATGGAATTCGCCGCGCTCCTGCCCGACTACGCAGCGGTCATTCTGGATGAGGCGCATGAAGTCGAAGACGTGGCGACGCAGTACTTCGGTTTGCAGGTTTCCAACTACCGCGTGGAGGAGCTGGCGCGCGACACGGAAACCACCCTGCGGGCGAAAACCGTGCAGAGCCCAGAAGTATTGGCAGCGGTGGCGGACATGCGGCGCCACTCCGAGCAATTCTTCGAGCTCTTTCCCGCTCGCGAGGGCCGCGTGGCCTTTGACAATCGCGACAAGCTCCTGGAAGTCAACCGCGGAGCTTATTCCTCGCTGCTGAACGCTTTCGTGCGCCTGGAAAGCGAGCTCCTGCGAATCAAAAACCGTCCGGAGGAGATCAACAACCTGGCGCAGCGCGCGGTGGACCTGCGCAAGGGGTTCGAATTCGTCCTGGAAAGCCAAGAGCGGAATTTCGTTTTTTGGTGGGAGCGGCGGGGGCGGGGCGTTTTTCTGGAGGCTTCGCCCATCGACGTTTCGGCGCTACTGCGCGAGCGGCTGTTCGCGAAAATGGAAAGCGTGGTGCTCACGTCGGCCACCCTCGCCGTCGGCGGAACGTTCGACTTCCTGAAGCGCCGGCTGGGCATCGAGAACGCGAAGGAGAAGATCGTGGACTCGCATTTCGACTTCGCCCGCCAGGCGCTGCTTTACACCCCGCTCCACCTCCCTGACCCGCGCCAGCCGGACTTCGCGCGGATGGCGGCGGAAGAAGTCGTACAGATTCTCAAGGCCACGCGCGGCCGGGCGTTTGTGCTCTTCACTTCCCATCAGCAGATGCGGGAGGTCCACGCACACGCCCGGCGCCGCCTCCGTTATCCGCTGCTGTTGCAGGGGACGGCGCCCCGCACGGCCCTGCTCGACCGTTTTCGTTCGACGCCGCACGCCGTGCTCTTCGCGACCAGCTCGTTCTGGCAGGGCGTGGACGTGCAAGGCCAGCAGTTGAGCGCTGTGATCGTCGACCGCCTGCCCTTCGCCGTGCCGTCCGATCCCGTGGTCGCGGCGCGCATCCGCATGATTAACGAGGATGGCGGCAATGCCTTCACGGAATACCAGACCCCCGAGGCGGTCATCTCCCTCAAGCAGGGGTTCGGCCGTCTGATCCGCAGTGAGACGGACCGCGGCGTGCTCGCCATTCTCGACCACCGCATCGTTCGCATGGCTTACGGGCACGCTTTCTTTGAGAGCTTGCCAGGCTACCGACGCACCGAGCGGCTGGAAGAAGTGAAGGCTTTTATGCGAGAATGTTGAGGGCTCTTACTTGCTTGTTGTCAGAACGAACCGCGGACCTACAGATCAGGTCCGCGCTACGAATTCAAATGGGTTTGCAAACGTAGCGCCCCGATGCATCGGGGCATGCCGGGCGGCCCTTCGACAAGCTCAGGGCCCCGAGCAAACCCGAGGGGCGAAGTCGAACCGAAGCCCGGCGCTACATCGATAACAGGACGCGCAATAAGGAAGGTTGAATGTTTGAGATCAGCGTGGAGTATTCGTTCGCGGCGGGTCACGCGCTGCGCGGTTACAAGGGCAAGTGCGAGAACGTCCATGGGCACAATTACAGAGTGCGCATCACGGTGGCGGGGGATCAGCTCAATTCCATCGGCCTGCTGATGGAGGGAGACGGAGACAACCTCAGCCACCTACGTTCCGGAGGCGGTGTAGCCGGGAACAAGACGTCAACAAAACCCGTGTCAAATCCACGGGGGCCAGTGCATACACCACAAAGACACCAAGACACAAAGAAAGCCAGAATTCAAGAACCAGAAGGCGGAAAGCTGCCGATCTCTGGTTTTTGTCCGCTGCACTCGGCTTTGCTTTGTGTCCTTGTGTCTTAGTGGTGATCACTTTTGCCGGCCTGAAGGCCGGCTCTACTTTGGGGGGAGAATTGATCTGGGCAAGTTCGGAGGCCTACCAGCTCCAGAAGGCAACGGCAGGGTGAACCTCGGCGTGGTGTTTCTGGGAGCAGGTGCCGTCTTTGCAGAAATAAGTGTCCTCACACCAGCGACAGCGGACGAGCCGATCCTTCTCACGCACCATGCCGCAGATGGCGCAAACTTCCAGAAGTTCGGCGACAACATGCCGGGCATACGTCCGCCAGTTGTCCATGACCTCGTGCTCTTCCCGGATTCTCGCTAGCTCGTCGCCGTTCAGCATGGCCTCCCTCCTTCCCTCGGCTTACCGTAATTAGATGCAACC
This sequence comes from Terriglobia bacterium, assembly GCA_020072655.1. Taxonomy (GTDB): domain Bacteria; phylum Acidobacteriota; class Terriglobia; order UBA7540; family UBA7540; genus JAIQGB01. The sequence goes on along the minus strand of JAIQGH010000096.1, from coordinate 22,299 downwards.
ACAGGGCCAAGAGGCGAGGGACCTACGAGGAATCCAGGTTTGGGAGTCATCTGCTTTGTTTTCAGCGGGCGGCTTTTCGACAGTGGACGTTCTGCCCGCGCCGCCAGCCGCTGAATTCATGGACGTTGTGAATATTTGTGACATTCGGTGTCACAATCTGGCACTGCTTTTCCCGCGGCGGAGCGGCTTGGCTCATCGCCGGGCGATAGATTCGGGTAAAATGAAGGGGAGGGTCGCGGCCGACATTGCCAAATGGTTGTTACAGAAATCTTTAAGTCGATTCAGGGAGAATCCACGTTTGCCGGGCTGCCCTGCGTGTTTATCCGCTTGACCGGGTGTAATCTCCGCTGCCATTGGTGTGATACCGCCTATGCCTTCTATGGCGGGCAAAGGATGACTGAAGAACAAATCCTGGGGCGTGTTCGGGAGCTGGGCGGGAACTTGGTCGAGTTCACGGGTGGCGAGCCGCTTCTCGAAAAGGAAGTCCCGACGATGGCAGCGCGGCTTCTGGACACGGGCTGGCGAGTCCTGATCGAAACCAGCGGCGAACGCTTCATCGGAGAATTGCCCCGAGCCGTGGTGAAGATCATGGACGTTAAATGCCCGGGGAGCGGCGAGAGCGCCAAGTTCCGCCTGGAGAACCTGGCTGAACTCGACCGCAAGGACCAAGTCAAATTTGTCATCCTCGATGAGAACGACTACCACTACGCCCGGGAGTTCATGGAACAGCGCAAGCTTCGCAATATCGTTGACGAAGTCATCTTCTCCCCGGTTTTCGGGCAACTCCCGCCGCGGACGCTCGCGGAGTGGATTCTGCGCGACGGCCTCAATGTGCGCCTGGGAATGCAGTTGCATAAGTTCATTTGGGATCCGGAGACGAGGGGAGTGTGAAGAGCAGAAGGCAGAATTCAGAATTCAGAATTCAGAATTCAGAACCCCGAGACCCGAGTCGCAAGTCCCGAGCCTCGTCCCGCCAGCTCGCTGTGGTCCTGGCCAGCGGCGGCATGGACAGTTGCGTGACCGCCGCGATTGCGAATGTGGATCACCGCCTGGCCATGTTGCATGTCGCCTACGGTCAGCGGACCGAGCAGCGCGAACTGAAGTCGTTCCACGCCCTGGCGGACTTCTACAAGGCCGAGCATCGCCTAGTGTGCCAGCTCGAGCATCTGCGCCAAATCGGCGGATCGAGTCTTACCGATGCCCACATCGCCGTCGAGAAAGCAAATCTTAATCGGCAGGGCATTCCTTCCAGTTACGTTCCCTTCCGCAACGCGCATTTTCTCTCCATCGCCGTTTCTTGGGGTGAAGTACTGGGGGCGCGCAGGATCTTTATCGGCGCGGTGGCCGAGGACAGCTCGGGCTATCCGGATTGCCGCCCGGAGTACTACGAGGCGTTTAACCGCGTGATTGCCGCGGCGACCAAGCCCGAGACGCAACTGGAAATCGTGACGCCCGTGATCCACCTGCGCAAGAGCGAGATCGTGCGGCGCGGCGTGGAACTGGGCGCCCCGCTGCATCTCACCTGGTCCTGCTATCAAGCGGAAGACCTCGCCTGCGGCGTTTGCGACAGTTGCGCCCTGCGCCTGCGGGCTTTCGAAGAGGCCGGCATCGCCGACCCCATTCCCTACGCCGCGAGGCCCAGCTACGGCCGGCGAGCTCCCTCCTAATCACACGAGCCAGTTCCCGCTTGATTTTGCCTCGGCTTGCGCTACTATCTGCGCCCAGAGAGGCCAGGTAGTCTTGCGACGATTTCAAGGAAAAGTAGGGTTGGGATGCGTCCCGGTCTCGGGGCCCTTGGAATCGGCCGAGCGAATGCTTGCGGAGGAGGTGTCTGCGCCATGAAACGGGAATGGCTGCTTCTCCTCGGCCTCATCACGATTCTTTCGTTAGCCACCGTGGGGTGGGCGAAATTCGGCATCAGCAAGACGCGGGCGGTCTTCATGATGCATCACCCCCCGGCCTTTCATACGCCGGCTCGCGAGATCTCCGTGCGGTTCACATCGATTGTCCCGGGCTTTGGAGGCGGCTTGGCCGTGCGCGCTCAGCAATTGGTGGAGCAGGCCTTGATTCGCGAGAATTTCAAAGTGAGCCCGACGGCCTCCGTCCAGCTCCAAGGCACTCTCAACGAGGCGGGGGCCTCCGTGACCCGTGAGACGCGCTCCGTGTCCCTCAACTTCCACACGGGTGAACACACGGAGTCTGACAAGCAAGGGAAAGCCAAACAGGTCGAGGACTGCAAGTGGGAAGAGCGGGACGTCGCGTACCTGGTTTCGAAGGGAAAACTCGTCCTGAATCTCACGGCCCTCGACGCGAAGGCGCAGTCGGCATTGTTTACGCAGTTGATTTCGCCGTACTACAGCCAGGAATCGATGGTCGCGGGGCCCCGCCAGTGCGGGAACCAAACATACACCGTTGCGGCGGGCCAGCTTCAGGACCGCGGCGCGATCCTGGCGCACCTCGTGGACCGCGCGGTGGCGGAGGCGGTTCGCTACGCCGCCGGATACGACGAGCGGCGCGAGGTCTTGCTCGCCGTGGACAATGAGCTGAAGCCCGGCAACGCTCAGGCCCTGGGGGGAAACTGGCTGGAGGCTCTCACCGCCTGGACCGAGGCCCCGATCAAGCCCAAGGAAACGGACAAGGAAGCCGCGCGCCAATACAACCTGGGCGTGGCCCACGAAGCCCTGGCCGCTACGTCCATGCGCAATGAGAGCTTCGACGAAGCGACAACCCACTTAAACGAGGCCGAGAAATCTTACAGCCAGGCGCTCGGCCTCGACCGGGACGAGAAATATTTCCGCGACACCCTCGCCCGGCTGCAGCGCGACCGCGCCGTTCTCGAAAAGGAACAGGAGCATCAATTCCTGAAACAGGCCGAAGCGGCCAGTCTGGCGCCGGCGCCGCCTGCGGAACCCGCCGCCCCCATCACCGTGAGCATTCCCCTCGAGGGCTGGCCGCCGGGCGAAGCCGAGGCGGTCCATGACTTCCGCGTGTATGTGCGCCTGCGTCTGGGGGCTCAGAAGGGAGACGTCAGCGAGGCCTTCAAGCAGAAGTTGGTCGCCAGCGCACCCGATTACGGAGTTAAGGAAGGAATCGCCATGCAGGTCGTCGATGCCGAGGCGAAACGCCTGCTGGTCCTCCAGCAGAACATGGACAAGTATCGCGAGGACTTCAAAGATGTAGCTTCGGATGGGGTGGTTTCGCCCGATGAACGGACGATGCTCTTGAAGCGTCAGAAGACCCTTCATCTATCTGACGACCAAGTGAAGGAAGTAGAAATCCAGTTTCCGGTCCGATAGGGCAAGCGGGGAGGCGTGGCAAGATGCCCGCGACGGCAGGAAGGACGATGGCGCAGACCGCCGGCCTGGCTGGTCTGCTGATTTCACTGCTCGTCGGGGCAAGGGGTGCAGATCGCTGCGCTGACGCTCGCGACGACATCCGCCGGGCCAAAGCTTTAGCGACGAGCGGCCAGGGGGAGCAAGCGCGCGCTCTGTTGCGCAGCGCGCTCCTCGCCTGCCCGATGAAGCCGCAGAACCTGGACCAGCTCGCGGAAGCCTACGATTCGATGGGCGATTTGGGGCAGGCGGGCGTTTACCGTGGGCAGGCAATGCGTCTTCGAGGCATCAGGAGCAAGCCGGCGGTTAGTTTCTCGGCGGCCAGCAATTCGATCGAGCGCGGCCAGGTGGCGGTCTTGAACTGGAAGGCGGAATACGCCACGGAGATCGAGATTCGGCCGGACCTGGGGCGCGTGGCGCCCAAGGGTACGAGCTCCTCGCCCGCGGGCCAGGGGGCGCGACCCAAACCTCGCTCGAAATCGCGGTCACGACTCCTCGTCTGACCGAGGCCAATCTTCAGGATCTGCTTGCCGGCGAGGTCCCGCAGCCCCGCATCGCGCAGCTTGCGGCGGAACGAGGAATTACCTTCACCGTGACCTCGGAGGTCGAAGCAAGGCTGCGTGACGTGGGAGCCGAGGATGCGCTGATCGAGGCGCTGAAGAAAGCGCCCCGGTAAATCACCGGTTCATTCTTCTGGCGCCGTTCTGACCGCAGGAGGCCATGTATTGCACAGCCGTCCCCTCCCGTATCATCCCCCCGCGGGGTCACGCGGGCGGGTCGGCGCAAGTCCGAACGGCACCTGCGGCGCGAGAAAGCGGGCGGCGCCATGGGCTACATATCTTGTCCATAAAACCGAGAGCGCATTCCGAGGCGCCCGAGCTCCGCGGCGGGCGGGGGGCGCGCAATTTCCTGTTGACGCGGCGCTGCTTCTCGACTAAAAACAAGAAACCAATCTTGTTGAGTCCACATCCTAATTGAGGCTAGAATTAGGGAAGCGTGGAAATAAGGGGGAGGGAATTATGTCTTTTTCGATGATGCGCAAGGCGATGGGGGCCCTGGTGGTGGCCACGGTCGTCATCAGCCTTGAGCCGGCGTTTGCGCAGAACGGCGGGCTGACCGGCAAATGTGTGGGCGAGGACGGCAAACCGCTGGTGGGATACAATGTGATGATCGAGCGCCAGGAAGTCAAAGGGGTCTTCAACGTCAAGACCGACAAGAAGGGCGAGTACATCCGCATCGGTTTGCCCATTGGCCCGTACAAGGTGACGCTGCAGGATCCCAACGGCCACGATGTTTTCTTCCTCATCACTCACGTGAGCTTTGGCGATAATACCGAGTGCAATTTTGACCTGGCAAAGGAAAGGGCCTTTCAGAAGCAACAGAAGGAGAAGGAAATTGCCGCCAACCCGGAATTGAAAAAGCGGCAGGAGGAGCAGGAAAAAGAGACCAAGCAATTCACCGGGTTGAAACAGATATTCGACCAAGGCAATGTCTTGCTCGCGGAACAGAAATATCCCGAGGCAGCCCAGATGTTCGAGCAGGCGCTGCCGCTGGCCAAAGACAAGAATGTCCCGGTGGTGCTCGGGAAGCTGGGCGAGAGCTACCAGAAGGCGCGCCAGTATCCTAAGGCCGCCGAGGACTACGAGAAGGCGGTGGCGCTCCGCCCGGACGAGCCCACGTTCCACAATAACCTCGGCAGCGTTTATGCCGAGATGGGCAAGACCGCCGAGGCTGCGGCGGAATTCAAGAAAGCCGCGGAGTTAGATCCCGCCCAGGCTTCCCGCTACTACTACAACTACGGGGCGGTGATGTACAACCAGGGCAAGATGGATGACGCCGCCGCGGCCCAAAAAGGCCACCGAGATCGACCCCAAATATGCGGACGCCTTCTTCCTGGAAGGCCAGGCGTTGATGGGCAAGGCGACGATGGACAAGGATGGCCGGGTGGTTGCCCCCCCGGGAACGGCCGAGGCCTTTCAGACTTACCTCACCCTTGAGCCCAACGGGAAGAATGCTGAAGCCGCCCAGCAGTTGCTCCTGACCGTGCAGGGGAAGATCCAGACAGAGTACAAGACCGTGAAGAAGAAGAAAGGCTAGCCGGCGGTTCCGAAGTCAAAAGCCCCGCGGCAAGGAGCATCTTGCGCGGGGCTTTTTTGCGGGCTGGGTATGATCAGCGCGAAGCGATTCTTGGGGCCGCTCATCCTCGCTGCCTTCGGCGTGACCCCGATGAAGTGCATCAGGGCGGACACGCTCTACCAGACGAATCCTCAGGGCAGGCCGGCAGTGGTCCAGCGGGACGCCATCGTTGTCGAGGAGGACTCCTCCTCCATCCTCCTCAAGCATTTCGAACTCAAGGAGCGGCGGGTCGTCCAGGTGCGGCTTAGCCGCGGCGCGCTGGACTACTCCATCGTCTACAGCCCGCCGGAGGCGCGCCAGCAGATTGTCAAAATCTGGAAGCGCTTTGGATATACGGCCGTGGTCACCGACCTGGACGGGAAGGCCACGACCCTTTACGACGCCTATCTGGACTTCTACCCTCCGGGCGGCCGCGGGTCGCTCCTTGAATCAGTGCCCCCCCGGACCAGCTTCCCCATCTTGATTGAAGGGGGCGGGGCCGACGAAGTGGAGTTCTCCAAGATCGACCGGATTGAATTCCAGGGGGACCTGATGCAAATCACCCTGAGAAACGGCCAGACAATCAAAGCCCGATTCCTCATGCCCACCGACAAGCCTGCCGAGACTCGTATCCTCGGCATCACCGATCAGTACAATCCCGCCAGCCGGGACGTCTTTGACTTCTTCCTGCCGCTGAGCCGTCTGAAGGAAATCCGCTTCGAGTAACGGCGGCCGCGACCCCGCCCGCGCGAGCTAGCCTTCGCGGACCAATTCGAACAGCGTTATCTCCGGAGGAGCCCCCAGGCGGATGGGGACAATGATGGTTCCGATGCCGCGGTTGACGTAGAGCTGAGAGGCGCCCTGGTGGAACCAGCCACGAACGTAGCTCGTGACCAGTCGGCCGGGCGAGAGGTCAGGATGGATGAATTCGAGGGTAACCTGGCCGCCATGGGTGTGGCCAGCCAAGCTCAGGTCGATGCCCAGTTCCGCTGCCCGGTCGAAGGTGTTCGGGTTGTGGCTGAGGAGGATGTTCGTGGTTCCTGGCAACATCAGTCGCTCCACACCCTCCAGGTACCGCCGGACCGTGAACCGGGTAAAGGCCCCGTAGCGTTCCCGCGACTCGAAGTCCACTCCCATCAGATTCAGAGTCTCGCCGGAGGTTCGGAGGGCCACGGCCTGGCGCCGCAACATCCGAATGCCGCGCGACCCGAACATTTCTGTGATCGAGCCTTCAACGTCTGCCCATCGCTCGTGGTTGCCAAGGCAGCCGAAAACCCCGAAGGGCGACTGGAGGCCGGCGAGCGCCTCCACCACGTCTTCCTGAGTTCCCGAATCCCAGGTGATGAAGTCTCCGGTCAGGACGACCAAATCCGGGCGCAGTGCGTTCGTCATGGAGACGCAGCTCCGAACCTCCTTCGCGCTCATGAAAGGGCCGATGTGGATGTCGGAGAGTTGCGCAATGCGGAAACCATGAAAGGCTTTGGGCAGTCGCGGCAATTGGACGCGCTGGCGCGTGGTCTCGACATCGAGGCGGCCATAAAAGCACCCATAAGCGCTGACGACAAACGGCGTCGCGCTCACCACCTTGGCGGTCTGCTCAAGGAACCGCCGTCGGCTGGCGGAATCTAGCCGGGGCGGATCATTGCTTGCCGGAATCTGCCGCCATCTCTGCGCTTGCTCGAAAGACCTGACCCCCAGGCGCGCCAACCGGTCCGCAACCCAAAGGATCACAGCCAGTCCAAAGCCCAGCAGCGAGCCGACAGACCACAGTTCGAAAGGAGCCTGAAGAACCGCGGCCTCCCAGGTCAACCGGGTTGCAGTGCCGGAATGCCGGAGCCAAGCCAGTTGATACGCAAACAGTAGAATGTAGATGATCGCGCCCGCTCCGGCCAGCGCTCGGCGGAGTTCCCGATTGGCAATGAGCCTCTCTCCCCATTCCGCAATCCTGCGGAACCAGTAGAGTTGGCTGGCCAGAAAGATCAGGAAGAAGACGAGAACCACCAGCGACCGGGTCATGCCCATGCTTGCCCTATTTCACCCCACTTAACAATTTCCCATTCTCCCGCGCGGTCGTCAAGGCAGATGAGGCGACGGTCTTCCCGAGCTTTCCCGTGGAAGCCCCCAGCCCTGGCTCTTCCCCTTTCCGTCGCAAATCACTACAATGCCGTGTTCCCGGCCTGCGCCTTGGGTGTGAGGGGTAGAGTAGGTGGTCGGCGAGGCATGCAGCGAAGTGGCCGGGCGGTCGGAATCCGCAACCAGAATTCACTTTGGAAGGAGCCCTCATGAAGAAAGTCTCCCGAGCGCTGATCAGTGTCAGTGACAAGACGGGTGTCGCTGAGTTCGCCGCGGGACTCGCGGCCCTAGGCGTCGAAATCCTTTCCACCGGCGGCACCGCCAAGCTGCTGCGCGAGAAAGGTCTGAAGGTCCGCGACGTCAGCGATCTGACGGGCTTTCCGGAAATGCTCGACGGGCGCGTCAAGACGCTGCATCCCAAGGTTCACGGCGGGCTGCTGGCCATCCGCGCGAACCCCGAGCACCAGGAGCAAGTGAAGAAGCACGGCATCGAATTCATCGACCTGGTTTGCGTCAACCTCTATCCTTTTGAGAAGACCGCGGCCAAGCCCGGCGTGAAATTTGAAGAGATCATCGAGAACATCGACATCGGCGGGCCTTCAATGATCCGCAGCGCGGCGAAGAACTTTGAAGACGTCACAGTGGTCGTGGACGCCGCCGATTACGCCACGCTACTCGACGAGATGAAGGTCAACGCCGGCGGCGTTTCCCGCGAGACGCGAGCCCGCCTCTCGCGCAAGGCCTTCGCAACCACGGCCGCCTATGATGGCGCAATTTCCACCACCCTCCAGAAGCTCGCCGACGGCGCAACCCTGCCGCAAAGCCTGCACATGAACTTCCGCAAGGCGCTGGATCTGCGCTACGGCGAAAACCCGCACCAGAAGGCCGCGCTCTATCTCGATCCCACGGCCGCCGGACGCGGACTGGCGTACGCGAAGCAGCTCCAGGGCAAAGAGCTGTCGTTCAACAATCTCGTGGACCTCGAGGCCGCTTGGCGACTGGTGAGCGAGTTCGAAGAGCCGACAACCGCTATCATCAAGCACACGAACCCGTGCGGCATCGCTTCCGCAGCGACCCTGGCGGAAAGCTACCTGCACGCTCTCGACGTTGATCCCGTCTCGGCCTTTGGCTCGGTGATCGCCTTCAACCGTAAGCTGGACGGCGCGACGGCGGAAGCCATGTCCAAGCTGTTCGTGGAGGCGGTGGTGGCGCCGGGCTATGAGCCGGCGGCGCTCGAGAGACTGGCGGCTAAGAAGAACCTGCGACTCATGGATATGTCCACGACGGCGGGTGATGTTTACGGCCTGCAACTCAAGAGCGTGGGCGGCGGCCTGCTCGTCCAAACGCCCGATACTGCGGGCGCCCAGCCGGAGGAGTGGAAGTGCGCGACGGAGCGTAAACCCACCGAGGCGGAAATGCGCGCCCTGGTCTTTGCCTGGCGAGTAACCAAGCACGTGAAGTCGAATGCCATCGTCTTTGCGCGGGAGGGCGTCGTGGTGGGAGTGGGCGCCGGGCAGATGAGCCGTGTCGACTCCGCCAAGCTCGCCGCGACCAAGGCGCGGGAGTTAAAGCATTCGCTCAAAGGCACGGTGGTCGGCTCCGACGCCTTCTTCCCCTTTCCGGACGGCGTCGAGGAAATCGCCAAGGCGGGCGCGACGGCCATCGCCCAGCCGGGAGGGTCGGTGCGCGATGCGGAAGTGATCGCGGCGGCCAACCGCCTGGGCTTGGCCATGATGTTCACCGGCGTGCGGCACTTCCGGCACTGATCGTAGCGCCGGCCTTCCCCGGCCCGTTCCCGGACCGAAGGGCCGGGGCGGGCAGGCCGGCATGTGGTCGGAATCCGCCCCTGGTTGCGAATTCACAGCGCTGCGGCCCGATGCGTGCCGGGCTCCCGATTTCATCGGGACAAGTTCCGCCCGGCGGTACGGATGTATGCCTGAGTGGGAACAAATCGAAGGCAATATCGCCACACCTGCGGGTTTCCGCGCCGCGGCCACCGCGGCCGGAATCAAGAAAGCCGAGGGTGCGCTCGACCTGGCCATGATCTTCTCGGAGTGTGAGGAAACGACCGCGGCGGGCGTCTTCACGACGAACCGCGTGCCCGCCGCGCCGGTCGTCCTCTCGCGACAGCATCTGGCCCAGAGCCACGGCAAAGCCCGCGCCATCATCGTCAACTCCGGCAACGCCAACGCCGCCACAGGCAGCGCCGGTCTTGCCGCCGCTGAGAAGACCGCCAAGGTTGCCGCCAAGCTGCTCGCCGTCGCGCCGGAGCAGGTGCTGGTGGCTTCGACGGGGGTCATCGGCGTGCCCTTCCGCCCGGAACTGGTTACGAAGAAGTTGCCGGTATTGAAGGAAAGCCTCTCCGTCGAGAGCGCGGCTGCGGTCGCTCAGGCCATCATGACCACGGACACCGTCCCCAAGTGTTGCGTCTTGCGGAGCCAAACGGGCGGAAAGGCAGTCCATCTGGCGGGCATTGCCAAGGGCGCCGGCATGATTCATCCTCGCCTGGCGACCATGCTCTGTTTCATCACCACGGATGCCGGCGTCCATTCCGGAGTACTTCAGGCGATGCTGCGCGACGCCGTGTATGCTTCGTTCAACCGGATTTCCGTGGATGGGGACACGTCGACCAATGACACGGTCCTGATCCTCGCCAGCGGGGCGTCAGGCGTCCCCGTCCGGCCGGGCACTCCCAGCCGGGGTTGGTTCATCAGGGGTCTCAGGCTGCTTTGCCAGAATCTGGCCAAGATGCTCGTGCGCGATGGCGAAGGCGCGAAGAAGTTGGTGACGATCGAAGTGATGGGCGCTGCCTCGCCCCGCGACGCCGACCGCGTGGCGCGCGCAATTGCCAACTCGCCGCTGGTCAAAACCGCCATCGCCGGCAGCGACCCCAATTGGGGCCGCATCCTGTGCGCGGCGGGATATTCGGGCGCCCGCATCGATCCCCAGCGGGTCGATATTCGCGTCAACGACCTCGACCTCTGCCGCGATGGGCTCGACGCCGGATTCGATGAAGCCGCGGCCAAGCTCGAACTTGACAAGAAGGACCTGACGCTGCGTGTCCACCTCCATCAAGGTCCCCATGCCATGACCTTCTGGACTTGCGACCTCACCCACGATTACATCACCATCAACGCGTCGTACCGAACGTAGGTCGGGACTCGCGATTCGGCATTGGGGCGACAGGATCCCAGCGGTTCCGCGGCGTCCGAAATCTAAAATCGGCGATGGCCACGAACTGGGGGTAGGATAGTTGCTTGCGCGCGGCCAGGGGGCGGTCAGAAAAGCGGTCGCGTCAGGGGGGCGCTCAATGCACATTGGTCTGCCCAAAGAAATCAAGAATGGCGAATTTCGGGTGGGGCTGGTCCCGGCGGGAGTCCACGAGCTGGTGGTGGACGGAAACACCGTCTGGGTCGAGAAGGGCGCGGGGGAAGGTTCGGGTTTCGCAGATCAAGAATACGCCGCCGCCGGCGCCAAGATCCTGGACACGGCGGACGAGATTTACGCGCGCGCCGAAATGATTGTGAAGGTGAAGGAGCCGATCGAGCCGGAGGACCGGCGGATGCGCCAGGGCCAGATCCTCTTCACGTATCTGCATCTGGCGGCGATGCCGGAGTTGACACGCGTGCTGCTGGAAAGGCAGGTGACCGGCATCGCTTATGAGACGATCCGGGCGAAGAACGGCTCGTTGCCCTTGCTGACCCCGATGAGCGAAATCGCGGGGCGCATGTCGGTGGTAGTGGGCGCGTACTATCTTCAAAAGCCTCTCGGCGGGCGCGGGGTTCTGCTGGGGGGTGTGCCGGGGGTGCGGCCGGGCCTGGTGGTGATTCTGGGCGCGGGGACGGTGGGGATCAACGCCACGAAAATCGCTATGGGCATGGGCGCGCAAGTAGTGGTGCTGGACGTGGATTTGGATCGTCTGCGGCACCTCGATGACCTGTTCTTCGGCCGCATCGAAACGCACCTTTCGAGCCCCTATTACGTTGCCGACGCCGTGAAGAAGGCCGATCTGCTGATTGGCGGCGTGCTGGTGCGGGGCGCCGCGACGCCGCGGGTCGTCACGCGAGCGATGGTCAAAACAATGCTGCCGGGATCGGTAATCGTGGACGTGGCCGTGGATCAGGGCGGGTGCGTCGAGACTACCCGGCCCACCTCGCATAGCGACCCCGTCTTCACCGTGGATGGCGTCGTGCACTACGGGGTGACGAATATGCCGGGCGCCATGCCCCGGACTTCCACGATCGCCCTGACCAACGCCACCCTGCCCTATGTGCGCACGATTGCCGCGCGCGGGCTGAAGGGCGCCATCGCCGACGACTCTCTGCTCAAGGATGGCGTCAACACCTATGCCGGACACCTCACCTGCCGGCCGGTCGCGGAGTCGCAAGGGCTGCCCTGCCAGGAGCTGGAGGACCTCCTGTAGCGCCAGCTTTAGGCCGGCAACGCTCCGAGGCGCGGACCTGAAGGCCGGCTCTACGGCAAGATCAGTTCCAGAAGTGCCGACCTCCCGATCAGATCGGGACAAGTTCCGGTCGGCGCCACGGCAAACCAACTCACGACCCGACGCGCTCTTTGTTTGACCCCATCCCGCCATTCTGTTACAAATGTAGTTTGCCCATGTCAGGGAAAACCGCACCGATTCGAGAGATTCTCGCCGCGCAGCGGCTGGAGAATGTCCGGTACCCCATTCGGGATATCGCCGTGTTAGCGGAGGCGTTGGCGCGCGAGGGCAAGGAAATCATCCCCCTCAACATCGGCGATCCCCCGGCGTTTGACTTTGACGTGCCGCCGCACCTGATTGAAGCCGTCGCCAAGGCCATGCGCGACGGCAAGAACGGCTATGGGCCATCGCTAGGCGTGGACGAGGCGCTCGAAGCCATCCGCGGCGCAGCCGAGCGCAAGGGCATTCGCTCCGTCCAGAGCGTCTTCATCACCTCGGGGGTGAGCGAGGGCGTCGACATCTGCCTTACGGCGCTGGTCAATCCGGGAGAAAACGTCCTAACCCCCTGTCCGGAATACCCGCTTTATTCGGCCATCCTGGCGAAGCTGGGCGCGCCACCCAATGTCTACTATCTCGACGAGGATTCCCTCTGGCAGCCCGACCTCGAGCACCTGGCCAGCCGGATATTTGCCGGCACGCGCGCCATTGTCCTGATCAATCCCAACAATCCCACGGGGGCCGTCTACTCTCGCGAGACGCTGGAACGCATCGCGGAGTACGCCCGCGAGAACAACCTCGTCATCCTCTCCGACGAGATTTACGACGAGCTGGAGTTGGATGGGGAGACACATGTCTCCATCGCGGCGCTCGCGCCGGATGTCCCCGTGATTACCTTTGGCGGGCTTTCCAAAGGTTACCTCGTCCCCGGCTGGCGGCTGGGATGGGCGATCGTCAGCGGCCCGGAGGCGGCCTTGCGGGGGTACATCGAGGGCATGCACAAGCTGCTTCGCGCCCGGCTCAGCGCCAACCACGCCATTCAATATGCCGTGAAGCCCGCGCTCGAGGGACCCCAGGACCACCTCGACGAAGTCGTCGCCAAATTGCGCTCGCGGCGCGACCTCACGGTGAAGTACTGCAATGCTCCTCCTCACCTGAGCTGCGTGCCGCCCCGCGGTGCCTTTTACGCTTTTCCGCGCATCGACATTCCGGATAGTGACGAGGACTTCGTCAAGCAGTTGCTCATTGAGAAACAGGTGCTGGCGGTGCACGGCAGCGGATTCGGGCAGGCACCAGGAACCAAGCATTTCCGCATCGTCTTTCTTCCGCAAGAGGCCACGCTCGAGCGCGCTTACAAAGCCATCGCCGCGTTCATACGCGAGCATTATTCCTGAGGGCACGGCAAGTCATGACTGTGGGTGATTTTCCCGTCTGGTCCACTCTGGCGCTGGGATTTGTTCTCGGCCTGCGCCACGCCTTGGACGCCGACCACCTGGCAGCGGTTTCTACGTTTGTCAGCGAAGAGCGGAACATCCTGCGCTCGACGCTCATCGGAGCCTCCTGGGGGATGGGCCACACCGCGTCCTTGCTGGTCTTCGGGCTCGCGGTGGCGGCGTTTCGCCTGGCCCTCACCCCGCGACTCTCGCAGTTCCTGGAATTCCTGGTGGGCTGCATGCTCATCTTCTTGGGGGCCAATGTTCTCTTCCGGCTGGCGCGGGGAGGCGCCCTCCACGTGCACCGTCACACCCACGACGGCGTCGAGCACTCTCACCTGCACGTGCACCTCGGCCAAGCGGAGCACCAGCACCAGCATCGCACGTTGCGCTTGGGCGGACGGCCTTTTGTGGTGGGCGTGGTTCACGGGCTGGCGGGCACGGCCGCCCTGATGATGCTGGTGGTCGGGGCGCTGCCCTCGCTGCTGCTCGCCGCCGGATATATCCTGATCTTCGGCGTGGGTTCAATCGGCGGCATGATGGTGATGAGCCTGCTGATGTCGGTTCCCCTGGTGCTGGCCGTCCAGCGCCTGCAACTTCTAGAACGCCTGATCCGGGTGGCGGCGGGCCTTTTCAGCCTGGGCTTTGGCGGCTACCTCGCTTGGGACGTGGGGCTCATCCAGTCCCTTCTCCATTGACAGCCCTGCCGTGAGCAAGCGGTCGTGGGAGCGGCACATCGCCCTCGCGTCGAGGTTTGCCCAGGCCTCCTCGTCGGTGTCCCAGTGTGGAGGATGGGCCAGGGCAGGCAGTTGCTGGGCGGGGACGACAATATGTCCGACACCGGGACCGCGCATGGCCTGAGGTGCCGTCCCTGCCAACCTTCAAGAGGCTTTGCGTGCAGGCGGGTTTGGGTTCGTTCCTCGGACATTTTTGTTGATTCTAAATGAGATCTTGGCTTCGTTTGCTCAAATCGAAGGTCCTCTGGCGCGTTTTGCTTGTGCCTTCTGGCTCCTGGGCTATGCCATTTTGTCCTTCCGCTGATTCTAAACGAGATGGTGGCTTCGTTTCCCCACTTCTGAAGTATTCTGCCGCTTCTTCCTTCTTACTTGTCGCTGGTGACACTTTTGTGTAGTCTAGCATTCTTGCCCACATGAGTCAAGAGCCTGGCGAGCCGTCACCCTGCTGGCCGGAGCACGCCGTCAGGCTATCCTAGGGCCGCCCCGCGAGCCGCCCGTGGGGCCCCGTCGCCTGGGCGCGGCGGCGGCTGTTTACTTTCGCCGGAAAGCTCGGTAAAATGGTGCGGCACTTGGTAGTTGGGCGTCTTTAAAGAAATAAAGAGACGAGAGATCGGGCAGAAGAACGGCAAACCCGGCAGGTTCGGTGGGCCGGAGCTGCAGGAGGAGGTTGTTCATGGCATTGGAGATTGCGGAGCGGGAATCGGACGGAGTTACGGTCCTCGTGCTGGCGGGCAGAGTGACGTTGGGAGAAGAGAGCAACCAACTCCGGTCCAAACTCAAGGAACTTCTGGCGGAAGGCAAAACGCGTCTGGTGTTGGATCTGGCCGACGTGAAGTACATCGACAGCGCCGGGTTGGGGACGCTGGTCGCCGGTTACACGACGGCGCGCAACCACGGGGCCAGCATGAAGCTGGCGAATCTCACCAAGAAATTCGACGAGCAGCTCCATATTACGAAGCTCGTTACCGTTTTCGATGTCTACAACAGCGTGGGAGAGGCGGTGAAGTCTTTCGCGCAGACTTCCTGAGAGCTCCCCCTGGCCGCGTTGACCAAGGTTTGAGACGGAAATGGCCCTGGGCCCCCTAAGGTGGAGGGCGGTCGCGGTCGATCTTTACATTCCCGCCGGGTTATCCAGCCAGTAGGCCGTCAGTCCTGAAAGCAACTTGGGATAGAAGTCCGTGGACTTCTGCGGAAGTGGTTGCCCGGCGAGGGCATTGGCCCAAACGTCTTCGACGGGCGTGGGATTCATGAGAAAGGCGACCTGCGCCTCTCCGCTTCCGACTTGGCGGAGGGCGTCGTCGGACTCACGGGCGTAACGCAGGTTCTTCTCTTCGCGCACCGCGTTGCGGTCGATGCCGAGCACCTGCTCGAGCAGCAGCCGGTGGAGGATGACCACGTCCAAACGACGCAAACCGGCCGGCAGATCAGGCAGCACCGAGGCGAGGTCAAGGTCACTGCGCGGCGTCAGGAGCGCAGCATGGCCCGCCCCGCTATAGGCCAGGAAGGATGCTGCCTTTCGCCCGGATTCCTCCAACGCCGCGATGAGCCGGGCGGCCAACTTGTCGCCTGCCGGTTTGATTTCCTCGCACGCAAAGAGACGCGCCGAACTGGAAACGAACCGATTCCAGTCCAATCCGGCAAGGCTGTGGACCACGCGGTGAGTAGGCAGGATCGTGAGGCCTGCGCTCTCCTTGCGGACAAACGTCATCATGACGTATTCCGCCCTCGGGTCGTTTTTCCCTTGTTCGCGGCAGTGGTCCCGGTAGGCGAGCGCCGTTTCGTAGCGGTGATGACCGTCGGCGATGACGAGCTTCTTGTCGCGCATTGCGGCAACGACCTGCTCGATGTCGGCCGGACTGGTTTGACGCCAAAGCGAGTGTCGGGAACCGTACTCGTCGGTGACGACCATCGCGGGCTCTCCCGACATCCCCGGCGCGAGAGCTTTTTCGATTTCGCCTGTCGGGTCACTGTAAAGCATGAAGATCTGCCCAAAGTGGGCTCGAGTCGCCTTCAGCAGTTCGAGGCGGTCCATCTTCGGGCCAGACAGCGTCTCCTCATGGCGGTGGACGATTTGCGCCGTATAATCTTCCAGCCGCGAGAGGGCGATAAATCCGCGTCTTTGGCGGAAGGCAGTGGGCTGGCCGGGGGCGGCATAGTCCTGTGAGTAGGGATATAGGGCGGGTTCCGGACCGGCGACCAGCACGTCTTGTTCACGCCACTCCCGAAAATATTGGGCGGCGCGCGTGTAGACGTTGTCGGCACAGGAGTCCGTGGCAGTTGGGCGGCCGCGGATAATCCGCACCAGATTGTACGGGCTCAAGTCGTAATAACGAGCCTGCATTTCCGGTGAAATCTTGTCGTAAGGCTGCGTTACCACCCGGTCGAGATCGCCGACCTTCTCCGGGTTGTAACGCAGTGCGCGAAAGGGCAGAATTCTCGCCATGAGGTCGTGTCCGATGAATGGGTTCGACTCTTTTCAGATCTCAAATTTCAAATCTGAAATCCGATGTCAGATTTCAAATCTGAAATCTGCGATCTGACATCTGAAATCTCAAGCCCGATAAGTTACCACACGTGTTTCCGAGCGTCGAGATTCGAGATAGAATGGCCTGTCCGCGATTTTGACGGTCAGCGGACGCTCAGGCGGAATCTTTAAGGACTCGGGATTTCCTACCCTCACGGAAAGGCCTCCCATGGCAGAGCTGCGATTGAACCCTGTGACCCGTCGCTGGATTGTGACCGGCAAACGCGCGGTAATGCCGGACGTGCTGGAGGTGGACGGGCTGTGCCCGTTCTGTCCCGGCAACGAGCGTCTGACCCCCAAGGCGATCGAGGAGCTGCGGGATGCTTCGGGTGCCTGGATGACGCGGGTATTCCACGACCGGGCACCGATCTTCCAGGTCGAAGCGCCGCTCAATCCCCGCGCCGAGGGATTGTACGACCACATGAACACGCTGGGTGCGCACGAGGTCGTAGTCGATACGCCCCAGCACGGCATCTCCATGGGAGCGCTGCCGGAGGAGCAGATGGCGCGCGTCATTGAAGTCTGCCGCGACCGCATCCTCGACCTCAAGCAGGACCGGCGGTTTCGCTACGTCTCGCTCTTCAAGGATCAGAGGGACATCACTCCGCCCTGGCTGACCCACAGCCTTTCGCAAATTCTGGCGAGCCCGGTATTACGCGAAGAAGGAACGCTGCCTGTTTTGCGACACGGTGGAGCAGGAAGTGCGGCAGGACAAGCGCGTCGTGGACCAGAACCAGGACTTCATCGCGTTGTGCCCCTTCGCGTCGCGCTCCCCGTATGAAGTGTGGGTCCTTCCGCTCCGCCACGCGTCCTCCTTTGAGAAGGACTTGAGGGAGCCCGGCCGCGCGCGGTCGCTGGCGGGCTTCTTCAAGAGTTGTCTCGAGCGGATCGAGAATATTTCCAAGGCGCTGCACATCGTCGTGCATACGGAGCCCAACCTCGAGGCCCGCGGGTGGGTGGCGGGCTCCTGGCAAACCATCGCCGACGATTTCCACTGGCACATCGAAATCAATCCGCAGATCGAAGAGGAGCACCGCGTCCTGGGCAGCGAAGGCTTCTACTTCAATCCCATACCCGCCGAGGAAGCCACGCTGGTGCTGCGCGCCCTCAGCCCGGGCGGCGAGCCGGCGGAGTGAGGAGCGTTGCTTCCCATGCCGATACCACGTGATGTGATCGGGGAAATCCAGCTCCTGATCTTCGACCTGGACGGCACGCTTGTGGACAGCAAGCTGGACCTCGCGCTGAGCGTCAACGCCATGCTCGCCGAGATGGGAGGCGCGCCCCTTCCCCACGAAGAGATTGCCACCTACGTCGGCCGCGGGGTCGGGAACCTCGTGCGCCGCGCGCTCGGCGAAGCGGCCACGCAGCAGAACGTCGAGAAGGGCGTCGGAATTTTCCTCGACTATTACCGCCGCCATATGCTGGACAACACGCTTGCCTATCCGGGCGTCCGCGAAGCGCTGGAGGAATTGAAAGGCCGGCAACTTGCCGTCCTCACCAACAAGCCGGTGCGCTTCAGTCAGGAGATTCTCGCCGGGCTGGGCATGGCGCAGTACTTTGCCTGTGTGTACGGGGGAAACAGTTTCACGGAAAAGAAGCCGGACCCCATCGGCGTGAGGAAGCTGATGAGCGATCTCTGCACTCCGCCGCGGCAGACCCTCATCATCGGCGATTCGGATACGGATGTGCTCACCGGACGCAATGCGGGCATCTGGACGTGCGGCGTTACCTATGGCTTCGGAGCATATACGCTCAAGACGATCCCGCCCGATCTGCTGCTGAACGATCTCCGGGAATTGCCACCGCTATTGAACGGAGTGAAAACTCAAAAACCGACTTCGTCGCGAGAACGTGGTCAGGCGTGAGCAACCAGTGGCGCCGGGCGGAACTTGTCCCGATGCTGTCGGGAGCCCGGCACATGCCCCGATGAATCGGGGCGCTACATCAGCTAGGCTATCTGAGAGGTAGTACAGTAGTTCTGAGGTGACTTGGCGGCGCCAGCAGCAAGCCTCCAACCTCCCGAGCGCAGGGGCGCATCTAACGATCAGCCGCATGCGAAATCCGACCGGCAAGAAGCGTCGCCAACGCGGAGAAAAGCGGAGTAGGCTTCGAGGGGCTTCGGCATTTCCTCGCCGACTGCCCGCTCTTTGCCTTCTGCTTTCTGCTTTCTGCTTACTGCCCCCGACCTATGGCCAAGACCAGCAGTCGACCCCGCCGCCCCCCGCCGTGCCCATGGCACAAGATGAGGAGAGTCCTCTTCCCGGCGATTGGGCCGTAGAGTTCCTGGACAAGCTGGCGAATTCACGCGATACGGAGGCTACGGAGGCGCTCTATCGAGCCACCATGGCCGCCGGGCCGGACGTCATCCCACAGCTCGGCGAGGCGCTGAAAGACGACCGCACGGCGGAATTCGCCGCGCAGGCGCTGGCTTACATCGGCGGCGAGAAGGCGATGCAAATGCTTTGGAAGCTCGTCGCCGACCCGCGGGACCTCGGCCTGCGACGCTTCTATTACGGGGCACTCGGGGAATTCGATTCGCCGCAAGCGACGGAAACCTTGCTGGACGCCATCCGGCGCGCGGACCAGGAGCCCGACCGCACGGTCACGGAAGCCGCCATCCTGGCGCTCACCGTCCGCTCGGATGCAAAACTGCTCGAACCCCCCCGCGAGGCGCACGACAAAATCAAAGACGAGGTCATCCGCCTCGACCTGGAGAATGCGATGGACGTTATCGGGCAGCGGGCGAAATACCTGGCCGCGCCGGGAAGGAAGCCCGGCGGGTCGATCGAGCAAGCCGTACGCGTCTATTTCGCTCCCGCTCTCGAAGCCGCGGCACCCCCGGACATCGCGCCCGCGGCGCCTCGACCACCGGCATCGCGAAGGCCCCCGGCCAAGCCGGTGACAAGGTCCACTCCTCCGAAGCCGCTCGTTGATCTCCACATTCTGAACACGACGCTCTCGCCCAATCAGACTCGCGCGCTGGCGCGGGTGTCGTTCGAAGATCCTTCGGCGACGGCCTACTACGATATCGTCTTGCAGAAGCAGTACGGCGACTGGACGGTCTCGAGCGTCTGGCTCGGTTCCGAGGTGGAGAAGCAACCCGTCAAGCCCGCGCCCGCGGAGTCGGAAGAGAATTAAAGCCTCACCCCGGGCTCGCCAGGTGCGCAGCCGGTTGCCACCCCGCCCGGCTTCCCGCATAATCGGTTCTCCATGAAATACGTCATCGTCGGCACGGCCGGGCACATCGACCACGGCAAGTCGGCACTGGTGAAGGCGCTCACGGGCACCGACCCCGATCGGTGGGAGGAAGAGAAGCGTCGCGGCATCACCATCGATCTGGGCTTCGCCCACCTCGACTTGGCGGACGATCTGCGCGCCGCCTTCATCGATGTGCCGGGCCACGAACGCTTCGTCAAGAACATGCTCGCGGGCGTAGGCGGGATTGACCTCGTCTTGCTGGTCATCGCCGCCGACGAATCCATCAAGCCTCAGACACGGGAACACTTTGATATCTGCCGGCTGCTCGGCCTTCGCAAGGGAATGGTCGTCATCACCAAGGCGGATTTGGTCGAGAGAGAAATCCTCGACTTGGTGCGCCTGGAGGTTCACGACTTCGTGGCGGGTACGTTCCTGGAGGAGGCGCCCATTGTGGCCGTGAGCTCGCGAACAGGCGAGGGACTAGACGCGCTGCGCGCCGAGCTGTTGCGGCTGAGCCGCGAGGTCGCCGCCAAGCCGGTGGATTCGCTCTTCCGTCTCCCCATCGACCGCGCCTTTGTGATGAAAGGATTCGGGGCCGTGGTGACCGGCACGCTGATCTCCGGCCAGATTCGCAGGGAAGAAGAAGCTGAAGTCTTTCCGCTCGGGCAACGCGTGCGCGTGCGCGGGATTCAGGTTCACAACCAGGATGCTACTTGCGCGCGCGCGGGGCAGCGCACGGCGCTCAACCTGGCGGGCGTCGAGGCGCAGGAGCTCGCGCGCGGGATGGTCCTGGCGCCGCCGGGCGTTCTCGCGGCCAGCCAACGGCTCGACGTGGCAATCACGCTCCTTGCGTCGGCGCGCCCCCTGAAGAATCGCGCCCGCGTGCACTTCCATTGCGGGACGAGCGAAATGGTTGCGGATGCAGCGCTGGTCGGCACAAAAGAATTGCCGTCCGGCGGCCGCGCCTTCGCCCAGCTTCGCCTGGCTCAACCCGGCCTTTTTCTGCCCGGCGACCGCTTCATCATCCGGCAGTTCTCGCCGGTGGTGACGATCGGAGGGGGAGTCGTCCTCGATAACGATCCGCCTCGCCATCGCGCGGGCGACGAGCGCACGCTCGAATCCCTTCGGACGCTCGAGACCGGCGAGCCCGGAGCTTGCTTCGAGCTTCTGACCTCGCGCGCCGGAGAGATGACGCTCGCCGCGATTGTCGCCCGCACCGGCTGGCAGCCTGAGGACGCCCTGACGCTCGGAAGGCGCTTGGAAACGGAGAAGCGCATCAAGTTGCTCGGGCAGCCTCCCAACCTGGCTGTGCACGCGGAGCACTTCCAGACGTTGGCGCAAGGCGTTTTGCAGCAGCTTGACAAATTCCACGCCACAAACCCTCTCGTCGCCGGGCTTACCAAAGAGGACCTGCGGGGCCGGTGCGCGCGCAAGGATGCGGGGCGGATCGTTTTGCCCTCGGCCGTGCTCTTTAGTGCCGTGCTTCAGTCACTCGCTGCCGAAGGCAAAGTACAAATCGAGGGTGACACGGTTCTTCGCGCCGGGCGGGAAATCCGACTCAGCGCCGAGGAATCGGCGGCGAAGGAGCGCATCAGCCGCGCCTTCGAAACGGCTGGGCTGGCAGTCCCGGCCGCCGGCGAGGTACTGGGCGGACTGGCCATCGACCGCCCTCGCGCCGAGAAGATCCTGCGCCTGCTGCTCAAGGAAAAAACGCTGGTCAAGGTGACCGAGGACCTGATCTTTCACCGCTCCGCGCTCGAGCGGCTGCGGGAGCTCGTTGCGCGGCGCAAGCAGCAGTCGAACCGCATCAACGTCGCGGCCTTCAAGGAATTGACCGGGCTGACGCGCAAGTACGCCATCCCCCTGCTCGAATACCTCGACCGCGAACGCGTTACGCGGCGCGAGGGGGAGGAGCGGGTCATTTTGTGAATGAGCGATTGAGTGATTTCTTGATTGGTGAAGTTTCGTAGGAGCACGCCATGGCGTGCCGCTACGAGATTCTCTCGGCCTTCCATCGCCAAAAAGGCTTCAACATGTCGTAAACGAGCGCCACCGGCAATCCCACGACATTGAAGTAGCAGCCCTCGATGCGGGTCACGAATTTGGAAGCCAGCCCTTGGATGCCGTAGGCGCCGGCCTTGTCGAAGGGCTCGCCGCTTGCCAGGTAGTTGGCGATTTCCTCCTCCTCGAGCCGACGAAACGTAACCAACGTCGTCTCGCAACGGGCCGCTTCGACACGATCGGGAGCTGTGACCAAAGATACTCCCGTGATGACCCGATGCGTCGCCCCGGAAAGCACGCGCAGCATCCGGGCGGCATCGGCAGCGTCCGCGGGCTTGCCAAGGATTTCGTTGCCGGCGACGACGATCGTGTCAGCGGCCAGCACCAGAGCGCCCGGGGGCGCGGTGGCGGCCACGGCCAGGGCCTTTTCCTCGGCGGCGCGGCGCGC
>JAIQGH010000095.1 GCA_020072655.1 Terriglobia bacterium | reverse complement strand
CACCACGTAATCGCGGTCGAGCTTGTAGAGCGTATGGGCGCGCAGCGCCTGCTGGAGGTGGTGGATGTAATCGACGTTGGCGGGGTCGTAGAGGTTCTCGAGCCCGAGCATTTTCTCCGCCTTGACGTTGCCCGACTCGGTGAACATGGCCTGCCGGCGTTTCTCATCGATTTCGTAATCGGCCGCGGCGGTCAAATGCGGGATGACCTTGTCGATGCGGTAATACTTCTCCGTGGATTCATCCGAGGAGCCGGAGATGATGAGCGGGGTGCGGGCCTCGTCGATGAGGATGGAGTCCACTTAGTCCACGATGGCGTAGTGGTGCGGGCGCTGCACGCAGTCGGCAAGCTCGAACTTCATGTTGTCGCGCAGGTAGTCGAACCCGAATTCGTTGTTGGTCCCGTAGGTGACGTCGCAGTTGTAAGCGAGGCGCCGCTCGGCGTCGTCGAGGTCGTGGACGATCACGCCCACCGTCAGCCCCAGCAGCCGGTAGATGGGCCCCATCCAGGCCGCGTCGCGCTTGGCGAGGTAATCGTTCACGGTGACGACGTGCACGCCCTTGCCCTCCAGCGCGTTCAGGTAAACGGGCAGCGTGGCGACCAGCGTCTTGCCTTCGCCGGTCTTCATCTCCGCGATCTTGCCCTCGTGGAGCACCATGCCGCCGATCAGTTGCACGTCGAAATGGCGCATGTTGAGCGTGCGGCGGCCCGCCTCGCGGCAAAGCGCGAAGGCCTCGTCGAGGACGTTGTCGAGGGGTTCGCCTTCCGCGACGCGTTCCTTCAGGCGCTGGGTGCGCAAGGGAAATTCCGAGTCCGGGAGTTTTTGCATCTCGGGCTCCAGCGCATTGATCTCCGCGAGCCGCGCCCCGAGCCGCTTTAGCTCGCGCTCGTTCTGCGTCCCAATAATCTTGCCTAAAACGTATTGAACTGTTGCGCCCATGAACTCTATGGGGCCACACCCGCGGCCCCATCATCATTCTAAGGCCCGCTCACTGGATTGGCAAGGAAGGCAGGAGCCAGGATTCAGGAGTCAGGCGATTGTCCGGGCCGTTCGCGGTTCGACTTACCGCTCACGCTTCGACTTCGGTCAGCGTCCCTGAGCAACGCCGAAGGGACCGCCCCGAGCCTGCCGAGGGGCAGCCCGGCGTACGTGAAATCAACAAGATACCGCCCTGGAGGGCGGCACTACATCGGCGGACCACCGGTTTTCACACACACTCTAAAGGGCGGCGCTACTTTTTTCGGCGAGGCCGGGGATTCTGTGAGAAACTAATTTTTTAGGCCTTCTGCGTCACCAAGAAGATGAAGAAAATCCAGATATACGACACGACCCTGAGAGACGGATCGCAAGGCGAGCACGTTTCCTTCTCTGTCGAGGACAAGCTGCACGTCGCGCGCAAGCTGGACGAACTCGGCATTGACTACATCGAAGGCGGCTGGCCGGGCTCGAACAGCAAGGACATCGCTTTCTTCCGCCGCGCCCAGGAGCTGAAGCTGAAGCACGCGCGCCTGGCGGCCTTCGGCAGCACGCGCCACCCGCGCTCGGCCGTCGCCCACGACCGCAACCTCCAGGCGCTCGTCGAAGCCGCCACGCCCGTGGTGACGATCTTCGGCAAGAGCTGGGACCTGCACGTGAAGGTAGCCCTGGGGATTTCGCTGGAAGAGAACCTCACCTTGATCCGCGAGTCGGTGGCCTACTTGAAATCCAAGGGCCGGGAAGTCATCTACGACGCGGAACATTTCTTTGACGGCTTCAAGGCCGACCGCGAGTACGCGCTTGCCACGCTCGGGGCCGCCGAGGCAGCCGGCGCCGACATGATCGTGTTGTGCGACACCAACGGCGGCACCCTGACCAGCGACCTCCGCGAGCGCTTCCGGGTCGCTTCCGAACACGTTAAAACGCCCCTGGGGATTCACACCCACAACGATTGCGAGATGGCCGTCGCCAACGCCATCGCCGCCGTCGAGCTCGGCGCCGTCCAGGTGCAAGGCACGATGAACGGTTACGGCGAGCGCACCGGCAACGCCAACCTCTGCTCCGTGATCCCCAACCTCGAGCTGAAGCTGGGTCTGCGCACGATCGGCAGAGAAAAGCTCAAGCACTTGACGGAAGTCTCCCACTACGTCAGCGAACTGGCCAACCTGATTCCTCGCCACGACCTGCCGTACGTCGGCAAAAGCGCGTTTACCCACAAGGCCGGCGTCCACGTGAGCGCGGTGATGAAGGAGTCGGCCGCCTACGAGCACATTGATCCCGCGGTCGTCGGCAACGCGCGACGAGTGCTGGTCTCGGAGCTTTCCGGCAAGAGCAACGTGCTCTACAAGGCGGAGGAGCTGGGCCTGGAAATCGACAAGTCCTCTCCCCACGCCAAGGTCGTGGTCGAAAAGCTCAAGGAGATGGAGCACGACGGCTATCAGTTCGAAGGCGCCGAAGCGTCGTTTCAAATCCTCTTCGATAAGCTCCTGCACCACTTTCCCGAGTTCTTCGAGCTGGACGGCTTCCGCGTCATTACCGAGAAGATGGGCAGGAATGAACCTTACTCCGAGGCGGTTATCAAGCTGCGCGTGGACGGCAAGGAAGAACATACCGCCGCGGAGGGCGTCGGCCCGGTCAGCGCCCTCGACCGCGCCTTGCGGAAATCCCTAGGCAGGTTCTTTCCCTGCATCCGTGATGTTCGCCTGACCGACTACAAAGTGCGCGTTCTCAATCCCCGGGACGCCACCGACGCCCGCGTGCGCGTGCTGATCGAAACCAGCGACGGCCACGACACCTGGGGAACCGTGGGCGTCTCCGAGAATATCATCGAAGCGAGCTGGAAAGCCCTCGTCGATAGCATCACCTACAAGCTGAAAAAGGAATACGGCGCCAAGCGGGCCGAAAGCAAAGCCGCAAAGTAGCGCCGGGCTTCGGTTCGGCGTCGCTCCTCGACTTTGCTCGGGGCTCTGAGCTTGTCGAAGGGGTCACCGCCCCGAGTATGCCGAGGGGCAGCCCGGCAGGTGCTGCCGTGTAGCGACAGCGTGTCCACCCCCGGTCGATGGGTAGCGAGCGCCGTTAGAGCGCTCCCCTGAGGGGTGACGTCGCACGGTTGGGCTGTCCAGTCGCACGCGGCCCTGAATATCCGTGCCGTGCATCGTCACCCGGCCAGATGACTCCCGTCATTCCACCTCATGCTGTTCGGACAATTACCCATTGACATTTGCTAACCACAGCGGTTATCTTTGGCAAACGTAGGGGGTTAGTGTTCCAGGTCCTGTTCTGCCAAATCGCCTTCTCAACCCCACCGATCTTCATTGCCTCTACGAGCAGTTAGGCCAACACACAACCCAGTTCAGGGGTGTCGGACCGACAGGCAACGGATAATTCTCGAAGACCGGATGATTCCGGGCTTAGTCGGTGCACGAGAGTCTGCAAACCAGCGAAAGGAGGGTTGCGATGAAGACAACCAGACGAAATTTTCTTACGGCTTCAGCGGTAGGGGGTGCAGGGCTGCTCGCGGGTTGGAGATTTGGGATCGAGAGCGCCGCAGCGGCTCAGACCCCCCTGGCTGGCAGCGCTATCCCACAGTTCGTGGATCCCCTGCCGATCCTGAGCGTTGCAGGGGGTCCGATCGAAACCATAATCGCAGGGGCGAATGAGATCCTGCTGACCATGCGGGAATTTCAGGCCAACATGATGCCCTCAACATTCGTTCCGGCATCAGGGCCATATTCAGGGACGTGGGTGTGGGGTTTCCGGGCTGACATCGAGCCGACGAACCCGGCGGGAACCTACATCGGGCCGGTGATTGTGGCGACGCGCGGTACGCCGACCCAGATCAGGTTCGTCAATGACCTCACAGCCGACAACATTGCCTGGAGAGATTGGACCGACCAGACCTTGCACTGGGCCGATCCTCTCAACGGTGAAGCTAATGCCTGCGCCGAGGCCAGCGGATCTCCGGCGACGGGCGACTGCTTGCTGCATTACTCCGGTCCCACACTGGCCGTGCCCCACCTGCATGGCGGGGAGATACCACCCGTACTCGACGGCGGCCCGGATGCGTGGTTCAGCAGCGACGGCACCTACCATGGGCACGCCTATTACACCAAGGCTGGTGCGGCCAGCAACGAAGCCATCTATCGCTATCCGAACACTCAGGAAGCGGCGCCGATCTGGTTCCATGACCACGTCCTGGGCGCCACTCGCCTCAACGTCTATGCAGGCATCGCCGGCGCCTACCCGCTTATTGACCCCAACTTACAGCTTCCCACTGGCTTGCACCCAGTAGGCCTTCAACAGGGCAGCGACGCGAACACGGTTGAATACCTAATCCCCCTTGTGCTCCAGGACCGCATGTTCGACACCAATGGGCAGCTCTTCTTCCCGAACGTGGGCATCAACCCCGAACACCCGTACTGGGTCCCGGAGTTCGTTGGCGACACCATCGTGGTCAACGGCAAGGTCTGGCCCTTCCTTAACGTCGCCCCGAAGCGTTACCGCTTTCTCTTCATCAACGGTTCGAACGCCCGGACCTACGAGCTCTTCCTGGTCAACCCGGTCACCAAGGCGATGGGACCGCCCATTTGGCAAATCGCCACCGACGGCGGCTACCTCGACGCGCCCGCGAAAATCGATCCCAACGTCAAGCCGCTGGACAAGCTGCTGATCATGCCGGGCGAGCGCGCGGGGGTGATCATTGACTTTGCCGGCCTAGCGGGGCAGACGCTCATCCTGCGCAACACCGGCCGCACGCCCTACCCCAAAGGCGGGCCGCCGAGCGGGTCAACTCTCGGCCAAATCATCCAGTTCCGCGTAAATCAGCCCTTCACGGGGCCGGACGCCAGCTACAACCCGGCATCGGGCACTCCCCTCAGACCGCCGATGATTCGCTTGGTCAACCCCACCAGCGGCGTCCTGGCCGCTGGCGTGACGGCTAACAAGACTCGCCAGCTAACGCTCAACGAGATCATTGGCGCTGGTGGGCCATTGGAGATCCTGGTCAACAACACCAAGTGGGACGGCAAACGAGGTGATGGCTCAACCAGGTCAGACTTCACCCCGGTTACGACCGGCGGGATCACCGAGTACTTTTCCGAGCTGCCCAACGAAGGCGATACCGAGGTGTGGGAGATCGTCAACCTGACCGCTGATGCTCACCCCATCCACACGCATTTGACACAATTCCAACTGCTCAACCGGCAGAACTTTAACACCAACAAGTACGGTGCCGCCTACGCGGCAGCCTTCCCCGGCGGCGCCTTCATCCCGGCTTACGGCCCGCCGCTTAACTACACGACAGGCAACTCTCGAGCCCTGGGTGGCAACCCGGACATCACACCCTTCCTGCAAGGTCCCGTGGGCCCGCCGGATGCCAACGAGGCCGGCTGGAAGGACACGGTGCGAGTGCTCCCCGGCCAGGTGACGCGCTTTGCCGTGCGCTACGCGCCGACGGACAAAGCGATTGCTGACCCGAATCTGAACTACCCCTTCGACCCGAACGCCGGCGGCCACGGTTACGTGTGGCACTGCCACATCATTGACCACGAGGACAACGAGATGATGCGGCCGTACAAGGTAAACGCGAAAAACGTGACCAGGACGTACGTGCAAGGGACCGATTACTGAGACCCCTCAATACCGCCGGGAGGGCCGCGCGGCTGCGCGGCCCTCTTTTTTTGCGAGAGTCTTTGGTCTCCCCATCATATTCGGACGCGGCGGCCTTGACCGGCGCGGGATGAAAATTGCCCGCAGTTCGGGCCCCCTTCTCTCCTGTGAGTCAACCCAAAAGCCGGACCTTCCTTTCCTGCGGGACAGCCGACCAAGGCAATAGTTGACGCCGGTGTTATAATCGCGCAAAACGTGGCAGCCGATGATCAGCCTGGACCGCGCCGGAGCACTACTTCCTGCATGGAGGGGTGGAGATTTTGAGTCTCCGCCCTCTCGCGCAGCCCCTGATCAAAGTTTACAGACCCCGATGCGGGGCGCGCTTATGCTGTACCCACTGACGCAAGGAGGTTTGCCGTGACCACCAGCCGCAGCATTCTTTCCGTGCTTACCATCATCAGCGCCGTCGTCTTCCTCGGCATGACCATCGACACGCTGCGGAAGTTACCTGCCCAAACGCATTCCGACCAGATTTCCGCTCAAGTGGTGGAGGGCAAGCGCTTGTGGCAGCACTACGACTGCAACGACTGCCACACGATCCTGGGCATCGGTGGCTACTACGCTCCGGATGTCACCAAAAGCTACACCGTGCGAGGCGACGCCTGGCTGCGGCAGTTCCTGAAGGATCCCGCCGCCATGTACCCCACGGGCCGGCAGATGCCGAACTTTCATCTGACCGACGCGCAGGTTGCGCCGCTCCTCGCCTATCTCAAGTGGGTCAGCGAAGTCGATACGAACGGCTGGCCGCCCGCTCCGAAAGGGGTGGCGCGCCAGGAGCCCGCAGGTCACGCGATTTTCCTGGCGCAGCACTGCAACACCTGTCACGCCATTCAAGGGAGCGGGGGGACACTGGCTCCCGATCTGACCCATGAAGGCAGCCGTCACGATCAGGCTTGGATTTTGGACCAGCTCAACGACCCGCGAAGCCACAAGGCGGATTCCATCATGCCGAGCTTCGCCCAACTCCCCGGAACGGAGAAGGACGAGCTGGCGGAGTATCTGGTTAGTCTGAAGTAGCGCCGCCCGGAACCTGTCCCGGCCGTGCCGGGAGGGCGGCATCTTGTTGATTTCACGTATGCCGGGCTGCCCCTCGGCAGGCTCGGGGCGGTCCCTTCGGCGTTGCTCAGGGACGCTGAGCGAAGTCGAAGCGTGAGCGAAGTCGAACCGAAGCCCGGCGCTACAAGGTCGCTCGGATTAAACGGAGTCAAAGATGCGATATCAATCCCAGAAGCTGGCGCGAGAGTACTTTTGGGCGGCGCTGCCGCTTTTCTTTCTGCAAGTCGTCTTCGGCATCTTGGCAAGCATCAAGTACGTCTGGGGCTTCGACCCCTTGCTGAACAGCATTCCCTTCAATGTGGCGCGGACGATTCACCTCAACCTGCTGGTTTTTTGGCTGCTCCTGGCGCTCATGGGCGCCACCTATTACATGGTGGCCGACGAGATCCAGACGGAGATCTACAGTATTCGCCTGGCGCGTATCCAGTTGGGGATCCTGCTGGCGAGCGGCGTGGCGGCGATCCTGGGTTACTTCTTCCAGTGGAGTTTCGGGATGCCGTTCCTCGAGCAGCCCACGCTCATCAAGGTGGTGATCGTCGTGGGCGCGCTGATTTTCCTTTACAACATCGCCATGACGATGTTCAGGAACCATCACCAACTGACAGGCACCACCGCGACGCTGCTGGGCGGCATGGTCATGCTCGCCGTCATGTTTCTCTTTGGCATTCCGTTCATGCCGAATCTGAGCACGCAATACTACTTCTGGTGGTGGGTGATTCACCTCTGGGTGGAAGGGGCTTGGGAGCTGATTGCGGCGGCGCTGGTGGCGTGGGCGCTCATCAAGTTGACCGGGGTGTCGAGGCGCCGCGTGGAAGGATGGGTGTTTGCCGAGGTCGTGCTCGTGCTGCTGACCGGCATCATCGGCACCGGCCACCACTACTACTGGATCGGGACGCCGCACTACTGGCTCTGGTGGGGGGCGATCTTTAGCGCTGCCGAGCCGCTGCCCATCATGCTGATGCTGGTTGACGCGGTGCGGAGCCTGCTGAAGGCGCGGACGCTCGCCACCGTCAACACCATGGCTCTGGCGTGGCTGGGCGCCAGCGCCTTTGTGCATTTCATGGGAGCGGGCGTTTGGGGCTTCGGGCAGACCCTGCCGCAGATCAACCGCTGGACGCACGGTACCCAGATCACGGCGTCGCATGGCCACTTTGCTTTCTGGGGCGCTTACGGCATGCTCGCCATCGCCCTCATGTATGCCATCCTGCCGGAGATCTCCGGCCGCAAGCAGCGGAATGGGGCGGAAGGACTGAGTTTCTCCGCCTTTGTATGCCTTAACCTCAGCATGATTTTCATGGTGATGGCGCTGCTGATTGCCGGGATCGTTCAGGTCTACCTGCAGCGAGTGATGGGGCTCGACTTCCTGGAAGTGCAGAATCAATTGCGGCTGTGGCTTGCGGTGCGGCTGGTCGCGGGCGGCGTGTTCACGGTCGGTGCAGTGCTGCTGCTGGGGGACCTGTACCGCTTGGCTCGGCCGCTTCCTGCCGCTGGATCCGCTTAGATTGCCGTAGCGCCGGCCGTGAGCCCGGCAGCGACGCTTTCCAACGCTGCCCCGTCGCGGGGGCCCCGACCTGTCAGGGCAATTTCCCGAAGCTGGTAGGCACGGCCCCGATGAAATTCATCGGGGCCGTGGGTCCGTTACGGTGGGGCGGCGACAAGCCCGCGGCACAAGAGCCGTGCCGTCGCTAATCGTTTTTTCTTGATTCATCTTGAATACGCCGCAGACCTCAGGAACGGAGGTCTGTGCTACCTTGCTACTTCCCTGATTCGCAGACATCAAGAAACGTTGTCTGCGCCAGCACGCCATCACTAGAGTTCCTAAACCACATGTGTTTCTTCGATTTTCCACGTCCCTAGGTTGAACTTCCCGCCTGGATGTTGTTGGAAGACGTATCCAATACGCTTCAAAGGCATTCCTGACTCGCAGAACCAGTCCATGATGGTTTCAGCCTTGCTCGCAACCTTCGGGACTAATAAATCGATGTTGCCCATGGTGCCATATCGTGAAAGCAAGGCCGTTATTGTCTCCGCCACACTTCCTGCTACCAAATCAGGTATGGACACTAGGTCTTCCTCGAACCGGTCACCTTCATCCAGCTGGGTAGTGCCAAAACCCAGTTCGCCCAATTGCCAGTTGACGAACATTCCTGTAAAAATCCCGAGCATCCGGCGCGTGTCCTCCATCCGTTGAGGGGTCGCTGTGAAATCGTCGTGGTCGGTTATCCAGTACACGTTCTGGCCCGGCTTACATAGACCTGCAATGAAAACACTGATGAATGTTACTACCCTCATCATGGTTTCGAAGCTTGACGGGGTCCACTTTCCGACGAGGTGCTGTGTTCGCACCAGCCCTTGCAGTACCTCAGCGGAAGAGCACAGGTGGCGAATTCGTTTGTCAATTGCGATAGCCACGCAGATCCCCGTCAAACAGTCAGAAGCCTCCAGAAAAGGAATGAGTGCCTGCCAGCGGCGGGAGTCGTTCAGGTCCTTGAAAGCCATCCGACGCTTGTCGTGCAGATATCGTTCTCTAACCATCCTGCGCAAAAGCTCCCAGGGCTTGGAATTCTCAATGTCGACGGCAACGAGGCCTATCACGGAGTAGCGGCTCTTCTTGGCGACTCCACCGTAGTCGGACGCCAGGTACAACGTGGGACCGTCCATCACCGGCGGATCAACGGCATATGTCTTTTCTAGGAAGGCTTGGAGCCACGGATGGGGAAGGGTTGTAAAGGAATTCCATCGTGGGGTGCTCTTGTCCATTAACCGATATCCTCAGAAGGCGGCAGCCGAAGCCGAGGCTGGCATCTCATCCCAAGTTCTGCCTTCCAGTTCTCGCCCCGATTTCTTCTTCCTCGTGCCACCCCACTGCTTGAAGAAAAAGGGGACTCCCCTCTGATTGCACTGATCGCGGATCTCGAAAACCCATGATGGGTCCATCGGGCGCGCGCGCGGGCCGGATTCACCGCCCGCGATCACCCAGTCAATCCCGTCGAGATCCAGGCCAGGCAATGGGCCGAGGAGCGGTTCGAGCGAGAGGAACTTAACAGTGGCCCCCGTCCTGCGAAGGTGTTCGATTCGGAACGCGTAGTCGAGGTTCTCCACGCTAACACCCATCCAGACGTGAGGCCGCCATGGGAGGCTGGGAGAAAGCTCCAAGAGGCGGTCTGATCTCTTTGTTAAGACCTGAAATCGATGCCAGTCGGCGCGACACATGACCTCAAAGGTTTTTCGGATGAATTCCAACGGCACAGCTTTGTGGAAAAGGTCGCTCATGGAATTCACGAAGATGGTCTGGGGCTTCTTCCACTTCAGAGGAAGCTCCAGCGCGTTTTCGTGGAGGGTCAAGGCGAAGCCATTCGCGTAGTTAGGCTGACCCATCGCTTGGAGTCGCAGCGCCATCCGCTCCGCGTAGCAATGCTTGCACCCGGGGCTGATCTTCGTGCACCCCGTGAGCGGGTTCCACGTGGATTCTGTCCACTCGATTGCCGACGCTTGTGCCATTTTGAGCCTCAACCCTCGAACAAAGTTCGCTGGTTCGAGCTATACCGCAGAACGTCATCCCAATACTCGTACGCGACTCGATGCCTAGAGAATAAGGCCAGTCGGTACAGAGGAAGATTTCTCTCGTCGGATCGCACCTGCTTCATCTTGTCCCACGGCGCCGGCAAGTAGCCCAGCTTTTCCATCTGCCCAGAATAATCTTCGGCAAGATAACGAGGGAAACTGGTTCCCTGACCTTCTGCAATTCTCCACCTTTCTCGCCAGTCGGGCAAACCCAAAAACTCTTCGATTTTTGAGTTGTTTGGATTCAGGTAATGCTCAAGATTCCGATTGGCGTCCATGTGGACGGCAAGCAGGAAAAGGAAATCCATGTAGTACGAGGAAAGTCTCCGCACCGTCGAAAACTTGATCGAGATGTCGTACGGATCAACGAAACAAAAGGTCAATACGCCATGGTCTTTCGATGCCGAGGGGATGTTCGCACAAACCTCCTCTATCTTTTCATTACAGTCCCCGAGCACGAAACGCGCGTGGGCCTTTGGGAATAGTCGACTTACCCGTTTCTCCAATGCGCTGAGAAGGGCCGGGTCACTCTCACAAAATACGTACTTATCAAACGGGTCGGGAACGCCCAGCGCCAAAAGCGGTGAGCCCACAATCATTCGGTTGGTGCCCCTAACCCGCACGAAGCCTGGTCCGGCATACAAATCGATATACACTCGGGTGGGCCATTTCTTCTTCATCCCAGTGGAAAAGAGTCTGTCGTACAGGGCCACCAGGGTGTGTTTGTCCTCTGTCCAAGCACCCACGTCGGAACATGGAAGTCCGTCATCTTTAGCGGTGATTTGTGCCATGGCGCTCTTTCGGTCTTGCTATAGGGCGAGGGTATCGGTCGGGGGAACAATAAAACAAGTGCCATTGCAAAGCAAGGGGAAAGCTGAATTCAGGAGTCAGGAGACGGAGGAACAGGTGCCGGGGGCGGGGAAACGGGTGCTAGGTGTTGGGGACTGGGTGCTGGAAAAGCAGGAGCCAGAAGTCAGGAGACAGAATACTGAATTGTGAATTCTGAAGGCCCAATTGTGAACAAGGGGAAGGTCCGAGTCCCCACTCCCTATTTCATACTTCCTACTCCCGCTTTTCTCCGCCGCCCGCCCGGGCCGCTTCGAGCAATTCCACGAGCGCCACTTGGCGCTCCGGGCCGAGGTGGCCGAGCACTCGCCGGTGGAGCTCGAGGAAGGGACGATCGAGACCTTCCAGCAGCTTCAAGCCCGCGGGCGTGATGCGCGCGGTGATGACGCGGCGGTCGCGCGGGTGGCGCTCGCGCACCACCAGGCCGCTACGCTCCAGGCGGTCGAGCAGGCGAGTGATGTCGGGGTCGTGGGTGAGCATGCGCTCGGCCACCTCGCGGCAGCAGAGGCCGCGCTCGCCCGCGCCGCGCAGGATGCGCAGGACGTTGTATTGCGTGCTCGAAATGCCCGCGGGGCCAAGCGCGCGCGCGAAAGCCTGCTCGAATAGGTCGGCGGTGCGCAGGACGTTCAGCACCACCTCTTCCTCGCGGGTGGCGAAAGGCTTGCGTTGCTTGATCTCTTGCCGGAGACGGGGGCACATTAGTAGACAAGAATAGTCGTTGTAACGACATTTGTCAACAGGGTATCCGCCGCAGTCGTGCCCGTTTTCGACGGAACGACCTATCACGAAATTCCCGGCTCATTCAGGAAGTAGGTACGATACAGGGTGTCGCGCTTCACGGGGCGGAATCCCGCGTCGCGGATGAGTTGGCGGAGCTGCTCTTCGTTCGTCGTGCGCTTGACGCCGGCGGCGCGCACCACGTTTTCCTCGATCAGGATGCTGCCCACGTCGTTGCCGCCGAAGCGCAGCGCGACCTGGCAGATCTTGAAGCCCGGCGTCAGCCACGACGCCTGCACGTTGAGGATGTTATGCAGATAGATGCGGGAGACGGCGAGCGTCTT
>JAIQGH010000094.1 GCA_020072655.1 Terriglobia bacterium | reverse complement strand
CTCACCGGCGGCGTGCGCGCGATAGCGTAGGCGAGGTACATGAGCACCGCCACCGCGCAGGTATAAGTCTTCGTGCTAACCGTCGTCTGCCGGCCGGCCATCATGGGGAGCAGCAGGCTGGCGCGACGCGCCAGCGTACTGTTTTCGACGTTGGCCACCGCCAGGATTTTTGACTTAGCGGGCAGGCTTTCGAGGAGACGGAGGATCTCGACCGTCTCGCCCGATTGCGACACGGCAACCAGCAGCGTGTCGGGCCGGAAGTATTTCAAATGGTGATGCAGCAACTCGGCCGTCTCCCAGACGACAGAGCGAATTCCCTGTGAGGAAAGAAAGACTTGCGCCGGATAGGCAGCGAAGAGCGACGAGCCCATGCCGGTAAAAACCACCGTGGGCGGCCAGGCGGAGGCCAGCCCGCGGAGCGCCCTCGGGGGGATCGCACCGGGGCTCGTGTAATACTTGCGCAACCCGGACAGGGCGGCGGGCTGTTGATAGATTTCTTCTAGGAGCGGAGTCATACGCGTCGCGCCAGGGAGGAAGCGATAATACCCCGGCGGTCTCCGGGGGAGGATTCTAACACTTCCCGAACGAACAAGCGCGGGCCGCGGGTACGGCCACCTCGGGTGATTCTCCCAGCAGGATCCGCGATGAGGGCGAGGAGGGATGGTTAAGCGGCGGTGCTTGGCGCCAGGAAGTAGTTGCGGCAGGCCGTAGCGACCGTCTCGCGGTCGAGCTGCGGCTCCTTACTGGCATACTGCGCCGCCCAGCGAATCTGGTTGATGATGTCCTGTGGATAGCAGGCGCGTAGCGGTTGCCTCAGCTCCTTGCCCAGCGTCCCAATCAGGTGATCGACGACGGCAGGATCGTACTGGAGCGCATACTGCTCGCAGAGTCGTCGGAAGACTTCGTGGAACTGCTCGGGGGTGAGGTTCTCGACTCGGATCTTGTTGTGAATTCTTCGCAGAAAGGCTTCATCGGCCAGGGTCTTGGGATCCAAGTTCGTGGCGAACACCACGAAAAGGTCGAAGGGGATTTCCAGCTTGCGCCCTCCGGCGAGCGTCAGAAAATCGATTCGCCGGTCGAGGGGCACGGTCCAGCGGTTGAGCAGCTCCTCGGGGCGGATGCGCTGCCGGCCGAAGTCGTCGATGACCAACACGCCGTTGTTGGCCTTCATCTGCACGGGCGCCGCGTAGAACTTGCTCACGGGGTTGAACTGCAGGTCGAGCATCTCGATGGTCAGCTCCCCGCCTACGATGACCCGCGGGCGCGCGCAGAGCACCCAGCGCCCGTCGCTCTCTACACCCTCTGGTGGCTCCACCGGTTGGTGGGAGGTCGGGTCAAAGACGGTGATGATCTGGCCGTCGATTTCGACCGCGTGCGGAATCCACGCGTGGTCGCGGTAGATGCTGGGAATGGCCTCGGCGATGGTGGTCTTGCCGGTGCCCGTCGGTCCGTAGAGCACGATCGAAGTCCCCGACACCACAGCCGTACCGAGCTGGGTGACGACCTGGGGGGCCAGCACCAAGTGCGAAAAAGCCCGGGCGACGTCCTCCGGGTTGATGCTCGCATCCCGAACGCTCTGCGAGCGGACACGGCTGACGTACTCGTCATAGGAGACCGGCGCGGGCCCCGCATAGTGGCTCTGGGAGAGCAAGAGGAGGGCGCGCTCCTTGCCGAGCATCGTCGTCGTGATGCGGAAATCGCCGGCGGCCATCCCTTTGATTTCGCAAAATTGCTCCTTGCGCAGGTAATCAAACACTTCGTTGATGACGCCTTTCGAGACCCGCGTCTTTTCACCGAGCTCGCGGACCGTCATCTCGCCTTCGAGGTACAGAAACTTGAGCGCCAAGTCCTCGAGCAAACTCCGGCGGATGCCGAGTTCGTCCGTCGTTTGCGGGACAGGTATATGGGGAACAGTAGATTCCATGGTCAGCCTCCTACGTTTGTACCTCGGCCGGACGGAGCAAGAGTCCGGCGGCGTGTCAACATGCGTTAGTCACTCCGAATACTCGGAACAGGCAGTGCCACCCCGGCGCCCAGTCCTCCCTGCCGTTGGTTCCCTATTCTACCGGATTCTTGGCGTGCCGGATTGTTGTTTTGGGCCCCTTAACGACCTCGATAAGGTCCGTCATGGCCCTGGAGGTGAGGAACGCCTAGAGGGATTCGTAGAACGCCACTACGCCAGGCAGGAATCTTCTACCAGAATGGCGTGGACTTCGCGCGGGCCATGGACGCCGCGAATAAGGATCTGTTCGATATCCGCAGTGCGGCTAGGGCCGGTGACGAGGACCACCGAGCGGCCCGGAAGGGGCTCGTCCGGATCGCGGGGCACGGGCAATCGCTCGAGAAGCTCCTCGAGGCTGGCAAGGGCTTGGGCTTGCCGGTAAAGCGCCACGTGGACGGGCGGAGCCAGCGAAGCAAGTTGTGCACCTTCTGTCCCGCTGGTGAGCACGAGCGTTCCGGATTCTGCCAGTACGAAATCCACGCCGGTGATTCCCACCTCGGCCGCAAAGCACCGCTCGCGGTATGCCGGGTTCGGGAAGGCATCGCCCTCCGGCCAAATGTCTACGTCGAGCCCGCGCGCTCGGAGCTTGTCTGGCAAGCCGAGTGCCTTGAGCAGCGGGTTTCGTGAAAGGACTAACGATTTGGCCTGTGCGGCGGAAACGATTTCGGCCAAAATTTCCTCTAGGGCCGCCGCAGATTTCGCCCGGTGCGGTGTCCCGGCGACCTTGCTCAGTTCCTCCTCGAACTTCGGTACTTCTTCACCGGGGGGGATGGGGGGCAGAACCGGTCCTAAATCCGGCCAATCAGCTCGTGGCTTCCAAGCAGGCCTTGGGCTTTCGGGGGACCGCCCGAGGGCCTTCCGAACGCGCGCTAACATATTGTCCCGATTAGACATAAGTCATCCGGAGCCTAGATTTATCATATTTGGCAGGCGGAATCCATCATTTCCTGATGGCTCGGCCCAACCCCATCAAAACATGTTGTTTACAAAGTTCCAGAAATTAGAGATAATGGCGCAACGTTTTCTCCCCTTCGTGCATCCGAAGAGGCGAGGAAGCAAACGCAGGGCTTACAAAGCTCAAGAAGGATTAAGAGATGCCGACGGCTGTAAAAACACGAAGGTCTTCATTTCGCAACCTCCTGCTCAAGAAGCGCGAGGAATTGCTGGCTTCGAGCAGGCGCCAACCCGAGGCTTTGGCGACCAGCCTGCGGACGCCGGACGAAGTAGAATTCGCCATCAAGACCGCCCAACAGGATGTCACGGCCGCTACAGCCGAGCTCCACTCGCGGATGCTGCGCGAAGTGGAGAGTGCGCTGAAGCGAGTGGCCGGCGGAACTTATGGGGTCTGCGAAGGGTGTGGCGAGGAAATCTCCCCTCATCGCCTGAAGGCAATCCCGTGGGCTCGGTATTGCCTTACCTGTCAGGAATTGCGGTCGAAGAACTAGCCGTTTGCTTCCGCCCAATCTGGGATGGGGTGGGGCAAGGCGGGGAGGAGGCTTATCCTTCTGCGCCGCATTGGTGTGCCGACGGCGAGGCAAGCCACCTCCCAAGTGTTCGTTCCCATCTCACCCAACTCTCTCTGCCAGCAGGTCCCTCTCCCCGTGAGTTTCAGGAACTGCCGATCAGGATTCCCGAAGCGAAGACCAGCGCGCCGCCCAGGACGACCTGGATGGTAGCGGAAAAATAGGGCGTATCCATGTAGCGGTGTCGGACGTAGCTGATGGCAGCGAGTTCAGCGGCCACCACCGCGATTGCGGTCATCGTGGCGACGCGGAAGTTGCCGATGAGGTAAGGCAGCGTGTGTCCGATGCCTCCCGCCGTGGTCATCAAGCCGCAAACGACGCCGCGCACCCAAGGGTAGCCGCGCCCGGTGAGCGAGCCATCATCGGAGAGCGCTTCCGCAAAACCCATCGAGATGCCCGCCCCGATCGAAGCCGCCAGGCCCACGAGAAATGCGTCCGTGCTGTTGTGCGTCGCGAAGGCGGCGGCGAAGAGCGGTGCCAGAGTCGATACCGAGCCATCCATCAGCCCGGCCAGGCCCGGTTGGATAATCTGCAAAACAAAGAGGCGGCGCTGACCCCTCGCCTCGGCCTCGCGCGTCTCGGGCGTCAGAAGTGTCTCCTCCAGCGATTCGGCCATGGCGGTGTGCCGGCGCTCGACCTCGGCCAGATCCCCCAGCAGCTTGCGCACGGAAGCGTCCGACATGTGTGGGATCGCCCGTTCATAGAAGCGCCGCGTCTCGAGTTCCATAATTTCCGCCTGCTTCCGCACCGTGTCGATTCGCAACGGCCGCATCAGCCAGACCGGCCGGCGGCTGACGAATCCTTTTACATCCTCACGGCGGATGAGCGGAATGTGCTCGCCGAACCGCTGGCGGTAAGCCTCGAGCAGACTTCGCCGGTGCTCAGACTCTTCCGCGCCCATCTGCTCGAAGATCTTCGCCGTGGTGGGATAGGTTTCCCGCAGCCCCTCGGCAAAGTCGCCGTAGATGCGCCCGTCGTCTTCCTCGAGGGAGATCGCCAGCGCCAGAATTTCGCGCTCGCTCAAGTCCTTGAAATTTCTCACCATGCCTGTGCCTCCCAATGGCCGCGGACCGCGGTGGCCGCTGCAACGCCTGTTTCGGTCTAAATTACCCAATTCTTTGATTCTACACTGAAACAACGCGGGTCTTCTCCGCGAGAGCGGGGCAGGGACGGCGGCGTCTGGAAAAGTCGAACGACCCGCTCCCTCACGGTGTGGGGGGTCAAGAATCCCATCAATGGCTAGCTGTTCCCAGGATAAGACGCAATTCTTCGTAAGGGCCGACATTTGAATTGGCCTTGGAGCGCTCTGCTAAACCTTGAGAAAGATCTTCTGCCGATAAAGGAAGTAGAGGAAAAGCCAGCCCGTCATCAGCACGGAAAAATCCCAAAAGAGAGGCTTAGCAGGACCGAGAACATCGATGAAGCCGTGGAGGAAGATGGCGGTGATCGTGCCGAAATTGAACAAGCGTCGAGCGAGATAGATGGTGATGGCATTCATCCCAATGACCGTGAAGAAGAAGGCCCAGCGCCGCCACCCGCGTACGTCGATGATCCAGTAAAAGAGAGCGAGCAGCAGCAGGCTCCAGCCGCCGGCGACAAGCACGTAGGAACTGGTCCAAATATTCTTGATGATGGGGAACGCAAGGCCCCAGAGCTCTCCACCGGCCAGGCACGCGATGCCGGCGAGAGCGAGCCCTGCCACCTTGCGCTTCGGTGTCGCACGCGAGCGTAGCCAGTGGCCCGCCAGCGCGCCCAGGAGCGTCGTAGCAACGGCGGGCAGCGTGGAGAGGATTCCTTCGTTGTCGCCGAAGTGGTAACAGCAGAAGGGCTGCGGCAGCAGTTTCCTGTCGAGGAAAGCCGACATATTCCCTTCCGGCGTCAGCACGCCTGCGCCGAACGCGGGGACCGGGATCAGCATCAGGATTGCCCAGTAAACCACCAGAATTCCGCCGGTGACGATAGCCTGCCCGCGCACGCTGGTGTTCATCACCACCAGGGCGGCGAAGAAGTAGCCGAGCGCGATGCGCTGCAGCACGCCCGCGATACGCAGGTCGTGAACGCGCAAATCGAGCAGACCGTTGTAGATGAGTCCGAGGAAGAAGAGCACCAGCAGGCGCTCGGCGAGATGCCGATAGAGCGCCCCGCGGCTGGCGCCGCGCTCAAGTCGCCGGGTGAGTGAGAATGGCAGCACCACGCCCACGACAAACATGAAGAGCGGGAAGATCAGGTCGTAGAAGTGAAAGCCTTCCCACGGGACGTGTTGGAATTGCGTGTGGAGCGCTGCCGTCCAGGGGCGGGGGAGAGTACGATGCAGGCCGTGGATCAGCTCTTCGCCGCCCGTGATCCAGAACATGTCGAAGCCGCGCAGCGCGTCAATGGAGGCGAGGCGGCCCGATACGGGGGAATCTGGTTTCGTTTCCGAAGCCATGCAGGAATCTCACCACCCCGCCGGGGGGCCAGGGCCGCCAGGGCGGCGGAAGCGCTGTCTTCATTCCAGCCGGTGTGCGCAGTGCCTTTGCATTCCGAGTAGGGATAGAATGCGGCACAGAGGAGCAGGGATTGATGGGGCCGCACGCCGAACGCGAGAGCTATTCGCTGTGGCTGGTGCCGGAGGGGGATATCTGCCGGCGTTTGCAGCGCATGATCCGGCGACTGAGCCGCGAGCACTCGACGCCGTGCTTCAAGCCGCACATCACGCTTGCGGGTAGCATCGTCGGGCAGGAGCGCGAGGTAGTGGCCAGGGTTGCGATGCTGGCACGGGAGCTTTCGCCCTTGCGACTGCGGCTGACCCATCTCGACTCCCGCCATGAATACTTCCGCTGTCTGTTCATCAGAGTCATGCGGGTGGCGCGGCTCATTCGCGCGCACCGGCGGGCGAAAGAAATCTTCGGCCTGCGCGACCGGCGGGGCTTCCTGCCGCACCTGAGCCTGGTTTACGGGAACCTCCCGGGCGCAACTAAGAGAAAGATCGTGGCAACGCTCGCGCGGTGCGTCGAGTTGGAATTCCGAGTCGGGTGCCTGGAGCTCGTCTCAATCCAGGGCCCGCCGAGCCAGTGGCGCCGGGTGAAGTCGTTCCGGCTCACGAAACGGTAGGGGAAACTTGCGACGGCAGACTTGGGGCAGGG
The DNA here is from genome assembly GCA_020072655.1 of Terriglobia bacterium. GTDB lineage: Bacteria > Acidobacteriota > Terriglobia > UBA7540 > UBA7540 > JAIQGB01. Next base: position 13,701 of record JAIQGH010000094.1, on the reverse strand, counting down.
GATTTGTCAAAACCAAGTGTGCTTCCTGTAGTCGCGGTAGGCTTCTCCGAATTTTTCTTCGAGCAGCCGGTCCTCCTTACGGCCCCGATAGAGGTGGATAGGCACAAGCACTAGCACAGCTGTGAGCAGCAATGGCTGGGCGAGCGCCAGCGACAAGCCGACGACGGCGAGATCGACGAAGAAATACATCGGATGCCGGAGGCGCGCGTAAAGGCCGTGCCTCACCAAACCCTTTGGCTGCGCTTTTACGGAAAAGAACCGGCCCAGATCGCGCCGGGCTTTGGCCGCAAGCGCCAGTGACACGACTGCTAGCGCTGCGCCTAGCCACCGTGCGATCAGCGGGATTCCCGAATACGGAACGGCGACCAGCGAAGTCCCTCGCCATGCAGAATGCTTGAATGAATTGCCATGAGGCCCTACGTGTAGCTTCACGGCTTAAGTTGGGCTCACGTGCTAGAGACTCCCGCGACCCGGCTGCGGCGTTCGAGCAGGAGAACATCGCGCCAAACGCCGTCCAACCGACCCAGCCGCTCGCGGCGGCCGACCTGGCGAAAGCCGCACTTCCTGCAAAGCGCGAGGCTGGCAACGTTCTCGGGGAACACGCCGGCCTGGAGCGTCCAGATGCCGTGCTCTTCCGAGCGCGCGATGAGCGCTTCGAGGAGCGCATGGCCAACGCCTCGGCGCGTGAAGCCTGCGCCCACGTAAACGCTGACCTCCGCCACGCCGGCGTAAACGCAGCGGCCCGAAACCGGGCTGAGCGCTGCCCAGCCGAGAATGCGATCTCCCGCGCGCGCCACCAGCCGCTCCTGCGGGAGATGGCTGGCATCCCATCTTTCCCAGCTTGGCGCCGCGGTCTCAAAGGTGGCGCTTCGCGAGGCCAAGCCTTCCAGGTAGATGGCGCGTACCTGTTCCCAGTCGCTCGCCTTCATGCTGTCAATGACGTAGTCCATGATCCCTTTTCAGGGCCGTGGCAATGTGACCGACATTCCGCTAGAATCTCGGCCGCTCACGGAATTGGCGCAGCTCTTGCCGCGGATTCGGCGCCATACGCAGACTGGAGATTCTCGCACAAACGCGGCGCAGCGGGAGGAGGAACATGATGAGGAGATTGCTGATTCGCTTGGCAATCGTGGCGCTGCTTTCCGTGGCGCTCGAGCCCGCCGCGGGGGCGGACGCGGTGCCGGCCGGACGAAAGGACTTTGCGGCGAGCTTTGCCTGCACGGAGAAGGGCATTGCAAGCTACGAGGCCCGGCGGGCGGCGGGGCCAATCAAGATTGACGGCCTGCTGGACGAGCCTTCCTGGCAGAAGGCCGAGAAGTCGCCGCGCTTCGTCGACATGGTCACCGGCGAGCCCGGTTGGTACGACACGCGCGTCGCCGTGATGTGGGACGACGAGAACCTCTACGTCGGCTACTGGATCGAGCAGCCGTACGTGGAGGCGCACCTCACGGAGCGGAATTCGCTCATTTGGCTGGAAGGCGACGCGGAGGTCTTCATCGACGGCGGCGACGCTTACTACGAGTTTGAGGTCAACCCGCTCGGCACCGTTTACCAAGTGTTCTTCATCTGGCGCGACGCTTACCAGCCGGGCGGCGTGTTCGACGTCCCCGAATTCGACATTTTAAAGCGACAGCCGCTCACCTTCGGCGGCGACTATGATCGCCAGGCAAAAACCTTCTGGAGGGGAACTCACCCGCGCGGCCTGCGTTGGGCGTTTCTGGGTTGGGAATTCCCAGGTATGCGCGCCGCCACGCACGTCGAGGGCAAAATGAATGACAACGCGACTCCCGACAAAGGGTGGACGGTCGAGGTGGCCTTTCCCTGGAAGGGAATGAAGCACCTGGCTGCGGGGCGCCCGCTGCCCCCGAAAGACGGCAACACGTGGCGGATTTTCTTTGGGCGCTTCGAACGGTTCAGGGTGAATGGTGCGGAAGTCGAGCCGCATCCGGCGTGGGTGCTCAGCCCGCATCGTGTCTACGACACGCACCTCCCCGAATGCTTTCCCTACGTGCGCATCTCCGCGAAATCGGTCGGCGAGCCGTAGCAAGGAGTCGGGTGCGGCATTGGGAATTGGGGATGCGGACGACCCTGAATCCTATCCACCGCGGTGGAGTTATACTGCCACCTGCCCGATCCGGCTCTAGACAAAACCTGGAGGTGCAAGCATGACCAAGAACGAGTTTTACGACTTCGTGATGGCAGCTTTCCGCCCGGCCCAAACGCTGATTGGCATGGTCCCTGCGGACCAGCTCGAATGGCGCCCGGGGCCGAAGTTCATGAGCCTGGGCCAGCTCATCAATCACCTGACCGAACCGCTCGGCGATGGCCTGCGTTGTCTGATAACCAACCAATGGCCCTTCACGCCGGAACAGATGGAAGAGGGCATGAAGCTCGAGAATCTCCCCTCCTGCAACGTCGAGCAGGCGCTGGAGAGACTTGCAAAGGACAAGGCGACCCTGCGCGAGGTGCTCGATGGTCTGAGCGAGGAAGGTTTCGCGCAAATGACGGTCTCCACGCCCTGGGGGTGGAAGGGGAAGCTAGAGGTTTTGGCCCTTTCGTTCCGCGAGCACTTCACCAACCACAAGATGCAGTTGTTCACGTACCTGAAGCTGCTCGGCTTGCCCGTCAACACCGAGACGCTCTATGGGGCCTGATGGCCGATTGGAGCCCAGGGGTTGCCGTCAGCCCTCGCGGCGCTTGAGGCGCACTATCCGCGTGCGGTGGTGCTCGTGTGATGCCCAAGGCTTGCTGCAAGCCCGCTCGAAGCGGGATATACTTCGCGGCCGTGGGACAGTTCAGCCAGGAAGAATCGAACGTTGGCCGTTACTACGACGGACCGGTCTATGAGGCCGAACTCGTCCGGCTGCCGAGGGATTATCCGGTTGAGTTCGCCATCACACGCCGCTGGCTCGAACGCCTGGCGACGAGCGGCATGCTCGTGGCCGAGATCGGCGTGGGGGGCGCGCACTATTCTCAGATGCTCGCAGAACTCGGCTGCCGGCTTCACCTCGTGGATGTCTCCCAACGGCTGCTCGACTCCGCAGTCCGCCGGCTGCGGGAGGCGGGCCTCGAGCGGCAGATCGCCGGCGTGCATCACGCGTCGGGCGCGCGGCTTACGAACCTCGAATCGGTGAGCTTCGACCTCGTGCTGCTGCTCGGACCGCTTTATCATCTGCGCTCGTCAGAAGACCGCCGGCGGTGCGTCCACGAGTCCCACAGAATCTTGAAGCCGAACGCCACGCTGCTCGCTGCGGGCATCAACCGGCTTTCCTACCTGCGCGAGTTATTTCGGGAGAGTCCGATGCAGGGCTCCCAACGACGGGCATTCCACAACCAGTACCTCGGCGACGGGAACCTTGACCCTGAGCATGCGCCGCCTATCGGCTACGCGCATCTGACGACGATCCCGGAGTTCCGTGCTTTATTTGAAGGATTGTTCGCGGAGCAGGCGCTCGTCGGCGCCGAATCCTTTACCACCGCTTGGCAGAAGAAGTTCAACGAACTGCCACCGGCTGAAGCGGAAGCTTGGCTCGACTTGGTCGAGCAGACGGGGAGCACTCCCGAAGGGGTCGCGCAGTCCGACCATTTCCTGTTTGTCGGACGCAAGCGATAGCAAGGTAATGCAGAGTTGGATTCTAACCCTGCAGCCTTTTGCTCGCCGGGCGCGTCACAAAAACGCCAGAATGAGGCCCACGCCGGTCAGGATGCCACCGCCGAGCATCAAGAAATAACCGAGTGCGCCCAAGACGATGCCCGCAAAGAGCCGGAGGTCGGAGAACATAAGTTCGATATGGAAGCTGCCACGGAAGCCCGAAACTCCTCGCGCCCGCCACGGCGCTGAAACGCGGACCAGCACGTACCCCAAGGCCAGGGCGGCAACCCCCATCGCGGCGGGGAGGAGTTGAGGGGCCAACTGACTCGTCAGCAACGCTGCCTACCTCTCCTGCGGAAATCTCAGCCAGAATTGCTCGCCTTTCGAGAGTTGGGCGCTCCCGGCGCGGAAGACGAGCAGCCCGCGGCCAAAACAGGCTCCGATGCGGAAGAGTGTCGCAGGCTGCGGGTGGCCGGCGGAGGTCTCGAATTCGACCCGCGCGCCGTCGTGCCCACGCAAGAGCGCACCGAGTCGCGGACCTTCGCTTTTCTCACCCTGATGGAAGAGGACGAGGGTGACACCCTCTTGCTCGTCCGTATGCACCTCGAGGACTTTGCAGACGATCGCCCCATTCGTGGCCGGTCCTGACGGCGCCGTCTGCGGCGTCGGTCCAGCAAAAGCCGCAGCCACACCCAGCCCTAACATCATCCCGCAAAGTGGTGCAATTCTTGGGCGCATACGCCCCTCCTTCGCCGGCCATAGTCTAGCGCGTCCAGGGCCGCCTGTCGTGGGCTGGGGGCGGCCAGCGACTTCACACGCGTGCGCCTTCCATCGGCCTTGGGGATCGGAGTCCTGTAGCGTACCGTGGGGGCCCACAACGGCCCTTGCTCGGTCTTGCTGGGGGGCGGCACAAGGAGGTACTATATCTTCCCGACAGGGCGGAGAACCATTTCAAGAGGTGCAAACCATGGATAGCAGGGACTTCTTGGTGTCGGGAAGTGCCGTTGCCAGCGGCCAGGCGGCTTCGGGGGGCTCAGCCTCGTTGGACGCTGGTGCGAAACCGGCGGCCGGGACCTCGACCGAAAAAGGCGGGCCCCTATCCACGGGAGGCACGCGGCTGATTCCTATCGCGGGCGGGAAATACCGCGTCTGGACCAAGCGCGTGGGCGATTCGCCGATCAAGGTGCTGACGCTGCACGGCGGGCCGGGTTTCAGCCATCTCTATCTCGAGTGTTTCGAGGATTTCCTGCCCGCAGCGGGGATCGAGTTCTACTACTACGACCAGTTAGGATCGCTCTTTTCCGACAATCCCGATGATCCGAGTCTCTGGACGCTCGAGCGGTACACCGAGGAAGTGGAGGAGGTGCGCAAGGCGCTCGGCCTTGAGAACTTCTATCTCTACGGACACTCTTGGGGCGGGATGCTGGCTTACGAGTACGCGCTCAAATACGGGTGGTCCTTAAAGGGCATGATCGTCTCCAACATGGTGCCGAGCATCGCCGACTATGGGCAATACGTGAACCGGCTGCGCGAGGGGTTCCCACCCGATATTGTCAGGACCCTCGCTCAGTACGAAGCGAAGGGGGACTACGAAGCTCCCGAATACCAACAGATCATGTTCGAGCACCTTTACGCCCGGCACCTCTGCCGGGTCGATCCCTGGCCCCCGCCCTTGGAGGAGGCGTTCAAGTTCGCCAACAATAAAATCTACAACTACATTCAGGGGCCGAACGAGTTCGTCGTTACGGGCACGATGCAAGACTGGGACCGCTGGGCTGACCTGAAGAAGATCCAGACGCGGACCTTGGTGATGGGCGCGACCTACGACACGATGGATCCCCAAGCCATGCGGCGCGTCGCCCGGGAAATGCCCCACGCGCGCGCGGCCATCAGCGAACGCGGCAGCCACCTTACGATGTATGACGACCAGGATTGGTACTTTCGCGAGTTGATCGGATTCCTCAAGGAGAACGGCTAGTGCCGTTCCAACTTAATGCGGCGACAGCATCCGTTTCTGTCTCGCGCCACAGCGGTTCGTCCTCGGGCTTGGGGCTTGATCACAAACACTAGGAACGGCAACGGCGGTCGGGAGAGGCTCCTAGGCTCATTCATCGCACACCGCGGCCCGGCGCGCGTACAAAGCACCGGATCAGCGGCGTTTCCAGATGTCCTACCGACGAAGGGAGGTCCACTTTAATGCGGAAGATCACCACGTTATTGGGCAGTACGGCGGCGCTGGCTCTGGGGGTAATGCTCATCGCCGGAAGCCGTTCGCACGGGGCGGCTCCCGCGGCCGGTCCCTCCGGCTATCGCGTTGTCAAAACCGTTCCCGTGGGCGGCGACGGCTTCTGGGACTATCTCACCGTCGATAGCCAGGCGCGGCGGCTCTACATTTCCCACGCGACCCACGTGGCCGTCATGGACATCGCAAGCGATACCATCGTCGGCGACATCCCCGATACCGAAGGCGTGCACGGCATGGCGCTCGCTCCCGAGTTCGGCCGCGGCTTCACGAGTAATGGGCGCGCCAATACCGTCACCATCTTCGACCTGAAGACGCTGAAGACCCTCGGCACGGTGAAGACGGGAACCAACCCCGACGCCATCGTCTTTGACGCGGTGACGAAGCGCGTCTTCACGATGAACGGCCGCAGTCACGACGCGACGGCCATCAATGCCGCGGACGGCAGTGTCGTTGGCACACTCGAGCTGGGCGGCAAACCGGAATTTGCCGTCGCGGACGGCACAGGCAGCATCTATGTGAACATCGAGGACCTGTCCCAACTCGTCCGCTTCGATGCGCAGAAGCTGGCCATCCTCAACCGCTGGCCGCTCGCGCCCTGCGAGGAGCCGTCGGGCCTCGCCATGGACCTGAGAGCCCGTCGCCTCTTTGCCGGCTGCCGCAACCGCATGATGGCGGTGGTGGATGCGGAGACCGGAAAGGTGATCGCCACGCCGGCGATCGGCGAGGGCGTGGACGCCAATGCCTTCGACCCGGCGACGAATGACGCCTTCGCGTCCAATGGCGATGGAACGCTCACGATCGTCCACGAAGACTCTCCGGAGAAGTTTACAGTGGTCGAGAACGTTCCGACCAAGAGAAGCGCGCGCACGATGGCGCTTGATCCGAAAACGCACCGGATCTACCTCTCTTCCGCGGACCTCGGACCACCCGCCGAGGGCCAGCGCCGACCCAGTATCGTGCCCGGCTCCTTTGCCATCCTGATCGTGGGGAAGTAATCGGCGGCGGGGTACGCTACTTTCCTTTGGTGGCTTGCTGGTTGGGCGCTACTGAGCGGGCCTCTGCGAGAGTCCGGGTGGGCGGAGTATGGAGGCGAGCGAGTTGGTCGAGGAATTGCGTGCGCGTCGCGACAAAATCGTTCCAATCTTTGCTGGCGACCGACTCCGCGGGCGGGAGTTTGAGACGGAGGAAGTTGACGAAGGCGCCGTGCCGCCTGAGGCGGAAATCGAGGTGTGGCCCGGTGGCGAGGCCCGTGGCGCCCGTCCTGGCGATAATCTGGCCCTGGCGAACCTGCTGGCCGGGGCGCACGAGAATGCTCGAAAGGTGCAGGTAATAAGTCTCATAACCCATGGTATGGCGCAGTCGGACCATCTTGCCCCCGCCCCCGTTCCATCCTGCGGAGATCACGCGACCATCACCGACGGCCTGCACGGGACTTCCCACCGGTGCGCCGTAGTCCACGCCCAAGTGCGGCCGGTAGTACTTCAGAATGGGATGGAACCGGCTGCGGCTGAAGCGGGAAGTTACGGGCGCGCTGAATTTCAGTGGCGAGCGCAGGAAAGCCTTCTGAAGTGATTTGCCGCTTGGCCCGTAATACGCGGGCCGGCCCGAGGGATCGCGGAAGAGGACGGCTTGGTGGAGTTGGCCCGCGTTCTGGTATTGCGCCGCCAGAACGCGTCCGTAGCCCCAGAGCCGGCCGTTGAGCATTTTCTTTTCGACGACGATCTCGAACGTGTCGCCCGGTTGGGGGTCAGTACTAAAGTCGATGTCCCAACCGAAGATGTCGGCGATTTCGAGAGCCAGCCAATCACCTTCGCCCTGATCAGCGACCGCCTGGAAGAGCGAGTCGCTCACCTTTCCTTCCACCCCAGCCACCGTGAGGGTGTAGGGGATGGCCTCAATCTCTGCGCGAAAGCCGGCGTCCTGTTTCTTGACCCACAACATCCGATCCTGATCAACCTGGTAGCTGATGGCCCGCAGGTCGCCTTTCCCGGACCGGATGATGTCCACGAGGTTTCCCGCACGGATCCGCGCTAGGTTGTAGACTGGGCGGGCGTTGCGGACAATTTCCGCGATGGTGAGGGTGTCAACCCCTGCCATGGCCAGGAACTGGGTGATCGTGGTCCGGGCGGGCAATGCTTCTTCGACATGCACGAGGCGGCGCAAATTGATTACGTCGACTTCCGCCCTCGCGAGGTGAGACTCTTGCGCGAGAAGTTGCTCGGCTAGATAACGACGCTGGAGAATGGACGCGAGTGGGAAGCCTCCCAACTCGGCAGCCAGCAAGCACCAGATTACTAGCCGCCCGACATGGAGAAGTCGCGTGAGGCTACTTGTCTGCACTTGCGCGGCGGTGCCTTCCAAGGCCTGGGAAGCGGGCGTGCGTCCCAACATATCCGCCGAATCTATCACAATGTGAACGGCGGAAAGCCTCACAAATTAGAAGAAATCAAGATTTTCTTGGGCGTGTGGACATTGCGCCCGAAATGATCGCAGTCGGGCGGGGACTACGGTTTGCGAACAGCCCGTAGCTAGAAAGACGAGGCTATGAGTGGCGGCTCGCGGCGTCATGGGGGACTCTGCGGTGAGCTAGCCTACTCAGTGTTCCCATGGCCCCCGTCGTAAACGCGGTGAATTACCAGCGGCGTGCCCAGGCTGGAATCCTCAAGGCGCAGGGTGACGTCGAGCTGCTTGCCATCTGGGGCGAGCTCGTAGCTTTCCGTGAGTTTGCCCGAACCGTCCAACTTGCTCTCTGCCGCCAGCCGGCTGCCTTCCCAGCGAGTCTTGATGGAAGTAGTTTCTCCACCAGCGTTCAGCCCCTTATGCTTCTTCCCGTCCAGGTAGTAGGTATGGCTGTGGCCTTCGTCGTCGGTGACGACGATCTGCTCGGGGTTCTGATCGATGGTCAGCCTCTTGGGCGTGGCGGCGAGTCCCTCAAGGTTCGGTGTTCTCCGCGGATACTCGCGTCCCGCGCGTCCGCCACGCCCGCCACCCATGGGTCCACCGCCCATGGGGCCGCCACCCATGGGTCCACCGCCCATGGGTCCGCCCCCGACCGGGGCCCGTCCCCAGACGCCGCCAAAAGGACCTGTGTCGAGCGGCCCGTGCTCTACCGGACCCCCGACTCCCGGCTCATCTGTTGGGCGACCGCCGGAGGTTCTGCGGCCGGACGAAGCGTTCTTTTCTGCCGCGTGAACCTTCTCCGCCGAGTCATCACTCTGGGACTGGTTGAGGGTCCACTTGCCCGCGAGCGTCGGCTCGGAAGCCGCGAGCAAATCATTCGTCCTGCCTGCCACCGAACCCACCACCCAGCAAACCGTCGCGACCAGACCCAGTAACAACACCTGGGGCGCCACCTTGCGGAGTCTCCTGACCATCACAATATCCTCCCGCTCTTAAGTCGGCTTCATGCCCTACTTCCGCTTCGATTCGATTGGTCAGAGGCTGGTTGTCCGCGGGGCGGCGGTGGATGATCTTCCCCTTCGGCCGGTCAAGTCATAGGCTAGAGCGAGCGCGCCCTCGGCGGGAGGACGGCGAAGTAACTGTACACGCGCTTGCGGAGCATGTCGCCGGAGATGTCGGTGGAACGCTTGGCGGATGCGGAGGCTGGCGCGGAAGACGCCGCCGGCAGCAACGACCGGCACGACGCGCCTTTGCCAGCCCAAGCGCTTGAGGAGCGCCAGAGCCAGCTCCGCGAGGTCTCTTCCGGCTTCCTCACACAGTTGTTGGGCGACGAGGTCGCCCCTTCGAGTCGCGGCGAGCACGTCGGGGAAGAGGGCGGCAATATCGGGCGGCGTCAGTGGCTGAAGGATCACCTGGGTAATGTCCGGGATTTTCAGCGCCTTGCAGATCCTTCGGGTTAAGCGCGTGTGTGGCCCCCGGCCGTCATAATCGCGCAAGGCGGCGGCGATGGCTTTGCGGCCGAGGTCGTATCCCGAGCCCGCATCGTCGAACGGCGACCCCCACCCGCCGGAGCGCAGAACGTTCCCGCGCTCGTCGCGGGCAAATGCAATCGAGCCAGTCCCCGAAATCACGATGACGCCGGGCGATTCGCCGAGGGCGGCACGCATGGCAACGGCGGCATCGGAGGTTAGCAGGTGATGGCGCGCCGGGATGCTGCGGCGCAGCCAGGCGAAGAGCGGTCCATGCACCTGCCGACGGTCAACGCCAGCCAGACCAACGGCGACCGCGTCGAGCACGACCTTTTTGTAGCGGCGGTCCCTGACGGCCGGTCTCCTTCGGCGCTGAGGGAGCGCCGCTACAGGATAGAGCAGGCGAGCCTTGCGCAGTGCCCGATGGGCAGCGCTCAGGATCTCACGCTTCGAGGCCTGGAAGCCTACTTTGAGGGGATTTGCTGGCCCCGCGGTCCCGCGGGCGAGGACGCGCTTGCGGTCATCCGCCAACCACGCCGTGGTGCGGGTGCCGCCCGCGTCGATGCCAAGAAAATAGGCCATACGCGAAAAGGCCTGCCCCGATTGAGTGCATCGGGACAGGCCCTAAACCCAACGCGCCATCACGGCGCCGGTCACTCCCGCACCGAAACGACTTGCAGAACCTCTTCCATCGTGGTCAGGCCGTTTTCGAGCAGCCAGACGGAGTAGTCCTTCAAGGTTTTCATTCCGTTCTGGACGGCGACCGCGGCGATTTCTTCGCTTTTGCCGCCCCCGACGACCAGCTTGCGCAGGGCTGCGTTCATCCGCAGGACTTCGTACACACCTACGCGTCCTTTGTATCCGGAGAAGGAGCACCGGTCGCAGCCCCCCGCGGGCGGGTGGTAGAAGGTGTGGCCGCCATTCGCTGGCAGGCCCATGTATTTGAGCGCCATCTCATCCGGCGTGTAGGGCTCTTTGCAGTGCGGGCAGAGGCGCTTCGTCAGGCGCTGCGCGATGATGCCGATGGTGGAGCTCGACATCAGAAACGGCTCGACGCCCATTTCCCCCAGGCGGGTGAAGGCGCCGGCGGCGTCGTTCGTGTGGAGCGTGGTGAAGACCAGGTGGCCGGTCAGCGCCGCTTCGACGGCGATGTGGGCCGTTTCCTTGTCGCGCGTTTCGCCCACCAGGATGATGTCCGGGTCCTGGCGCAGGAAGGCGCGCAAGATGCGGGCGAAATCAAGTCCGATGTCCTTGTGGACCTGCACCTGGTTGATGCGCGGCAAGTCGTACTCGATGGGGTCTTCGGCGGTAGAGATGTTGACGTCGGGATCGTTCAGCTCGGCGAGGGCGCTGTAGAGCGTCGTGGTCTTGCCCGAGCCGGTGGGTCCCGTCACGTAGATGATCCCGTAGGGCTGCGCGATCATGTCGCGCACCAGGGCGAGCGATTCCTGGTGAGAGATCAGCTTATCGAGGCGCAGGATGGTATTCGACTTGTCGAGGATGCGCATGCAGACCTTCTCGCCCCACTTCGAGGGAATCGTCGAGACGCGGAAGTCGATGGGACGGTCCTCCATGCGCACACTGATGCGGCCGTCCTGGGGCAGGCGCTTCTCGGCGATGTCGAGCTTGGAGAGAATTTTCAGCCGCGAGACAAGGCCCATCTGGACCTTCTTGGCAAGTACCTGGACCTGCTGGAGCGAGCCGTCGATGCGGAAGCGCACGACGACATCCTTCAGTGGCCGACTCTCTGGACTTTTCTAATCTCCAATTAGTATTCCTCATTTACTAAGGCCAGTAGATACCGTTAGTGTCACGATTCAGCCCTGTTATATCAGCGCTATCGTTAACGTTTAATGCACTTATAGGAAATCCTATCGGTAATTTGAATTATTCCTTGTCACTCTTTCTTCGAGATTGTTGAATACTAGCTGGTTCATAAAACTGCCTCCTGTTCTTCCTCCTTTTTCATCAGCTCCGCGTAGGTGGTGGACATGAAGCGTTTGAAATCGTCTTCGGAGGTTACCACCGGCTCGATGATGACGCCCTTGAGGATGCGCCGCACGTCGTCGAGCGCGATGAGGTTGTTGGGATTCACCATGGCGAGCGTCAGGCGGTTGTTGACGTAACCGGCGGGGATGATCTTGTGCTGGAGGAGCATCTGCTGCGGTAGCAAGCGCAACACACGCGCATCAAACTGGATGCGGCGCAGGTTGACGTATTCGATTCCCGCCTGCTCGTTGGAATCCTCCAGGCGCTCCGCCAGGACGCGGCTCAAGGCCAAGGCAACCTTGGGATTGTGCAGGATGAGGTCTTCGAAGTCAGCGCTTTCCAGCACCGCGCACAGCGTCGGCTCCATCGTTCTCACTGTTGCTGCTCGCGGTTTTCCGGTGAGCAGCGACATCTCGCCGAAGCAGGCGCCGGCCTTCAGTTCCGTCAACAGAAATTCGATGCCCGTGTTGATATCTTTCTTGCGCACTTCCACCATGCCGGCGTTGATGAAGAACATGGAGTCGCCGGGGCCGCCTTCTCGCACGACGACGTGATTGGGCGGAAACTCGCGCCGCTTCAGTTTCGCTTCGATGGCCTGGCACTCCTCGTAAGAGAGAGCGCTGAAGAGGTCGATTTTCTGGAGGTAGTGGGCTTGTCCGACGAGGGGCTGAGGCTCGACTTCCGGGACGACCGCGACGGCGGCGACTTCCTTCGCCGGCGTGGGCCGCGGCATCGGGCGGAGGCTGCCCGTCACGGTGATGGGCCTTCCCGAAGGCCGGGGAGGAGGCTCGAGCGGTAGGCTCGGTCCCGGACGCGCCGCGACGGCGGCGGCCTTGGGCGGCTCGACCGTTAGGATGTTCTGGCATTGGTGGCATTTGATGCGAAACGGCGTCGCCGGCATTTTGGCGTCATCGACTTTCGATGCTGCTCCGCAATGCTTGCAGTGGATGACCATGATGCGCTCCTTGCGACGCTCGCCCCCCCACAGCGCCTGGCACCCTGCGTGAGACCGCTTCGCGAGCTAGAGTTCGGATAAGGATACTAACGTCAAACTGTCGGATCGGCCTCATTATACGCCTCCGGTCAAGGCGAACAAGTGCGCCCCTTGACAAGCGTCAGCGCCCATCGCTATATTGACGCGCCTTTACTTCGGGGCGCACCACGCAGTTGTTCAACGCCGAGACCAAGCCGACAGAGCCAGCAGCGACGCACCTTCTCACCTTCCCCAACTTTTCTCATTTCTCTCGCGTGGCCGTGGGGAGCAGAGCGCCTTAGCTTGCATGGGGCGGCGTTGCAAGGCACAATACGAGGTAGGCCGGAATTAGGGATACTCGCCACCTCAGCCTTGGGGTTGAGACGGGCGGAGGAGGGGGGAGAAGTACGACGGCTTCGGACTCCCCGGAGGGACAATGGAGCTACGGAAAGATCCCATCACGCAGAGCTGGGTGATTCAGGAAGATGGCAACGGTGGGTGGCCGGAAAGCGCGGCCTGTCCTCTGTGCCCCGGTCAGGAAGCCCTCTCCCCGCGCACTGTCTACGAGCACCCCTACGGTCATGCCAAGTGGCAGATCCGGGTGATCCCGCACCTCCGGCCCCTCTATCGGATCGAAGGCGACGCGCAGCGCCGGGCGGAAGGCATTTACGACAAAATGCGCAGTCTGGGGGCGCATGAGATCGTCATCGAGCACCCCGACCACAACCTGCCGCTTTCCGCCCAGGACGACGAACACGTTGCGCATGTCATCCGCGCCTTCGTATCCAGGGTCGGGGACTTGAAGAAGGACCGCCGCTTCCGTTACATCACCGTGTTCCGCAATCAGGGGGCGCTCGCCGGCCAGGACCTGGAGCACCCGCACTCGCAGATTACCGCGACGCCCTTTATTCCCCGGCGCGTGGTTTACGAGCTGCGCTCGGCACTGAACCACTTCGAACTCAAAGAGCGCTGCCTCTACTGCGACATCGTTAAACAGGAACTGATGTACCAGTCCCGGGCTGTCGAGTGGGAC
>JAIQGH010000204.1 GCA_020072655.1 Terriglobia bacterium | reverse complement strand
CGGCCCCTGCTTCCCTCCTCAGGAGCCGACATCATGTCTGGCCTGAAATCCTTCTCGCGGTGGGGCAGTTGTCTACCGTAAGAGGGCGCGCTGTTGTGAATGCCGCCTGTCCATACTGAGAATCTCGGTAGCATTGAACTCAAGAGCTGGTGACCTTGAACAGATAAGTGGGCAGGAGTTGGACCCTGGTCCGATCTGCGGAGAATTGACTGTCAAATCCTAGGCCGCAGGAGATTCTGGCGACCCACACCAGGGAAGTGTAGTAGCTATTAAACCCGCTACAGGGTCTTGTGGACAGGCCGCAGGGCTAATGTATTTCTCGTTACCGTCCACATGCCAACTGGCCACAAAAGGTACCTGTAACGGCTTCCGCAATCTCTTGATTCTAAGGCGTCAGAATTGACGATCCAAGTCGTCCAGGTATCTGTGGGTTTGAAACCCGTCGCTGCTCGGGGCCTAGAAGTTTCTTGCGCCACGTCGCGCAGGACCTGCTTCTCCAGGGAAAGTTCAACCACCAACCGCTCCAACCGACTGCTCTCTTTCTCCAGTTCCTTCAGCCGTTTCGCTTGGTCCAGCTTCAGCCTACCAAACTCCTTCCGCTAGCGATCACTTCGATCTGTCGGAGCAGATTCACAATCTGCTCCGGTTTGTACCTCTTCGTTGACATGATCGGGTCGCCTTCCCACGTGAATTCTCTCTCATTTCACCTGGTACAAAAACCCCCGGTCACGTTAATGGCTTCAGGTCAAATTCCGTGCGTGTCTCAGAGCAGTCACCCACAACAGCTTGCAGCCCTCTTGGTTGAGGTTAGCAGGACCCTAGTGCGTGAGATCATGTTGTGTCCGAAGTTGAAATAAACTCGCGTTAGTCCCCAGGTACGGCTGCCGATGTTGTCGATGTCCCAACTGAATCCGCCTCCGCCCGCCAGTCACCAGCTGCCGACAAGGGGGGGCCGACATCTTCCACGTAGAAATGCCCACACAGCCTTTCTAGGGAGGTCGGTCATCCAAAATCCCTCCCTTCTAAGCGATGGAGCATACCTTGACCTCGACCGCTGCAAAAACCGGGACGGCTTTACTACAATAGTCCGGAGAAATTCCTTCGCCCTATCCGCTCGCTCAGCACTGACCTGCTCAAATCGCTTCGTCTGCTCAGCGGATTTCGGATTCTTGGTCCTCTGGTATAGAATCACACTCGTCTGGAGACTGGTGTTGATCTGAAGGGTCGACCTTGGTCCGAAAAACCCAGGCTACTCGCTCCCCACGGAGATTTTCTCTCATCGTGCGGGGCACCAAAGCCCCGCTAACCTCAGTCAACGGAGGAAGGCCTCCACCAGACCGCCGTCCACGGGGATCACATGTCCTGTAGTCTTGGCAGCGCGGTCGCTAGCCAGCCAGCAGATGGCCTCGGCACAATCCTGAGGCGTTATGGGGAGTTTAGTCAGGGTGCGCTGGGCGTAGAAGTGCGAAAGCTTATTGCGCAGGTGCTCGGTGGTGTCATTCTCGTTGAAAGGGATTTGATATTTAGTGAGCGACGCCATCACCCGGTCGCGCGGGAACATGCTAGAGGCCTCAACCACCGTTGCCGGGGCGATGGCATTGACGCGCACCAGGGGCGCGAGGCCCACGGCCAATTCGCGCACTAGGTGGCTTACGGCGCTTTTGCTGACGTCGTATGCTTCGCTGCCCCACTTGGGCACCACAGCGTTGGCCGAGGTCGTCAAAACAAGGACGGTGGGGAGCCCCTGGTGGCGGAACAATAGGCGCGCTTCGTCAGCCAGAAAGTAATTGCCGGCGATGTTGATTCCGAGCGTGCGCCGCCATTGATCATCGTCGAGATGACCGGTCCCATCCGGGGGAATGAAGACCGCCGCTGTGTTGACTATTCCGTCCAACCCACCGAACAAGAGAACGGTTTTCTCCAGCGCTTGAGCAATACTTGAACGGTCCACCAGGTCGAGCTTGCAGTGAACCACGGCCTCCTGCGAAGTGATCCTGGCGGCGTCCGCGGCGCTCACGGCAGCCGCCGGTTCGTCCTTATCGGCAATCACGACGTGCGCACCCAATTGCGCCAGGCGCTGGGCCGTAGCCCGGCCGATGCCGCTTCCGCCCCCGACCACGAGGAAGATCTTGCGGCCCAGTTCTTTTTTCGGCAACGTGCGGCACAGCTTCGCCACCTCCAACTCCCAATACTCAATCTGGAAGGCCTCAGAGACAGGCAGCGCAACGTAATTATTGAAGCTCGCGAACTGGCTCGAGTCTTCGGGCCGCAACGCTTGCGGGACGGGACCTCCCCAAAGGTTCCCTTCACCCAGCGCGGTCGCTCCGGCCATCACGTGGATGGCGCTCTCGTAAAACTCGCCGGTGATGCGGGCTTCCGCTTTGCTCTTGCCGAACGTGAACATCCCAACGCCAGGCACGAGTACCACGGAAGGGTTCGGGTCGCGCAGCGGCGGTGAATCTGGCCGAGCAAAGTCGCGATAGTAGGCGACATATTCCTCGCGGTACTTCTCCGTGCCCGCCGCAATCTTTTCCTTCAGGCAGTCAACCCCATCGGTTTCCGGGTTCCAATCGATATAAAGAGGACGAATGCGGGTGCGCAGGAAGTAGTCGGGACAACTGATGCCGAGCCGGGCGAGCGGCTCTGCGTCCTGCGAGTTTACGAACTGTATGACGTCTGGGGAAGGGTTGTAGTGGCCGATGGAGCGGCGTTCGGTGGCGAGTTTGCCGCGCAGGAAAGGCAGAACAGCAATGGCAATGTTCGAGGCACGGGTGCGTGGCGTGATGCGCGCGCCACCAAACAAGCGCCCGCCAAGGCGTGCCTGGTGCTCCAGCACAAATTCACCGAGCTGGTCGATAATCATGAGGGTGTTCGAGTAGCACTCGCGCGGGCTGTCCCCCCAGGTGAGCAGGCCATGCCCGCCCAGGACGACCCCGTCGCAGCTGGGGTTCTGATCAATGGTACGGCGCAGCCTTAAAGCCAGCTCAAAGCCGGGACGCTGCCACGGGAGCCACGCAAGGCGGCGTCCGAAGCGCCGGTTGAATTCCGCGAGTTTTTCTTTCCCGTCAGCGCTCACGGCCACAGCGATTCCCCAGTCGGGATGCAGGTGCTCAACGCACGCAAACGGCAGGTAGGCGTGCAAGGGCGTGTCAATGGAGGGCGCGACGCGACTCTCCCCGAAGGCCGCCCGCGGATAGTAATTCACCATCTCGTCTTCGTGGTCGCGTCCGCGGTAGACTTTCTGAAGCGCCTCGAGCTTGTCAAGGTAGAGCAGCGCGAAGCCCCGCTTGCCCGTACTGCCCAGGTCGCCGCCGCTGCCCTTCACCGCCAGAATTCGCGCTGGAAATCCCGTGAAGGTCCACTGCGTGGCTTGGGTCTCGTCCCAGAGGTCCTTCAGAAACTTCATGATTAGCCCATAGGAATGCGAACGAAATCATACGGAAGCGCGGAGTCCCGCTGGACGATAACGGGTAAAGAGATAGCCGTCCAGCGGGACCAAGCATGCAAAGCTTGCCCGCCTGGAGCTCGGTGCGCGGGTGGCCTGGAGATCTCAGGCGTAACTCGCCACCGCCGACTTATTCTTCTCGCCGCGCTCACGGGCGATGCGCTCGAGGTAGCCGGACTGACGGAACGCCGCCAGGGGGTCTTCGGCAAGCCCCTTCGAGCGCCGCCATTCGCGCAACATCGGCCGCACGTCGGTCGCGAAGGCCTGCTTCAGGCATTCCTCCGCGTCAATCAACTCGCACTTTTCCTGGTGGCGGGCCAGCGCCGCGTGGTCGACCAGGGCAGCCTTGGCGTACATTTCCTGCGCGGTCACTGCGGTCTGGATCATCTCTTCGATTTTGCCCTTCAGGTTGTGGCTCTGATCGATCATGTAAGCGATGTCAGCGCGCGCCCCGGTTTCCCATTCGAAGTAGGCGATCTCGTGGAAGATGCGGAACACCTGGTAGGGATCGATGGACGCGATGGTCAGGTCGTCGTCCGCATAGCGCCGGTCGTTGAAGTGGAAACCGCCCAGGATGTTCTCGCTGAGAAGCCAGGTAACAATCTGCTCGATGTTCTGGGCCTGATAGTGATGGCCGGTGTCCACCAACACACGCGCGCGCGGTCCAGCGGCCCGAGCCAGGAACAGCGCCATCCCCCAGTCCGCAATGTCCGTGTGGTAGAACGCTGGTTCAAAGGGTTTGTACTCGACCAGCATGCGCTGCTGGGGTGACAGGTGCGCGTGCGTTTCCTTGAGCCCTTCCTCGAACCACTGCCGCCGATGTCGAATGTTTGCGGTGCCGGGGTAGTTGGACCCGTCCCCGAACCAAAGCGACACATCCCGGCTGCCCGTCTGCTTGCCGATTTCGACGCAATCCAGGATATGCTGCAACGCGTTCTTGCGAATCTGCGGGTCGGGGTTGCCAAGAGAGCCGTACTTGTACTCCTGGTCCTGAAAGAC
>JAIQGH010000093.1 GCA_020072655.1 Terriglobia bacterium | reverse complement strand
TGCTCAGCAAGACGCTCACCCGGGTTTGCGACGTGGTCATCAGCCTGCCCGTCCTCAAGGACCATGGGATCGCCGGCGTGACCATGGCGCTCAAGAACATGTTCGGAGCGATCCATAACCCGAACAAGTACCATACCAACGGCGGCGACCCTTACATCGCCGATGTGAATATGCTGCCGCCCATCCGGCAGAAAGTGCGGCTGCATATCTGTGATGCCACGACGGCGGAGTACGAAGGCGGGCCGTCGTTCATGCCGCAGTGGACCTGGCCGTTTAACGGCGTGCTGGTGGCGCGCGATCCGGTGGCGCTCGACTCGATCGGCTGGCAGATCATCGAGCGCAAGCGCGCCGAGAAGGGGATGAAATCGCTCAAGGAAATGAAGCGGGAGCCGACCTACATCGCGCGAGCGGCGGACGCCAATCACCGCTTGGGGACGAATGACCCGAAGAAGATTGAGGTGCGGGAAGTCTGAAGGGTAAAGCATGAAGGCTCAAAGAACCGGCGATAGAAGAGCGGATTCGGCTGTAGCGCCGGTCTACGACCGGCGGTTTTTTCTGAAGGCCGCGGCACTCCCCTGCCTGGCGGGATGTGCCGGGGCCTTCGTTGGCGTGCCGCTTGCGTCGCCTGTGCTCGGCGCTCCCCCCGCGGAAAGCGACGCTCAGTTCATCCAGGAAGCCCAGTTCTACGAGAAGCAGCCCTACAAGAAGATCAAGTGCAAATTGTGTCCGCGAGAATGTGTCATTGACGACCGCGAGCGGGGTTACTGCGGGGTGCGCGAGAATCGTGGCGGCACCTACTACACGCTGGTGCATTCGCGCGTGGTGCCCGCCCACATCGACCCGATCGAGAAGAAGCCCTTCTTCCACTTCCTCCCCGGCACGCTGGCTTTTTCCCTCGCCACGGCGGGGTGCAACGTCAACTGCAAGATGTGCCAGAACTGGGAAATCTCCCAGGTGCGTCCCGAGCAGGTTCGCGCCACCTACGCGCCGCCCGCCAAAATCGCCGGGCTGGCGCAGGAGAACCGTTGCCCGGCGATTGCCTACACTTACAGCGAGCCGGTGGTTTTCTACGAGTACATGGTGGACACGGCGCGCGCGGCCCATGAGGTGGGGGTTCGCAGTGTGGTCGTGACCGGCGGCTACATCATGGAAGAGCCGCTGAAGAAACTCACAAAATCCGTGGACGCGATCAAGGTGGACCTCAAGGCGTACTCCGAGAAGTTCTACAAGGAAGTTGTTAACGGCGAATTGAAGCACGTGCTCAACGCCCTGGTGACGATCCGCAAACTCGGGATGTGGACGGAGATCGTCTATCTGGTAGTTCCCACCTTGAACGATGGCGACGAGGAGTTCAAAGGCCTGGCGCGATGGATCAAAGCGGACCTGGGCGTGGACGTTCCTTTGCACTTCTCGCGTTTCCATCCTGAATACCTGCTGAAGAATCTCCCGCCCACGCCGCTCGAGACGCTGGAACGCGCCAAAGCCATCGCCGACGCGGAGGGGCTGCATTATGTTTATATCGGCAATGTCCCCGGCCACCCCGCCGAGAGCACTTACTGCCCCAAGTGCCGCAAGGTCGTCGTCGAGCGCGTCGGCTACACGGTCGGCGTGGTGAACCTCAAGAATGGCAAGTGCCGGAATTGCCAAACACCCATCCCCGGTGTCTGGGGGTAGCGCGCCAAGCCCCAATGGAGTAAGGTTACAAATGCCAAGGAGCGCGCCCAAAGACACGCAACAGGCAAGAAATGACGCATGGTGTGCCGATTCCGGCTGTAGAAATTGCGGCGTTCTGCCAGAAAAACCACATCCGCAAGCTTTCGCTCTTCGGTTCCATGCTGCGGGAAGATTTCGACGCAGACAGTGATGTTGACGTCCTGGTCGAATTCGACCCGGAATACATCCCGGGCTTCTTCCACTTGTCGGAGCTTGAGCAGGAACTATCCCAGATTTTCGGCGGACGCCGAGTCGATCTGGTGACCCTCAAGTTCCTCAACCACCGCATCCGCGACCGAATTCTCGCCACGGCCAAGGTTCAATATGCAAGGTGACGATTGGGTGTACGTCGGCCACATGCTGGACACGGCGCGGAAGGCCCTGCGGTTGGTGGAGGGAAAATCACGCGCGGATTATGACCAAGATGAGGTTCTTCGGCTCGCGCTTGCCCATTTGGCACAAGTCATCGGGGAGGCGGCGCGCAGGGTTTCACCAAGCTTTGCCGAAGCGCATCCGCAGATTCCTTGGAAGGCCATTGTAGGTATGCGACACAAGGTGGTGCATGATTACATGGCTGTCGATGAGGATGTTGTGTGGCGCACCGTGACAGGGGAACTCCCCAGCCTAGTCAGCTTACTGGAAGAAGCTATGCCACCGGAACATCGCGGATAGGACAGCCGAGTCACCACCAACACGTCCTGCGCAGACCCTCGCCCGAGGTTGCACCATGAAAAGCGGATCACGTTTGAGGAAGCTGTCTTTTGCCGTGTTGGTTGTTTCGGCTTGCGCCGCAGGAATCTTCTTGGCTGCGACGGGCACGGAGAAAGTCCGCCAGCCTGCGGTGGCAGGATCGTTCTATCCCGGTGACGCCAAGGAACTCGCCAAAACCGTGGATGGATTCCTCGCCAGGGCGACCGTCGAGCCCCTTGACGGCACGCTGGTGGCGATCACCGCCCCGCACGCGGGCTATGAGTTTTCTGGGCAGGTGGCGGCTTATTCTTTCGCGCAGTTGAAAGGCCGCAAGATTGGGCGCGTCGTGGTGATCGCGCCGTCCCACATCGAAGCCTTTCCGTTTAGCTCGATCTACGATGGCGACGCCTACGCGACCCCCCTGGGAACAATTCCCGTTGACAAAGACTTTGCCCAGAAGTTGGCGGGCATGAGTTCGCTCATCAAGATCTCGGGGCAAGGTCACGGTATCATTCAGGGCCGCGGGGAACATGCGCTCGAGGTGGAGCTTCCCTTCCTCGAGCGGACGCTCGGCGAGTTCAAGCTCGTGCCCATCATCATGGGCGATCAGAACTACGACATGGAGCGGGCGCTGGGTATCGCGCTAGCCAAACTGATCCAGCAGGGGCAGCCGAAGGGCGCACCGCCGTCCGGCGAGACGCTGATCGTCGCCAGTTCCGACCTGTCGCACTATCACCCGTACAACGACGCTGTCCAACTCGATCACAAGGTGCTGAACGCCATCGAAGAGTGGGACTACTTCAACATGTCGGAGAACTTCGAGCGTCGCCTTTGGGAGGCTTGCGGCGGCGGGCCCATCGTCGCGGCGATGATCGCCGCCGAGCGGCTGGGGGCGAATCGCGCCAAAGTTCTGAAGTACGCCAACTCCGGCGACGTCACGGGCGATAAGAGCCGCGTGGTTGGATATGGCGCGACGGCGCTCTATGTGGAAAAGTCGAAGGGCAAAGAGAAGACGCGGGCGTTCTCACTCGGCCAATCTGAGAAAGACACGCTCATGAAAATCGCTAAGCAGTCGGTTTATTTTGCGGTGAAAGATCGCCGAGTTGTCCCGGTCTCAGCCGACGGCCTCGGTGCCCTCGAGCAGGATCGTGGCGCCTTCGTCACGTTGAAGGAACATGGGCGTTTGCGCGGCTGCATTGGCTATATCGCCCCGATGAAGCCGCTCTACCTGACGGTGCGCGACGTGGCCGCCGCGGCGGCGCTCGAGGATCCTCGCTTCTCGCCGGTGGAACTCCGCGAATTGAATGAACTCGAGTACGAAGTCTCGGTGCTCTCGCCGCTGCGCCGCGTCACCGACATCAAGGAAATCAAGGTCGGCGAGCACGGATTGGTGATGCGAAAGGGCGACCGGGAAGGACTGCTTCTCCCTCAGGTACCCGTCGAGGAGCACTGGGATCGCATGACGTTCCTCGAGCAAACGTGTGTGAAGGCTGGCCTGCCGACGAATGCCTGGAAAGATGAGGATACGGATATCTTCATGTTCACCGCGCTGGTGTTCGGTGAGCACACCCGCCCCGAACCGCCTAACCTTGCGGCTCCTCTTTCCGAGCAGCAGGGAACACGGCCAGGAATGCCGGGGCAAGGTTCAATACGGCAATAAGGATCGCGCTGCGCAGGAAGCCGTAGACCGGAAAAAGGTAGGCGCTCAGCAGGACGGCTCCCACGCACGCGCCGAGCAAGTCCAGCCCATAGAGCGCTCCCGGACTGCGCTTTGATTTCCCGGCGAAGTAGATGCGGCTCGCCAGCGGAAACTGATACCCTCCCAGCAACCCGCAAAGCACTGCCATCCCTGGGAAGGCGATGCGGCTGACGACAAACGTCGTGAAGTTGCTTTCGACGCCAGCGAATGCCTTGAACAAAACGAACAGCAGGAGCGGCGCAAGGGCTGCCATAAATTGCAGCAGGACCACGCCCCTTAGGGTTGGAAGCAAGCCTCTCCCTTCTGCCTTTGCCTCGCCCGCAGCCGCTCGCGTTCCCTTTGCCGTAGCGAGCCACGCGCCCAGCGCCATTCCCACCATGAAGGCGGCAATCAGCATCGCGAGTTGCTGGTAGACGTACCCGTAGAGGGCCTGAAATCCGAGCAGGAGTAGGATTTCAAGAGCGATCAGCGTGAACCCCATCGCTCCTACACAGGCGCCCGCGGCGAGCCTGAACTGCCCAAGGGTCGAGGCCAGCGCGTCACCACGGCTTCGCCATCGCACAAGTCCCAGAAGAATCAAGGCAAGAGCAGCCAGTGTGATCACGAGACCGGCGGTCAGCGCCCCGAAGGGAACGTCGGCAAGCCGGTGAAACCAGCGCCGCGAAGCCGTGCGGAAACGCGAGCTCCACAGGGCCACATCGAAGTAGTAAGCAATGGGCGCAAAGTCGCGGTTCACCGGCGTGTCGAAGCGCGGCGTGATTTGCTGCTCGAGATCAAGCATGCGGTCGGGTGACATGCGAAACGGCAGGAAATATTCGCGCACATAACTCGTCCGAAGCTTTCGCGCGCGCAGCCGCTCGATCAGCACGTCAGGCCTGCTTGAAAGCGTTCCCGGCGTCGTGGCGGCGAAGAAATGCACTGTGGCTCCCGGCACCGCGGTGACTTCGGGGAAAACGGCGTGCAGCGTTTTCGCGAGGCACCGCAGAAAGGCGGCAAGGTCGGAACTGATGTAATTCTCCGCCGCTGCGACCTGAAAGGAGAACACCCCGCCCGGCTCAAGCCGGCGCTTTACCTCCCGGAAGAATTCCAGCGTATAAAAACGGTTGAGTTGCGCGGTCTGGGGGTCGGGGAGATCCACGATGATGACGTCGAAGGTCACGCTCGCCGTTTTTAGGAACAGGCGCCCATCGAGATTATGGACGTGCACTCGCGGGTCCGCCCGCGCGACGGCCCACGCGCCGGCGAAGTATTGCTCCGCCAAGCCGAGGATGGCGGGATCGAGCTCCACGTAGTCGACACGCTCGAGGCTCGGATGCTGGAGCGCCTGCTTCAGGCTGCCATTGATCCCGCCGCCAATGAGCAGCAAGCGCTTGGGCGCCGGATGTTCGAGCAGCGCGAAGTGCACCGCTTCTTCCGCGGCTTCCGCGTCGGGAACCGTGGCCACAACCAGTCCGTTTTCGTAAAGGCTGCGAGTTCCTTCGGTATCCACGATGACCAGATTCCCGTAACGCGAGTTGCGGGACTCGACCAGGCGAAATCCCTTCCAGAGCTGTGCGAGCGAGTTGGCTTCCACCCATGGCGCAGCGAAAGGCAGCAGCCCGAACCCGAAAACACCAACGAGGGCCGCCATCACCACCCGGCGCACCAAGCCCCGGCGTAAGAGCAGGCTGCAAGCCGCGAGCAGGTTGAGTAAAGCCAGAACGAACACGATCTGAAATGCTCCCAGGTGCTCGATCAGCACCAAACTCGCCGCGAAGCCGCCGATCCCCGAGCCGATTGCTTCTAACAGATACACCGAGCCGGTGGCCGCAGCCGTGGAGGTGGAAATCGCATCCCTCGAAAGCCTGCTGCCCGCCGCGAACATGCATCCCGAAATCAGGCAGAAGAAGCTCAGGGCGCCGAGTGAGGTCAGAAACATCGGCTCGGGCCCGAGCAGCTCGCCCGGTATCGTCTGCAACAGGCTCTTGCTTCCACGCACCGCCAGGACCGTCAAAGGCATCGCCAGGGAGATCGCCACCTGCAAGCCCGCCACGAGACGCCGGGGATTGCGAACGCGCTCCGCCACCCGTCCCGCGAGGCTGCTGCCTGCCGCCGTCCACAGGAGCCAGTTCGCGAGGATCAGGCACAGGGAAATCTCATTCCCGTAAAAGAACACGATGAGTTCGCGCATCAAAACGATCTGCGCGACGATGGCCGTGAAGCCGATGAGCGTCATCATGGCCGCCAGGTCGAGCGGAAGCCCCAGAGGACGTAATCTCGCGATTTGGAATTTCTCTTGCTCTTCCATCACAATACAATTACCGTCATGGCTCGGTGCCACGACAAGGTAGCGCCGGGTTTCACCCCGGCACGGTGCCCTGACGAATCCGGGCGCCACAGCAACCACCGGAGTTTGGATTATGAACCATGAGGATCAATCCACCAACCGCCGCGAGGCGTTGCTCAAGGTCCTGCGGCTGGGAGGCTTGAGCGCGGCGACGGGCGGGCTGGCGTGGTGGTTGAAAAGCCGCAGTGGGCGCCCGGAAGAGACGCTTGCCGCCACTGTGACCACCCATTTCACGATTCTCGCCGACCCCAACCTTCCTGAGATGGCCGTGGCCCAGGGAGAAGACCCGCGGGCGCTGGTTGGCAAGGCAATCGAGGCCGTGGGCGGAGTCAAGCGCTTTGTTTCGCGCGGCGATGTCGTCGTGGTCAAGCCCAACATCGCCTGGGATCGTACGCCCGAGCAAGCCGCCAACACAAACCCCCAGGTTGTCGCCGAAGTCGTTCGACTGTGCCTGGACGCAGGCGCGAAAAAGGTGGTCGTCACCGACGTAAGTTGTAACGACCCGCGGCGCTGCTTCGAGCGCAGCGGCATCGCGGCGGCGGCGCGGGCCGAGGGAGCGGAAATCATCCTGCCCGAGGAAAGGATGTTCAAGGAAGTCGATCTGCGCGGCGATGTCGTGACCAGTTGGCCGGTATTGGAGCCTTTCCTCACCGCGGACAAGATGATCAACCTTCCCATCGCCAAGCACCACAGCTTGACCGGCGTCACGCTGGGCATGAAGAACTGGTATGGCATCCTGGGTGGACCGCGCCACCGGTTTCATCAACGCATTCACGAGAGCCTCGCCGATCTCGCCGACTTCATGCGTCCCACGCTGACCATCATGGATGCCTTTCGCGTCCTTCTGCGCAACGGCCCCACCGGCGGAAACCTCAGCGATATCGCTCTCAAAAAGACCGTCGTCGCGTCCACGGATCCCGTGGCCCTTGACGCCTACATTGCCAAGGCTTATTGGGATCTCGACGCGAGCCGGCTCCTTTATCTCAGGCTCGCTCAGGAGCGCGGGTTGGGGCGACTTAAGTTTGAGGACATTAGAACCTCCGTGGTCACTGCATAGGACACGCGCCAATGGCGTGGGTCCTGATCTGTCTGCCCCGCTGGGCACCCCTTGCGCGGGAGCATGTCGGCTGAGCGCGTCTCGTCGTCCTTGGCTGCAACGTACGCCTGCCTGCACCCCTCAGCCGGGGTCTGGGCTGGGTCATAAACCCCAAGCACGGGGAGGGATCTCGACCTTCAGGAGGCTTGCCAGGGAGGTAAACCTTTGAGCTTCAATCGATTGCACAGAGCTCTCCCGTCCTGCCGACAGCCATCCGGTTGGCGACGAGGGTGCTGGTTCTCGAAGAGGTCAGGCATCACGGCATGAGCCAACAGAGTCTCCCCAAGCTCCGGAAGGTCTCTCAGATCGTTTTCCTCGCTCTTTTTCTGTTGCTCCTCTTCCGGACCGAATTCCGGGGATCATTCAAGGCCGTCGCAGGCGAGATACGTCTTCCGTATCCGGTCAACATTTTTCTCCAGGCCGATCCCCTGGCGGCGATTGTCAATGTGCTGGCCAGCCGAGCGCTTTACAAAGGACTGTTGTGGAGCTTGGTCATCATCATCCCCACGCTCTTCCTGGGGCGGTTCTTCTGTGGCTGGATTTGTCCGCTGGGGACGCTCAACCACTTCTTCAGTAGCTGGAAATCCGAGCACAAGCGCGGCCGGGCGCGAATCGAGTCGAACCGCTACAAGCGCTGGCAGACTCTGAAGTATTACATCCTGACTGCCGTGCTCATCGCGGCCCTGTTGGGCAGCGCGATCGCGGGACTCTTCGACCCCATTTCGTTCCTTGTCCGCTCGCTCGGGCTCTCGATTCTGCCCGGCCTGAACCTGAGCTTCAACGCGTTCTTTGACCTGCTCTACAGTACGCATTCGACCCCTTTAGGCTACCTGGCCAGCGGGCTCCAATTCCTCTTCAGCCTGATCCTGCTCAGCTTCAAGCAGCCGTACTTCCGGCAAGCGTGGTTCCTGGGCCTGCTTTTCGTAGCCATTATGGTGCTCAACCTTCGCATCACCCGTTTCTGGTGCCGAGCGCTGTGTCCGCTGGGGGGCTTGCTGGGCCTGATCTCGCGCTGGTCGATCCTGGGGCTGGAAAAGCACGCGAGCCACTGCGACGAGTGCAACCGCTGCCTGCTTGATTGCCAGGGTGGGGACGATCCCATTCCGGGCGCCAAGTGGCGCAAGGCCGAGTGTCACCTGTGCTTCAACTGTGTTGGCGACTGCCCGGAGAGCGGCATCAAGTTCAGCTTCTTTCCTGGCACGCCCACCACCGTCGAGGGCCCGGACCTGCAGCGCCGCAAAGCGCTTGCCAGCGCTCTGGCGGGCGCGGCGGCGCTGCCGCTCATGCGCAGCGCGCCGGGCCTGGCCGTGGAGCGCCACGAGCGCCTGATTCGCCCGCCCGGATCGTTAGACGAGAAGCATTTCCTGGAGCGTTGCATCCGTTGCGGCGAGTGCATGAAGGTTTGTCCGAACAATGCGCTCCATCCCACCCTCAACGAAGCCGGCCTCGAAGGACTCTGGACTCCGGTGCTCGTCCCGCGCATTGGCTATTGCGAGCCGAGCTGCGTGTTGTGCAGCCAGGTCTGCCCCACGGGCGCCATCTGGGAAATCAATGCGACGGAGAAGGGCTGGGCCGCTGCCGGAGCCGACAAGAACGCCAAACCCGTCCGAGTCGGCACGGCGTTCTACGATCGCGGGCGCTGCCTGCCCTGGTCTATGGCGACCGAATGCATCGTCTGCGAGGAGTGGTGCCCGACGTCGCCCAAAGCAATCTACCTGCGCCCCGCAGAGGTTTTTGATGCGGAGGGCAACCCGAAACAAGTCCGCCAGCCCAACGTCGACCCGGAACGTTGCGTGGGCTGCGGCGCATGTGAATTTGCATGTCCCTTGCAGGACCGGCCCGCCGTCTACGTCACAAGCATCGGCGAGAGCCGCTCGAAGACAAACCAGATCATTCTGCGGGGGCCGAGGAGAAAGGCATCATGAGAAGAACGGGACTCGGGATTCGGGGTTCGGCGCTCGGGGTTCGGGACTCGGGATTGGGAATAGGGAATTCGGAATTCGGAGTTCGGGGTCCGGGATTCGTGGTC
Organism: Terriglobia bacterium; assembly: GCA_020072655.1. GTDB lineage: Bacteria > Acidobacteriota > Terriglobia > UBA7540 > UBA7540 > JAIQGB01. The sequence goes on along the minus strand of JAIQGH010000093.1, from coordinate 3,016 downwards.
GTGACGGTCATCGTCGCGTTGATGCTCTTTTCCTCGTGCAAGTCCACATCAGCCCCCAAGGCCGACGAGATCTTCCCGCGATCCGGCGAGGTCGCGGGTTGGGCGAAGTCCAGCGCGACGCGCACCTTCCTGGCCGAGAATCTCTCCCAATACATCGACGGCGACGCAGAACGCTACCTGCAGGTGGGCGTCGAGAGAACATTGACCACCGATTATCGCTACCAGGACAAGATCGACGCCGTGGCGGACATTCACATCATGAAGACGGCCGAGGGGCCGCGCAAACTCCTCGAAGCCGAGTCGTCCACGGACGCGCAGCACGCCGCCGTGGGCGACGAAGCTCGGCTCTACCCCGCGAGTCTGGTGTTCCGAAAAGGCCGATATCTCGTCCGGCTGGTCGCCTACCAGGAAGCCCTGGAAGTCAGCCCAGCGCTGCTCGCGCTTGGCCGAGCGATTGAGAAGAACCTGTCGGCCGAGACCGCACCCTAAAACTGCGCCTCGTCCGGGCGGTCGTCCCCCTGCAAGAGGAAAAAACCGACGCGACATCAGCCCCTTCCGGTCGGCCTAGTGGAGGGCGGCGCGGGTGCGGTACGCCCGAGTGTGTGTTAGCATGAAAGATTCCGTACAGCATCTCGACTGGGGCAAGGTGGCATGGCGGCTAAAAGCGCGAAGCCGGAGGTCCGAAACTTCGCTGTCAACCGGCAGGCGCCCCACTTCTACCACCTGATGGAGAAATTCGAGGCGGGAATCGAGCTGACCGGGACGGAAGTCAAATCCATCCGAGAAGGGAAAGCCAATTTGAAAGACGGCTACGTCGTGGTCCGCGACGGAGAAGCCTGGATGGTTGACTGCCACATCAGTCCCTACCGGGCGGGGAGCTACCTCAATCACGATCCGTTGCGCGACCGCCGGCTCTTGCTGCGCCGCATAGAGATCAACAAGCTCGCCGGAAAAACGCAGGAGAAAGGGCTGACGCTGATCCCGCTGCGGCTCTACCTGAAGAAAAACTTGATCAAATGTGAGTTGGCTCTGGCGAAAGGTAAGAAAGTCTACGACCGCCGCGAGGCCTCGCGCCGGCGGACAATCGATCGTGAGACCGAGCAGGCGATTCACGAGCACCGCCGGCGGCATAGCTAACGGAAAGAAGCCGCGGAGCGCATTTCATTCTTCCCAAGGAGCACTCCACCCTTGAAACTCGAAATCTCTTCTGAATCTCTTGCTCAAATTCAAACTCCGGTTCTGATGGCTTACAGCTTCGAGGATGCCCCGGCGTCGAGCGGCACAGTCGAGCGGCTGCCCGCCGAGGTGAGGAGCACGATCGAAGAGCTTCAAGCCAGCCGGGAAATCACCGGGAAGAGTTACGAATGTACGCTCCTTCACCGCCCGGCAGGGCTGGCCGCGCGAAAACTGCTCGTGGTGGGCGCGGGGAAGCGGCAGAAATTCAACGATGCCCAGCTCCGCCGGGTTGCGGGTGCGGCAGTCCGGCACCTGCGCGGACGCGGAATCCACGAGCTGGCGTGGCTTCTCGATAACGAAGGGACGCGCCGCGAATCCGTCGAAGCGGTCGTGGAAGCCGCGCTCCTTGCCGACTACGACGCGGACCGCTACCGCACCGAGCGTGAGGTGGAGCGGCGAATCGATCTCCTCGCGTTAGCGACCGGGGGCCACGCACCCAGCGAGGCCGTGCGGGCCGGGCTCGAGCGCGGTCGGATTATCGCTGAAGCCCAGAACTTCTCGCGCGACCTCGTCAACGAGCCCTCCAACAGAATGACGCCCACGATGCTGGCCGAGCGCGCGCAGACAATGGCCGAGCTCTACGGACTCGAATGCCAAGTCCTTGGCCCTGAGCAGATTCGCGAACTGAAGATGGGGGCTTTCTGGGCCGTCGCGCAGGGAAGCGACGAGCCACCGCGGCTGATCGTCGTCCACTACGAGCCCGCGGAGGCGCCCGCCGAGCTAGTTGTCGGTCTCGTCGGCAAGGGGATCACGTTCGACACGGGCGGCATCTCCATCAAGCCCAGTGAGAACATGCACGAGATGAAGACGGATATGGCCGGCGCCGCCACGATGCTCGGGGTGATGCAAGCCATCGCGCAACTGAAGCCCCGCGTCCGCGTCATCGCCGTCGTGCCCGCCACAGAGAACATGCCCAGCGGGAAAGCCTATAAGCCCGGCGATGTGATCACCTCGATGTCCGGCAAGACTATTGAGATTCTGAACACCGACGCCGAGGGCCGCTTGGTTCTGGCGGACGCTTTGACCTACGCGAAACAGCTCGGCTGCACGGCCCTGATTGATGCGGCCACGCTGACCGGCGCGGTGACGATTGCGCTGGGGAACATCACGACCGGAGTATTCGGCTCCAGTCAGGAGTGGGTCAACCGCGTGCTAAACGCCGCCGCCGACGCCGGCGAGAAGATGTGGCAGTTGCCCGTGGACGACGACTATCGAGAGCAGTACAAGAGTCTGATTGCGGATCTGGCGAACACCGGCGGACGCTACGGCGGGGCCATCACTGGCGCGATGTTTGTGGGCGAATTTGCCGGCGACACCCCCTGGGTCCACCTCGATATCGCCGGGACGCGGTGGTCAAATGAAGAGAAGCCCTTCCTTGCTAAGGGACCCACCGGTGCCCCGTTGCGAACCCTCGTCCACATGCTGCTGAAGCTGGCGGGTTGAGAAGTTGTAGCGCCCGATCCATCGGGGCATGCCGGGCTCCCGACACCGTCGAGACAAGTTCCGCCCGCCGCTACCGAGGTGCAATCGCACCAACTCTATACCCCCCGTCGAGAATCCAACTACATTCGTTCCGGAATTTCAATCCCCAGCAGGTCGAGTGTGCGCGCCAGAGTCTTTTCTACGATGACGACGAGAAAAAGTAGGATGGCCTGGCGGACGCTGTCTTCTTCACTGAGGATGTGGTGGTGATGGTAGAAATTGTTGAACGACTGGGCGAGCCGGAAAGCATATTTTGCCGCGACGGCCGGCTCCTCAGTGGAAACCGCCTGTTCGACGG
>JAIQGH010000203.1 GCA_020072655.1 Terriglobia bacterium | reverse complement strand
AGCCCCAATCGCGGGCCAATCCAGTCAATGAAACGTCCCATGACTGGATGAAAGAGTCCGTAGGCAAACAAGAAAACGAAGAGCACCTGCGAGTAGTTAAAATTAGACATGTTGAATCGCGAGCGGAGAAACGGCGCGGTGATTGAAAGAACCTGGCGATCGATGTAACTGATGGCGGTCGAAACGAGCAGGAGTGTTAGCAACAGAAGCGTCGACATGGTCGAAGATGGATGCGAAGGATCGGCAGGGAAAATCGAGGTGCCATTTCCGGCCAATCCAGTAATCTCGTTTGTCAAGTGGCCTCCCGGCAATGGCCAAGCATTACGTGGATCAGCCGGCACTCAGTCCCTGCTGTCACGGTAACGCCGCGATTTTGCCTTTAGCGCGGGCTGGCCAAACACAGCACAACCCTCAGTACGCCGGGACATTAACGTACGGTGAGCTGTTCTTGCCTCGCCACGATCGCACCGCCACCGTGTACTGTAAGAGATAAAAGCCTTTTCTGGGGGACCGGTGACGCTCTCACCCGTCGCTGTTGCCGCTGAAGCCTGCTCCACGTAAGTTTCTATGGGATGTCGCAAATCGTCCCCTTCGCTATTGGAGCTTGGAACAGAAGCCCCTTCGTGTTGCGCGATCCTATCCCCTGGCTGTTTCCCGCTCCTGTAACGAGACTCCTGCGTGTACCATAGCAGCCGCCTGGCCCGTCCGACGCCTGCCGCAAGGACTTCTTCTGCGTCCTGTCCTCACCCTCGACTCCACCATTATCGCTGCTGTTCTGCAAGCTCTTTGCGAACCTTCTCAGATAATTCCTCCATTTGCTTCTTAGTCTTCTCCCAGACTCCACGATAACCGTGGGGGGTAACGTTCTCGCCTTCCAAGTATTCCATGACCGTGCCCTCGGCCGCGCAAAACTCTTCGCAGGCTTCCGCCACCATTTCGGCGATAGAGCTCGGAATCAGTACGACGCCGTTGGCATCAGCGTGCAGCAGGTCGCCCGGTCGGACCGTAAGGCCGCCGACGTGGACGGGCACATGAATTTCTTCCAGATGGGGATATCCGTGGGACACGATCACCGACGAGGCGAACACGGCAAAATCCAATTTCTCAACTTGAAGCAGATCGCGAGTTGCGCCGTTGGTAATGAAACCCGCACAGCCAAACCTCCTGTAAAGTCGGCTCATCACCTCGCCCAGCACAGCGGCGGCTTGGGGCTCATCCAAATCCTGGACGACTACCATCCTCGGCTCAGGGATTTCCTGCATTCGTTCGATGTAGTCCGCGCTGCGCCGATACACGTTCGCCTCGATGGAAGGGTAAGCAGCCCGGAACGTTGCCGTGGTCGCGTAGCCCACTACCGGTGGAAGCTTCGGATAGATCGCGCGGATCGATGCGTTCATATAGCCGGAAATATTCGGCCGGATCTTGAACAACTCGATCACATTGCTGATGGTTGAAGAATCGTAGTTCTTCAGGGTCTCCAGCGCCCCAGCGGAAAGCATTTTCGCCTTGAACGAGCGTGGTTCGGACATAGTTGTCCTCCATTTAGCTATCGAGTATGCGTCCGTTTCCTGTGCGCCGGTTGCGCGAGGCGATCAGGGGAGTGTGGAATCCCCCTTCCATCATCCGGCAAGTTCTGCGGCGACGACTTCCCCTAGGTTCAACTGGTCTCGTCGGTGGCATGTTGCCTCGGTCAGGCAGGGCCTAGACCTGCGAACACACACTTTCACCCCGGATGCCATATCGGGACGCCGTCTCATGAATTTGCCGCCAGGTTTCCTCATCAATCGGAATCCCATCTCTTTCGCGGTGCGCCCGCTCTCTTCGTTCCGGCTCGCCGGGAATCAGAATCTCAGTGAACCCCGGCGCCAACTTGCTACTCTTGACGTACTCGACGAGTTGATCCACATCTGCGTCGAAGGCTTTGCGATCGCGAAATCGGGGAATGTCAATGACGATGGCAAGGAAGCTGTTGCCGACGCGCGTGGCATCGGGACGGCTGCAACCCGCACCGGAGAGTGCGCCAGCCAGGATGTCGCTCAGCAGTGCTAAGGCGAAACCTTTGTGCCCGCCAAAGGGGAGCAAGGCACCCTCCGGCGGGCCAAAGAAGTCAGCCGGGTTGGTCGTAGGACGGCCTTCGGCGTCAATAATGCAGTTCGGCGGCACGGACTTCTTGCTGTGCAGCGCCACTCTCACCTTGCCGCCCGCAATCGCGCACGTGGAAATATCGACCAAAATGGGCTCACCCGAAGAGCGCGGCACTGACAGAGCAATGGGGTTGGCGGAAAGGCGGCGTTCGCGACCACCCCAGGGAGCCACGATCCTACCCGCGCCGTGGGTATTAAGAAACATGATGGCCGCCATCCCTCTCCGCGCGGCCATCAGCGGATAGTCCCCCGCTCTGCCCAGATGGCTGCACTGACGCACGGAGACCATGCCTACCCCAGCCTTCGAGGCTTTTTCGATGGCGACCTCCATGGCCTGCCTGCCCACAACTTGACCCCAGCCCCAGTTCCCATCGATTACGGCGAAGACCCCGGTCTCGTCGAGCACCTGGATTTGAGCGCCGATAACAATGACTCCGCGCTCCATCCATCTCACATATTCTGGAAGCCGCACCATTCCATGAGAATCGTGCCCGTCCAGGTTGGCGTCGACAAGCGCATCGCTGACAATGGCGGCTTCCTGAGCGGTTGCGCCAGCGCCCTCCAGAATTCCGGCTGCAATTTTCCTCAACCGTAAATGTTGAATGGTTCGCACAAAAATCCTCCCACCGCGCCCACTACTGGTAGCGCGCCAAGAGGCGGATCGGCTCACGAACGGCCGCACCGACCAGCTCGTGGTCTTCCTTGGAACTGGAGTTGCCCGCCTCCCTCAAACTGACAGCGTACCGCCACCGCAAGCACTTGCACCCGCCGAGAAGTGATTCTGATTTGGCCTTCCTCCCCAAGGGGCTTATCCTCTGTTGTGGGAGTGGCCGACGCCACGGCCTACTAGCGTATCTTGGCGGCGCTCTTTAATGGTGTGCAGAAGCGTGTCCCAACCCTTGACAAACATCCCGCGGAAGTATTGCAGAGGCCCAAAGTCTTTGAAGTCCTCGATCGACATGCCATCCTCAAGGTAAGCCTTTCGGAAATCAGGGAGTTTCTCGCAGAGTTCCTCCAGGACCGCTTGCGGGATGTGGGCATCCATGCGGGAAACCACGGGGGGATTAGCCTCCAGCAGCTCTTGAGCGGTGCTCCAGTTAATGGTGACGTGAAGGGAGCCGCCCACCATTTCGGTGAAGTGATGCGTGCCGCGCGCGCCCCCTCCCAGCATGGTCACGTGATAGCCTCGCTCTTGCAGGATTCGATGTTGTCTCCGGGCCAGGGCGCAGCCCGCCTCGTGAAGCACTTCCGGAGCAATTGAGATAGCGTCGCGCTCTGCCACCTTGGTCAAATACTCATCAAAGATCCCTGAGATGTGGGTCACATAAAATGGAGGGCGTCTCCCACTCTTTTCCGAGACCCGCCGATAGCGCTCGCAAATCTCGGTCACCTGCGCCATGGCAAAGACTTCAGTCGCGATGATCGGCATGTTCTCGGGAACTAAAACTTCAATGGATTTCAGGCCAGCTTCCGTGACGGGAATCTTGGTGATGAAGTTCTTCCCTAGCTTGCGGAACCGTAGCGCTTCATTGATGATGTGGTCAGGATACGCATCGGCATGAGGATCCCCCTGGATAGAGACAAATCCCTCCAGCCCTGGCTTGCGTTCGTATAGCGGAAGGAACTTATCCATGATCGGCTTGACCAGCCCTTGTTGGACGAGGTCGGCGGCTTTCCGGTCGTCCGTGGTCTTTTGAATGATCTCATCGATGAGTTTCAGGGCACGCGGGCATTCGGATTTCGCCCGAATCATATGAGCGGAGTAAGTCGGGTTCGTCGTACAGCTAATGGCACCGGCCGCTATTGCTCGATCTGCATCATCAGGAGTCGGGTTATTAATCCATAGCCGAGTCGGGGTTTTACGGGTTACGCGGTGGAAATATCCTTCATTCATCTCGTCCTTGCTCCTCTCTAAAGGGTTGTTACCGTCGACAAATGGCTGCTCATCATTTGAACGGGCCCAGCCGCCAGATTCTCACGCTTTTCCCTAGCCGGCCCAGCCCTGGGTCCTCAAGAGTTCTTCCCATCTGAGCAACAATAACAATCCTTTTTCGACCAAGAGCGCCGGATCGGCGGGTGCTTCGGATCTTGTCGTACCCGAAATCTGCAAATCCGAGCAACCAAGTTACTGCTTTCAGCCGCGAGACTGGAGTGCTGGCTTCGCCTCTCCACTGATCGCGATACATAGGCTTCGTACGTTAGGGCTTTCACTCGCCCTCAAGAGGGCGGTAGTATCGGGCGCGGAACGAGGGTCCGCGTAGGAGGACAGCCAGGAGAAACTGGTAGTTATCGGCCAAGTAGCCTTCACAACCGCAAGGCTTGCCGTCCCACGTCGTCCAATCGATACCTTCCCCGGGCTTGTCTCTGACCCCATTCTGAAACTCACCCCGCGCCTGCCGCTCGAGCATAGCGCGTAAAACCATGTCGGCTTTCTCCGGCTCGCCAACGACGTAGTGCACAGCCAAAAAATCGCAGCACGTGACTAGCGGCGATTCTACCGTTCATATACTGGCCAAACGTGTGCGTGCCATCTTCCCGCTTGGGGCACCCGATACTTGCCGAAAACCCAGGAGCGCTTTCCATGGAAGTGCGGCTGTTCCGTCATTGCTTTTGCTTGCGTCGCCAACGGCCTTTGCCCCAGCCGGAAAGCGTCCGGGCCGGTAGAACAGCAGCCAGACTAGAACCCAGAGAAAACCAATACCTCCGGTGGCCAGAAATGGCGCTTGCCAACCGTAAACCATGACCAGCCAGGCAACAAGGGGCGGAGCAATGATGGCTCCCAGTCCCGCGCCCACGTTGAAAACCCCGGTAGCCAAAGCGCGCAAGTCGGCCGGGATTTGCTCGGCAACGATTTTGACGCAACCGGGGAAATTGCCCGCCGCCCCCACCCCAAGCAGGAACCGGAAAACTCCGAATGAAAACACGCCGCGAGCCGTGGCGTGCAGCATGCTGGCGACGGACCAGAAAATGACCGAAAAGGCCAGCCCCAATCGCGGGCCAATCCAGTCAATGAAACGTCCCATGACTGGATGAAAGAGTCCGTAGGCAAACAAGAAAACGAAGAGCACCTGCGAGTAGTTAAAATTAGACATGTTGAATCGCGAGCGGAGAAACGGCGCGG